>NZ_JARXYR010000002.1:905000-1214994 GCF_029893635.1 Variovorax sp. TBS-050B | reverse complement strand
ACGCTCGATGCGCGCATGGACGAGATCTATGCCGCGCGCTACGACTTCGATGCCGGCGGCCCGCTCGGCGGCGACGGCGCCGAGCCGCTGCTGCTGGCGCCCGAGGCGCTCGAGGTGCCCGCGGGCTGGTCGCTGGCGGGCAACGCCTTCGCCGCCTACGGCGACCGCCTCGCGCCCGCCGCGGCGCGCCATGCGGTGCTGCCGACGGCCGCCGCGATGCTCCGGCTGGCGCCGGCCCTGCTCGCCGCCGGCCGCGCGGTCGATGCGGCGCATGCCTGGCCGCTCTACGTTCGCGATAAAGTGGCGCAAACGACCGAGGAGCGCGCCGCCATCAAGGCCGCCGCCGCGGCCGTCGCACCGCAGACCCTGCCATGAGCGCCGTTCTTCAATCCGTCGAGGCCCGCCTGGAGCCGCTCACCGTCGAGCGGCTCGATGCCGTCTGCGCGGTCGAGCAGACCGCCTACAGCCATCCGTGGACGCGCGCCAACTTCATCGACTCGATGGCCGTCGGCTACCACTGCCAGTGCCTGCTCGCGCCCGCGGTCGCGCCGGGCCTGGCCACGCCCGTCACCGGCTTCGGCGAGACGCTGATCGGCTACTTCGTGGCGATGAAGGGTGTGGAAGAGGTGCATCTGCTCAACATCACCGTGGCGCCGGCCTTCCAGCGCCAGGGATGGGCGCCGCTGATGCTGGAGGCGCTCACCGGCTGGTCGCGCGCCCAGGCCGCCCAGTGGCTCTGGCTGGAGGTGCGCGAAAGCAACCGGCGCGCGCTCGACATCTACATGCGCCACGGCTTCCGGAGCGTCGGCGTGCGCAAGGGCTACTACCCCGCGCTCGACGGCAAGCGCGAGGACGCCGTGGTCATGAGCCTGCGGCTCAACGAATCCGGCACGGCCTGGGGGGCGCTGCGATGAATGCGGTGCAGACCCTGCAGCTCGATGCGCGGCGCCGCGCGATGCTCGACGAGATGGGCGTGAAGGTCTGGTGGCCGATGCCCGAGGCGCCGGCACCTGCGGCCGCGCCGGCGCCCGCGCCGGTGGCGGCCGCCGAGATCGCGGCGCCGCCGGTGGCCGCGCCGCGCGAGCGGCCTGCCGCCGACATCCCGCCGGCCGCCCCCGTCGCCGCGCCGGCGCCCGCCCCGCGGCCCGCGGCCGTGCCGCTCGCGCAGGGCGCTGCCGTGCTCGTCGAGGCGCCGCGCCGCCTCTATGCCGAGGCCGGCGCCGACGCCGCGCAGGGCGGCTGGCTGGTCGTGGCCGACATGCCCCCCGAGGCCGACGGCCGCCATGGCGAGCCCTTCGCGGGCGATGCCGGCAAGCTGCTCGACAACATGCTGCGCGCGCTGCGGCTGCACGACGGCGCCACGCCGGTGCACCTGATGCGCACGCACCGCGGCGTGGCCGCCGGACGGCCCGGCAGCCCGCAGCCGCTGGGCGAAGCCTTCGCCGCGCATGCCGCCGCGCTCGCGCCGCGCGTGGTGCTCGCCATGGGTCCGCTCGCCGCGCAGAGCCTGATGCAGAGCGCCGATCCGCTCGGCAAGCTGCGCGGCCGCGCGGTGCCGCTCGCGCTCGCCGGCGACGGCGTCGCGGTGGTCGCCACCTACCACCCGGCCTACCTGCTGCGCAATCCGGCCGACAAGGCGCGCGCCTGGGCCGATCTCTGCGTCGCGGCGGAGCGGTGGCAGGCCGGTCCGTAAAATCGGACCCCATGACTTTCCTAGACCAGCTGGCCACCGCACAGCGACACAACGGTTCGATGCTCTGCGTGGGGCTCGACCCGGAGCCAGCCAAGTTCCCCGGCGCACTCAAGGGCGACGCCGGCCGCATCTACGACTTCTGCGCCCGCATCGTCGACGCGACCGCCGACCTCGTCATCGCCTTCAAGCCGCAGATCGCCTATTTCGCGGCGCACCGCGCCGAGGCCCAGCTCGAGCAGCTGATGGCGCACATGCGCCGCAACGCACCCCATGTGCCCGTGATCCTCGACGCCAAGCGCGGCGACATCGGCTCCACGGCCGAGCAGTACGCGATCGAGGCCTTCGAGCGCTACGGTGCCGACGCCGTGACGCTGTCGCCGTTCATGGGCTTCGACTCGGTGGCGCCGTACCTCAAGCACGAGGGCAAGGGCGCCTTCCTGCTCTGCCGCACCAGCAACCCCGGCGGCTCGGACCTGCAGGGCCAGCGCCTCGCGGGCATCGACGGCCAGCCCTTCCTCTACGAACACGTGGCCCGGCTCGCGCAGGGACCGTGGAACCTCAACGGCCAGCTCGGCCTCGTGGTGGGCGCGACCTACCCCGCCGAGATCGAGCGCGTGCGCGAACTCGCGCCCACCGTGCCGCTGCTGATCCCCGGCGTCGGCGCCCAGGGCGGCGATGCCGTCGCCACCGTGCGCGCCGGCTGGCGCCCCGAGGCGCCGATCATCGTGAACTCCTCGCGCGCGATCATCTACGCCTCGTCGGGCGACGATTTCGCCGAGGCCGCCAAGGCTGCCGCGCGCGCGATGCGCGACACGCTGGAGTCTGCAAAGGCCTGAGCGGGAGCGGGGCCGGACAGCCGAACGCAGAAGTCGCAAAAGCAGCGCAGAAACCGCGAAAGAAGCCCAAAAAACTGGCTGTTCTTTCGCGTCCTTCGCGAAACCTTCGCGCCCTCTGCGTCCGGCTGTCCGAACCCGGCCCCTCTCAGCTCCGCCGCAGCCGGGTGAAGGCTTCGAATTCCCAGTTGCGCATCCCGAGCAGCAGCGTGTAGCCCTCGCGGTCGCTGGGTGACAGCTTCTGGTCGGTCTGGTGCTGCTGCGCGAAGTCCTGCGCCACGCGCTGCAGCCGCTCGAGGAAGGCCGGCGCGAGCGAGCGGCTGATGGAGCCGTGCACCAGCAGCAGCCCCTCGGCCGGGCCGTCGAAACCGCCGCGGTAGTAGTCGAGCACCACGTTCTCGCGGAAGAAATCCATCACCGGGCCGTGCGGCCGCCAGCGGAAGGTCTTGGCGAGCTTGAGCCGGTAGCGGTTGAGCGGCCGCAGCTCGATGATGCCGATGCGGTCGAGCTGCGCGAAGAAGCCGATGCACTCGGCCTCGCTGATCCGGTAGGCCGCCACGATCTGCTCCAGGGTCCACTGGCTCAGCACGCTGATCGCCACCAGCAGCAGCTTCTTGTCCTTGACGACCGCGCGTTCCTGCTCGTGGGTGAGTTCCTTCAGCAGCGGCTGGGCGTCGGCCACGCGGCGCGCGAGCTCGGCGAAATCGATCTTCAGCGCACGGCAGATCGCATCGACCCGCGACAGCGGCATGTCGCTCTTGGCCAGCATCCGCTTGACACTGGATTCCGCCATGTCGAGCGAGCGCGCCAGGTCGGCGTAGGTCATGCGCGCGCTCTTGAGTTCGTTCTTCAGGGCCTGGACGAGGTCGACGGTGGTGCTCATGGGTGAAGAGGGAAGGGATGGAGGTATCGAAAAAAGATACCGAAGGGTGTGAATGCGTGTCTCGTATCGATTCTCGATGCCGCTGGACGCACTGGCAACTAGATTCCGCGGCGCGCACCACCCACCACCACCGTCACCCACGAGGCCCGCCATGCTCCTGCCCACCCTCAGCCGCCGCGAGCGCCGCCTGCTCTTCACCTTCGCGCTGCTCGCGCTCGTGGCCCTGTTCGGGCCGGAACTGCCTGCCTCGCAGGTGGCGATCGCCTCGGTGTTCGCCGACGACCGCAGCTGGCACGGGCTGCCCAACGCCATGGACGTGCTGAGCAACCTGCCCTTCCTGCTGATCGGCGGCTGGGGCCTGTACCGGCTCAACCGCATCGACCGCGCGCACCAGCAGGCGCTGGCCGAATTCCCGCTCGCGCCGCCCGCCAACGACCCGCCGGACAACACGCTCGACTGCGCCTGGCTGTTCTTCGCCGGCCTGATCGCCACCGCCGCGGGCTCGGCCTTCTACCACCTGGTGCCCGATGCGCCCCGGCTTGCGGCCGACCGCGCCGGCATGGCGGTGGCCTTCGCGGGGCTGATCGGCGTCGCGGTCTGCGAACGCGTGAGCCAGCGCGCCGGCTGGCCCGCGGCCTGGTTCGTGCTGATGGCGGGGCTGCTCTCGGCCGAGGTGTTCCACGAAAGCGGCAACGTGCTGCCCTGGGCCGTGGTGCAGTTCGGCGGCATGGCGCTGGTGCTCACGCTCGCGCTGGCCCGGCCGATGCCGCATGCGGTCGGGCTGCGGCTGGGCTGGGTGGTGGTGTTCTACGTGCTGGCCAAGGCCTTCGAGCTCGGCGACCACGCCATCTACGAGGCCACCGGGCAGCTGGTGTCGGGCCACACGCTCAAGCACCTGACGGCGTCGCTCGCGGGCCTGCCGGTGCTCTTCGCGCTGCGTTCGCTCGAGAAGGACTGGCAGGCGAAGCTGCTGCGGCACAATCCCGACCCAGCCGCCGTAGCGGCATGAGGAGAAACCGTCGAATGACCGATCCCGCTGCTGCCGCCGCCACCACGCCCGCGGCCCCCGATGCGAACGCCCATGCCAACCAGTTCGCGCTTCTGCGGCAGCGGCGCTTCGCGCCCTTCTTCTGGACCCAGTTCGCGGGCGCGGCGAACGACAACCTGTTCAAGTTCGCGTTCACCGTGATGGTGACCTACCAGCTGCAGCTCGGCTGGATGCCGCCCGCGATGGCGGGCCTCGCGATCGGTGCGCTGTTCATCCTGCCGTTCCTGCTGTTCTCCGCCACCGCGGGGCAGCTCACCGACAAGTTCGACAAGACGCGGATGATCCGCTTCGTCAAGAACCTCGAGATCGCGATCATGCTGATCGCCGCCTGGGGCTTCGTGCGCGCCGACGCGGTGGTGCTGCTGGGCTGCGTGTTCCTCATGGGCCTGCATTCCACGCTCTTCGGTCCGGTCAAGTTCGCCTACCTGCCGCAGGTGCTCGATGCGCGCGAACTCACGGGCGGCAACGGCATGGTCGAGATGGGAACTTTCGTCGCGATCCTGCTCGGCCAGGTCGCGGGCGGGCTGCTGGTGGCGCTGCCGCAGATCGGCCACACCACCGTGGGGGCCGCCTGCGTGCTGCTGGCGCTGGTCGGGCGCGCCACGGCGCAGGCGATTCCGCCCGCACCCGCCACCGATCCGGGGCTGGTCATCAACTGGAACCCGTTCAGCGAGACCTGGCGCAACCTCAAGCTCGCGCACGGCAACATCGTGGTGTTCCGCTCGCTGCTCGGCATCTCGTGGATGTGGTTCTTCGGCGCCGTGTTCCTGAGCCAGTTCCCGAGCTTCGCGAAGGAGGTGCTGCACGGCGACGAACAGGTGGCCTCGCTGCTGCTGGTGGTGTTCTCGGTCGGCATCGGCATAGGTTCGCTGCTGTGCGAGACGCTGAGCCGGCGCCAGGTGGAGATCGGCCTCGTGCCGCTCGGGGCGATCGGCATGAGCGTGTTCGCGATCGACCTGTACTTCGCCTCGCGCGCGCTGCCGCCCGCCGCGGGCACGGGACTCGCCGCCTTCCTCGGCCAGTCGGCCCACTGGCGCGTGATGGCCGACCTGGCGCTGCTGTCGCTGTTCGCGGGCCTCTACAGCGTGCCGATGTACGCGCTGATCCAGCTGCGCAGCCAGCCCACGCACCGCGCGCGCATCATCGCGGCCAACAACATCCTCAATGCGCTCTTCATGATCGGCAGCTCCGTGATCGCGGGTGCGCTGCTCGGCGCGGGCTTCACGATCCCGCAGATCTTCCTGTTCACCGGCATCGCCAACGCGGTGGTCGCGTTCTACATCTTCATGCTGGTGCCCGAGTACCTGCTGCGCTTCGTCGCCTGGGTGCTGTCGCACTTCGTCTACCGCTTCGAGATCAAGGGCGAGGAGCACATCCCGACCGAGGGCGCCGCGGTGCTGGTGTGCAACCACGTGAGCTTCATCGACGCGATCCTGCTGATGGCCGCGAGCCCGCGGCCGATCCGCTTCATCATGGACCACCGGATCTTCAAGGTGCCGGTGCTCGGCTGGCTGTTCAAGCTCGCCAAGGCGATCCCGATCGCGCCGCAGAAGGAAGACCCGGCGGCCTACGAGGCGGCCTTCGCGAGGGCGCTGGCCGTGCTGCGCGAGGGCGACCTGCTCGCGATCTTCCCCGAGGGTGCGATCACGCGCGACGGCCAGCTGCAGCCCTTCAAGGGCGGCGTGGTGAAGATCGTCGAGAGCGCGCGCGCCGAAGGCTTGGAGCCGCCGGTGATCCCGATGGCGCTGACCAACCTCTGGGGCTCGTACTTCAGCCGCATCGAACTGCGCGGCGGCCAGAACGTGGCCATGGCCAAGCCCTTCCGCCGCGGCTTCTTCAGCCGCGTGGGCCTGCACGTCGGCCACGCCGTGCCGCCGGTCGAGGTGCAGCCGGAGGCGCTGCAGCGGCGCGTGAGCGGCCTGTTCAGCGCCGGCTGAAAAGTATCGCTTTGCGATACCTCCGGCGCCTGAAGCCGGAACTGGTCGAAGAATCCGAGCCCCGCGATGGGCGAGCGAACCATCATTCGCTCACCTTCACTACGCCGCGAGGCCTTCATGCAACCCTTCCCTTCCACCACCGTTTCGATCCAGCGCGACACGCGGGCCTGGCAGCTCCAGGTCTGGACCTCGTTCGCGATCGCCGTCTTCCTTTGCGCCACCGGCCTCGCCTGGCTGCCGGGCGAGGCGCTGGACCGTGCGTTCATGGTGATGGGCTACGTGTTCTGCCTCAGCACCGCCTTCATGCTCGCGAAGTTCGTGCGTGACAACCAGCAGGTGCAGGCCGGCGGCGCCGCCACCGGCCGCGACGTGCCGATGTGGCGTCTGGTCGTCTGGGGCAGCTTCTTCACCGCCATGGGCCTCACCGGCTGGGGCCTGGTGCGGATGGAGATCAACGAAGCCTACAAGGCCTTCCTCGGCGTGAGCTGGCTGTTCCTCATCAGTTCGGCCTTCACGCTCGCCAAGACGCTGCGCGACCGGCACGAGGCCGACCTGGCCGAGGCACGCCTGCAGGGCCGCCGCGCCGCACGCCAGGAAGCCGCCGCCGGCACGGGCGAATGAGCGCGCCGCTCCCACTTCAATTTCGTCTTCCCAAAGGAAAGATCGCGATGAAAAAGTCGATGGTTTCTCTTCTGGCCGCTGCCTGCACCGTGCTCGCGGCCGCCACGCTTCCCTTGCAGGCGCAGGCCCACGACGGGGCCTCCGAGGCATCGGCCGGACTCTCGCTGCTGCCGGTGGCCTCGGTGGTGGGCGCCGCGTCGGCGGTGGGTGCGTCCGCCACCGCGGTGGTCGCGCTGCCGGCGGCGCTCTCGGTCGGCGGCTCGGTGCTGACGGTGGTGGCCGTGGAAGCCGTGGCCGACGGCACGGTGTACCTGCTCGAGCGCGCCTCGGACGGCGCGCGCGCCAGCGTCAAGGTGGCCGGCCGCGCGGCCAACGGTCTCTCGGCGGCCGTGGGCACCAGCGTGCTCGTGAGCGTGATCGGCACCGGCGTCGTGCTGTCGGCCGCGGGCGAGGTGCTGGCCTTCGTGCCCAACGCCATCGGCCGGGCGCTGCTCTACAACGAGAAGCTGTCATGAAGCCGCTGCTGCTTCGCGCGCTGCTTGCGCTCACGCTCGTGGCGGCCCTGCCGCTGCAGGCACAGGCCGGCCGCTCGTGCCAGGAGGCCAGGCCGACCGCGGCGTCCATCGTGCAGGGCATGCAGCTGGCCCAGCGCACCGCCGAGCGGCTCGACGCCAGCGGCGCCCGCGTGGTGCTGCTGGCGCGCGCCGGGCAGGACCTCGGCAAGTACGGCCTGCGCTATTCGCACATGGGCATCGCCTACAAGACCGACGAAGGCCCGTGGCGCGTGGTGCACAAGCTCAACCAGTGCGGCACGGCCGTGGCCGCGCTCTACCGCCAGGGGCTCGGCGAGTTCTTTCTCGACGATCCGTGGCGCTACGAGGCCGCCTGGTCGGTGCCCGCGCCGCAGGTGCAGGCGCAGCTGCTGGCCGCGCTGCGCGAGCCCGCGGCGCGCATCGCGCGGATGAACGTTGCGCCCTACAGCATCGTGAGCTACGCCTGGGGGCAGAAGTACCAGCAGTCGAACCAGTGGGCCATCGAGACGCTGGCCGCGGCCATGGAGCCCGCGACGATCGCCAGCCGCGCGCAGGCGCAGGCCTGGCTGCAGTTCAAGGGCTACCAGCCGACGACGCTGCGGCTCGGTCCGCTCACGCGGCTCGGCGGCCGCGTGGGCTCGGCCAACGTGGCCTTCGACGACCATCCGAACGACAAGCGCTTCTCGGACCGCATCGAGACCGTGACGGTCGATTCGGTGTTCGAATGGCTGCCGCGCGCGGGGCTGGGCGCCGCGCCGGTGGTGCTGAAGCTGTGATCGCGCCCTTGCGCAAAGAACAACGAGGAGAAAGAAGGAAATGAGCAAGTCATTGCGTCTGTCCGAGAAATGGTTTCGCCGCGGGCTCTGGCTCGTGGCGCTGGTGTTCGCGAGCTTCCTGATCGGGCTCGGCGGCACGGTGGTGGGCGACCTGCCGCAGGTCGAGCGCGCGCTGCAGCTCGACGACTTCATCGACCGCCCCGCGGCCGAGCCGCTGCGCAGCGCCATCAAGGCGTCCGAGCAGGCCGAGCTCGAAGCCTCGCGCGAGCTCGACCAGATCCAGCTGCAGGCCAATGCCGCGCGGCAGGCCAGCGCCAATGCGCGCGAGACCTTCGGCAACTGGATCGCCACGCGGCGCGCCACCGCGCAGCCCGACCAGGACCCGGAGCTGATCTCGCGCACCCGCGCGCTCGATGCGCTCAAGCAGAAGGAAGACGAGCTGCAGCGCAAGCTCGACGCCCAACGGCAGATCGTGCTCGACGCGCGGCAGTCGGAGCAGCGTGCGCGCGAATCGCTCGCGGTGCTGGAGCGCGCGGCGCAGGAGAAGCTCGAGGCCGAGTACCGCCGCGTGGAACTGCGCGTGTTCGGCTACCGACTCGCGCTCACGCTGCCGCTGCTCGTGATCGCGGGCTGGCTGTTCGTGAAGAAGCGCAAGAGCACCTACTGGCCCTTCGCCTGGGGCTTCATTTTGTTCGCGCTGTTCGCCTTCTTCGTCGAGCTCGTGCCCTACCTGCCGAGCTACGGCGGCTACGTGCGCTACGTGGTGGGCATCGTGGTCACGGTGCTCGTGGGGCGCTACGCGATCCTCGCACTCAACCGCTACCTCGCGCGGCAGAAGGCGGCGGAGCAGCAGCCCGACCCGGTGCGGCGCCAGGAGCTCAGCTACGACACCGCGCTCGCGCGCCTCGCGAAGAACGTGTGCCCGGGCTGCGAGCGGCCGGTGGACCTGAAGAACACCGAGATCGACTTCTGCCCGCATTGCGGCATCGGCCTGTACGACCATTGCGGCCACTGCAGCACGCGCAAGAGCGCGTTCTCGAAGTTCTGCCACGCCTGCGGCACTGCGGCCTCGGCCGCGCCGCAGCCGGGCTGACCGGTGGCGCGGCGCCTCAGGTCCAGCCCGCGTCCACCACGAAGTCCTGCGCGGTGCACATGCGCGAATCGTCGGCCGCGAGGAACAGCGCCATCGCGGCGATGTCCTCGCCCATCACGCGGCCCGGCAGGCACTGGGCCGCGTCGATCTCGGCGCCCGATTCGGGCTTGACCCAGAGCCGGATCTGCCGTTCGGTCATCACCCAGCCGGGCACGATCGAATTGACGCGGATGTTCTGCTTGCCGAGGTCGCGCGCGAGCGAGCGCGTGAGGCCGCGCGCGGCCGCCTTGCAGGCCTGGTAGACCGGGTAGCCGCGGCCCTTGATCATCCAGCTGATCGAGCCGAAGTTGATGATCGAACCGCCGCCGAGCGCGCGCATGTCGTCCGCCACCGCCTGCGCGGCGAAGAACTGGTGCTTGAAGTTGACGGCCACGAGGCGGTCGAAGTCCTCGTCGGTCACGTCGGCCATCTCGTGGCGGCGGTCGTTGGCGGCGTTGTTGAGCAGCACGCCCACGGGACCGAAGTGCGCCCGCACGGCGGCGATGGCGGCCGCGAGCGCCGCGGTGTCGGGTCACGTCGCAGGGCAGGAAGAGCGCGGGATGCTCGCCGCGCAATTGCCCCGCGAGCGCCTGGCCCGCGGCGGTGTCGAGGTCGCAGAAGCCGACCTTCGCGCCCTGCGCATGGAAGGCGCGCACCAGCGATTCGCCGATGCCGCTCGCCCCGCCGGAGATGAACACGGTGCGCTCGGCGAGCGAGGGATAGCGTGCGGAATAGGCGGCCGCGGCCGCAGTGTTGGATGAACCGTTCGTCATGCCGGCAGCGTAGCCGATCGGCCGTCCGCGCACATCCGGGCGAGGCCTGCATGCCTCCGGCTACCGGCGGCGTATGGCTTCCGGCCTGTGGGCAAGTGCCGCCCGCGTGGCTACGCTCGCGGTCCATGAACATCCTCCCTCGCCGCGGCGCGCTCGCCGCGCTCGCGCTCCTTCCGCTGGCCGCCGTCGTGCGCCCCGTCCGGGCACAGGCGGCGGCGCCCGTGCAACTCTTCAAGCTGGTGTCGCCGCGCGACGAGATCGTCGTCGGCGTCGAAGCCGCGCAGCTCGGCAGCGGTTCGGGCCCCGCCGTGCAGCGCCTGGCCGAACTGCTGGCGGCCAAGGGGCAGCTCACGCTCTGGCAATACGCCTCGCAGAAGGACGCCGCCGGCGCGCTGGTGCAGGCGCCGCTGCGGCAGGTCGCGGTGTTCAAGAGCGACCTGCTGCGCATCGAGCCCTACGGCACGCCCTTGCCCGTCAAGGCGCCGCCGGCCGCGAAGTAGCCGCTGCGCGCGCTACACGCCGCGCGCGCGGTCGGCCTTGAAGCGGGCGCGGAATTCGGCGAAGGTGCCCGCGTCGAGCGCCTCGCGGATCTCGCGCATCAGGTTCAGGTAGTAGTGCAGGTTGTGGATGGTCGTGAGCATCGGCCCGAGCATCTCGGCGCAGCGGTCGAGGTGGTGCAGGTAGGCGCGGCTGAAGCCCTCGCGCCCGCCGTCGTTCCAGCTTACGCCCGAAGTGCCCGCGCAGGCATGGCAGGTGCAGCTCGGGTCGATGGGCTGCGGGTCGTTCTTGTGGCGCGCGTTGCGCATCTTCAGGTCGCCGAAGCGCGTGAACAGCGTGCCGTTGCGCGCATTGCGCGTGGGCATTACGCAGTCGAACATGTCGACGCCGTCCGCCACGCCCTGCACCAGGTCCTCGGGCGTGCCCACGCCCATCAGGTAGCGCGGCTTGTGCGCGGGCAGCCGGTGCGGCGTGTGGGCCATGATGCGCAGCATCTCTTCCTTCGGCTCGCCCACGCTCACGCCGCCGATGGCGTAGCCGGGGAAATCCATTTCCACCAGCGCGGCGAGCGATTCCTCGCGCAGGCCCTCGAACATGCCGCCCTGCACGATGCCGAACAGTGCGTTGGGGTTCGCGAGCCGCTCGAACTCGTGCTGGCAGCGCTTCGCCCAGCGCAGGCTCAGTTCCATCGAGCTGCGCGCCTCGGCCTCGGTCGTGATGTGGCCCTTGGTGTCGTAGGGCGTGCACTCGTCGAACTGCATCACGATGTCGCTGTTGAGGATGGTCTGGATCTGCATCGAGACCTCGGGCGTGAGGAACAGCTTGTCGCCGTTGACAGGCGACGCGAACTTCACGCCCTCCTCGCTGATCTTGCGCATCGCGCCCAGCGACCACACCTGGAAGCCGCCCGAGTCGGTGAGGATCGGCTTGTTCCATTTCTCGAAGCCGTGCAGCCCGCCGAAGCCCGCCATCACGTCCAGGCCCGGGCGCATCCAGAGATGGAAGGTGTTGCCCAGGATGATCTGCGCGCCCATCTCCTCGAGGCTGCGCGGCATCACGCCCTTGACGGTGCCGTAGGTGCCCACGGGCATGAAGATGGGCGTCTGCACCACGCCATGGTTGAGCGTGAGCGTGCCGCGGCGCGCACGGCTCTCGGGGTCGGTCTTCAGCAGGTCGAACTTGAGGCGGGGCAGCGCGGTGGTGGTGTCGGTCATTGGCGGGGGGCGCTGCCGGCGTCCGGCAGCAGCATCAGGATGGTTCGGTTGAAGTCCTCGACCGCGAGCAGGCGGCCCTGCCGGTCGACGGTGATGCCGGTGGGGCGGCCCATCGGGCGCACGCCGGCCTTGGGCGCCCAGCCCGCGAGCCATTCGATCGGCTTGCCCGCAGGCAGGCCGCGCGCATCGAGCTTGAAGCCCACCACGCGATGGCCCGGCGGCTGGTGGCCGCGCCAGGCCACCAGCAACTGGCCCGCGAAGCGGCTGCCCGCGGGGCCGGTGATCATCTGCAGCGGCGCGGCATGCGCGGGCCAGAGCATCAGCGGCGCCTCGGTGGCCTTGCAGTCGTACCGGTTCTCGTAGCCGCGCGCGGCCTGCCGGTTGCCCACACAGTAGGGCCAGCCGTAGTCGCGGCCGGCCTGCAGGCGGTTGAGTTCCTCGGGCGGCTGGCCGACCTCCTCGTAGTCGATCGAGTTCTCGCCCTGCAGCACCGTGCCCTTGGCCGGGCCGTCGGGCAGCACGGTCAGCGCGACCGAGTTGCGCAGGCCGGTGGCGAAGGGCTTGAAGCTCTGCAGCTTGCGCTCCGGCCCCGCGAACACGGCCTCGTAGACCGCCGCGCGCGGCGTCGGGCCGGCACGGTCGGGGCAGGGCAGCGGGTACTGCCTCGCCGCGTCGCGGCAGGCGTCGGAGTCGGAGCCGACGTTGACGTAGAGCCGCCCGTCGGGCGCGAAGGCCAGTTCCTTGAGCGGATGGGTGCCGTCGCCGGGCAGCCCTTCGATCAGCGTCTCGCGCTGCAGCGCGCCGCCCGGCGCGGGGACCGGCGTGCGCCAGATCGCGTTCGATTCGCCGACGTAGACCTTGCCGTCGGGACCGATCACCAGCCCGAGCGGCCGGTCGAGCCGCTCGGCCAGCACGCTGAAGCGCGCGCGCCGCGGCGCGAGGCCGTCCGTGGGCAGCGTCATCTCGAGCAGCCGGCCGCGGCGCGGCTCCCACGAGCCCATGTCGACGACCCAGTAGCGGCCCGGCGCCACCTCGAGGATGCGGCGCGGCGCGCGCAGGCCCTCGGCCTCGTCGGCCAGCAGCGCGACGCAGGTGCCCGCGGGGCTCGCGATGTCGAGGCGTGCGTAGTCGCCGCAGCGGCCCTGTGGCGTGTAGCCGCGCGCCTGGGCCGCGAGCGGAAGGAGCAGGGCCGCGGCGCAGGCGAGCGCGGCGACCAGGAAGCGGAAGGCAAAGGTGCTCATGTCGGTGCGCGGGCCAGCAGCATGGCGTCGCCGTAGCTGAAGAAGCGGTAGCGCTCGGCGATCGCGTGCGCATAGAGGGCCATCACGCGCTCGTAGCCCGCCAGGGCCGAGACCAGCATCATCAGCGTGCTCTTGGGCAGATGGAAGTTGGTGACCAGCAGGTCGACGTGCGCGAAGGCGAAGCCCGGCGTGATGAAGATGCGGGTGTCGCCGCTGGCCTCGCCGCTCTTCGCCCACGATTCGAGCGTGCGCACGGTGGTGGTGCCCACCGCCACGATGCGGCCGCCGCGCGCCTTGCAGTCCGCGATCGCGCGCTGCGTGGCCTCGGGCACCTCGTAGCGCTCGGCATGCATCTGGTGCTCGGCGATGTTCTCGGTCTTCACCGGCTGGAAGGTGCCCGCGCCCACGTGCAGCGTGACGTTGGCGCGCCGCACGCCGCGTGCGGCTAGCGCCGCGAGCAGCGCCTCGTCGAAGTGCAGTGCCGCCGTGGGCGCAGCCACGGCGCCGGGCACGCGCGCGAACACGGTCTGGTAGCGGCGCTCGTCCTCGGCCGAATCGGTGTGCGTGATGTAGGGCGGCAGCGGCACGTGGCCGCAGCGCTCCATCAGCATGTAGGGGTTCTCGCCCGTGTCGCTCTCGAAGGCGAAGCGGAACAGGGCGCCGTCCTCCTCGGGCCAGCGGCCGAGCAGCGTGGCGCGGAAGCCCGGTCCGTTGGCGCCCACCATCTGGAGCGTGGTGCCCACGGGCGGCTTCTTGCTGACCTTCATGTGCGCCACCACTTCCTGCCCCTGCAGCACGCGCTCGACCAGCAGTTCCAGCTTGCCGCCGGTCGGCTTCTCGCCGAAGAGGCGCGCCTTGACCACGCGGGTGTCGTTGAAGACCAGCAGGTCGCCTTCGCGCAGCAGCGAAGGCAGGTCCTTGAAGATGCGGTCGGCGGGGGCGGCGCCGGTGCCGTCGAGCAGGCGGGAGGCGGTGCGCTCGGGCGCGGGATGCTGGGCCACCAGTTCGGGCGGCAGATGAAAGTCGAAATCGGAGAGCGTGAAGTCGCGCATGGTGCTTGAGGGTCGGACGGACCCGTGCCAAGTGGCGGGAAGGACGGAATGAGAAAGAATGCACGGCCGGAGCCGGGCAGAATTGTCCCATGCCCGCGACCGCGAAATCCCCGTTGCCCGAAAAGCCCCCGGCCCGCGCGGCGGCGGCTGCGCCCGCGGCGCCGGGCAGCGGCCTGAGCCAGGTCCAGCGCGCGCTGCGCAAGCTCGGCCTGGTGCGCGACATCGACTTCGCGCTCTACCTGCCGATGCGCTACGAGGACGAGACGCGCATCGTGCGGCTCGCCGACACGCGCGACGGCGACATGGCGCAGATCGAGGGCGTGGTGACCGAATGCGAGGTGGCGTACCGCCCGCGCCGGCAGCTCATCGCCACCATCGACGACGGCAGCGACACCTGCCAGCTGCGCTTCTTCAATTTCTATCCCTCGCAGCAGAAGCAGCTCGCGGTCGGTGCGCGCGTGCGGGTGCGCGGCGAGGTGCGCGGCGGCTTCGTCGGGCGGCAGATGATGCATCCGACGGTCAAGGCCGCGGGCACGGCGCTGCCCGAGGCGCTCACGCCGATCTATTCGACGGTGGCGGGGCTCGCCCAGCCGGTGCTGCGGCGCGAGGTGCGCTCGGGCTTGGCGCGCGCGGTGCTCGACGAGACCATCCCGGTGCAGATCGGCCTGCGCGGCGCGTGGGACCTGCGCAGTGCGCTCAACTTCCTGCACTACCCGGCGCCCGACGTGGCGATCGCCACGCTCGAGGACCACAGCCATCCGGCCTGGCAGCGCATCAAGGCGGAGGAACTGCTCGCGCAGCAGCTCTCGCAATTGCAGGCGCGGCGCGAGCGCGCGGCGCAGCGCGCGCCGGTGCTCGACGTGTCGACCGCGCCGGCCGGCGGCAAGGGGTCGCTGCACGACGAACTGCTCGGCGTGCTGCCCTTCGGCCTGACCGGTGCGCAGCAGCGCGTGGGCGAGGAGATCACGCGCGACCTCGGGCGCGAAGTGCCGATGCACCGGCTGCTGCAGGGCGACGTGGGTTCGGGCAAGACGGTGGTGGCCGCGCTCGCGGCGGCGCGCTGCATCGATGCGGGCTTCCAGTGCGCGCTGATGGCGCCGACCGAGATCCTCGCCGCCCAGCACTTCGGCAAGCTGGTCGGCTGGCTCGATCCGCTGCTGGCCGAGCGCGGCCTGCGCGTGGCCTGGCTCACCGGCAGCCAGAAGAAGAAGGAGCGCGACGCGATGGCGGCCGCGGTGGAAAGCGGCGAGGCCGCGCTCGTGATCGGCACCCATGCGGTGATCTCCGAGAAGGTGCGCTTCCACAACCTCGCGCTCGCGATCATCGACGAGCAGCACCGCTTCGGCGTGGCGCAGCGCCTGGCGCTGCGCGGCAAGGCGCGCAACGAACTGGAACCGCATCTGCTGATGATGAGCGCCACGCCGATCCCGCGCACGCTCGCGATGAGCTACTACGCCGACCTCGACGTCTCCACGCTCGACGAGCTGCCGCCGGGCCGCACGCCAATCGTCACCAAGCTGGTGGCCGAGCACCGGCGCGACGAGGTGATCGCGCGCATCCGGGCGCAGATCGAACAGGGCCGGCAGGTCTACTGGGTCTGCCCGCTGATCGAGGAGAGCGAGGCGGTCGACCTGCGCAACGCCACCGCCACGCGCGACGAGCTGGCCGAGGTGCTCGGCCCCGAGGTCGGCGTGGGCCTGCTGCATTCGCGCATGCCCACGGCCGAGAAGCAGGCGGTGATGGCGGCCTTCACCGCCAACACCCTGCACGTGCTCGTGAGCACCACGGTGATCGAGGTCGGCGTGGACGTGCCCAACGCCTCGCTGATGGTGATCGAGCATGCGGAGCGCTTCGGCCTTTCGCAGCTGCACCAGCTGCGCGGCCGCGTCGGGCGCGGCGCCGCGGCCTCGGCCTGCGTGCTGCTCTATGCGCCGGGCGACAGCGGCCGGGTCGGCGAGGCGGCGCGCGCGCGGCTCAAGGCGATGGCCGAGACCGGCGACGGCTTCGAGATCGCGCGGCGCGACCTGGAGATCCGCGGCCCGGGCGAATTCCTCGGCGCGCGCCAGTCGGGCGCGCCGCTGCTGCGCTTCGCCGACCTGACCACCGACACGCTGCTGCTGGACTGGGCACGCGAGCTCGCGCCGGTCATGCTGCAGAAGCATCCCGAACTGGCCCAGCGCCACATCGACCGCTGGCTCGGCACCAAGGCCGAATACCTGAAGGCCTGAGCCGCCCGCTTCCTGGCTTCGGCCCGCGGCCTCAGCCGAAGGTGAAGGCGTAGGCCTGCGCGCCCGGGTCGAGGAATTCGATCTCGAAGAGGCGCTCGCGCGCGCCGTCGCGCTGGCGCACCAGCTGGTAGAGCCGCTGCGCGTCGATCACGCCCGCGCCCTGCGCGTCGGTGTCGAAGCCGTGGTCGGCGCCGGGCGGCTGCCCGTCGATCCGCACGCGAAAGCGCACCGGCCTGCCGTCGGCCGCGGGCCCGAGCACGAGGTGCAGGTCGCGCGCCTGGAAGCGGTAGACGATGCGCCCGCCGGCGCGCGCGAGCACCGCGCGCTCGGCGTCCACCGTCCATTCGCCGGCCAGCGCCCACTGGTTGATGCGCAGCGAAGCGGGCGCCTGGTAGGCCTGCGTGCGGTCGCGCACCAGCCCGCCCGGCGACGCGAAGCCTTCGGCACGCGCGTGGCCCAGGTAGGTTTCGCCCGACAGCGCCGGCTCGCTCCCGGCCGCAGCCTGGGTGCCCAGGCCCTGGGGTGCGACCAGCCCCGCGGTGACGCGTGGCCGTCCGGCTTCGGCCAGCAATTGCTGGATCACCTGCTCCGCCGTCGCGTAGCGGCCTTCGCCGGCCTGCTGGTGGCGGATGCGGCCTTCCGCGTCGACGAAGTAGAAGGCGGGCCAAGCGCGGTTGCCGAAGGCGCGCCAGATGGCGTAGTCGCTGTCGAGCGCGACCGGGAAGCCGATCTCCAGGTCCTTGACCGCGCGCCGCACGTTGGCGGGGCGCTTCTCGAACGCGAACTCCGGCGTGTGCACGCCCACGACCACCAGGCCCGCGTCCTTGTACTTCTCGGCCCAGGCGCGCAGGTAGGGCAGGGTGCGCAGGCAGTTGATGCAGGAGTAGGTCCAGAAGTCCACCAGCACCACCTTGCCGCGCAGCGCCTCGGGCGTGAGCGGCGGCGAATTGATCCACTCGGTGGCGCCCGCGAACGATGGCATCGCGCCCTGGTCGCGCAGCGTGCGCAGCACCGGCGGGACCGGGGGTGGCTCCGCGGCGGCGGCGGTCGGCACGAGGCCGCCCTGGTCTGCGCCCTGCCGCGGCTCGGCGTCGGGCGCCTGCGGCACGCCGGGCCGGGGCGAACCGATGCGGTCGAGCAGCGCCTGTTCGAGCGCCGTGGTGGTGCCGCCCGAGAGCCGGGCCAGCAGCCCGGTGTCGAGCCCGAGCGCGATCGCGCCCACGCCGACCAGCACCGCCGCGCCCGCGGCACGGCGCAGCCATTCGCCGGTGCCGAGCGCGCCCTTCATGCGTGCGAACACGCGGTGGCCGAAGAGCAGCGCCGCGGCCAGCGAGGTGCAGGCGCCGGCGGCATAGGCCAGCAGCAGCAGCGAGGTGCCGATGCTCGCGCCATTCAGCGCCGCGCCGGTCAGGATCAGCCCGAGGATCGGGCCGGCGCAGGGTGCCCACAGCAGGCCGGTGCCCACGCCGAGCAGCAGCGGCGAGAAGGCCGTGCCGCCGGCCTGCCCGTCGGCGAGCCGCAGGCCCAGCGCCACCAGCGGCCGGCTCAGCCGGTCGGCCAGCCGGGGCAGCAGCAGCGTGAGGCCGAACAGCGCCAGCAGCGCGATCGCCGCGTAGCGCCCGTATTCGTTGGCAGCGACCACCCAGCCGCCGCCCACGGCCGCCAGGCTGGCGACTGCGGCGAAGGCCAGCGCCATGCCAGCGAGCATCGGCAGGCCGTGGGCGCGGAAGGGGCGGTCCGCCCGCGCGAACACGAAGGGCAGCACCGGCAGGATGCAGGGGCTCAGGATGGTGAGCACCCCGCCCAGGTAGGCAACGATGAGAACGAGCATGGCGATCCTCGGTGGAACGGACGATGAAACACGCGCTGGGCGCGGGAGCCGCGGCCCGGTGCATGGGGTTGAAGAAGAAGGAAAGAAGGCGCCGGCCGGCTCAGTCCGCGCCCGGGGGGCGCGTCGGCATCGTCAGCCGCGCCTCGAGCCCGCCCTGCGCGCGGTTGGCGAGCTTCAGCTCGGCGCCCATCGCGGTGGCGAGCTGCTGCGCGATCGCCAGCCCGAGGCCGGTGCCGCCGGTGCTGCGGTTGCGCGAGCTCTCGACGCGGTAGAAGGGCTTGAGCACCGCCTCGAGTTCGTCGGGCGGAATGCCCGGTCCGTCGTCGAGCACCGCGACCACCAGCCGCCCGGGCCCGGCCTGCACGCGCACGGTCACCTCGCTGCCGAAGTTCAGTGCGTTGTCGATCAGGTTCGCGAGGATGCGGCGCAGCGCGTTGGGCCGCGTCACGATCGGCGCGCCGGCGCGGCCCTCGAGCCGCACCTGCTCGCCGGCGTCCTCGTAGTCGGCGACCATGCTCTCGATCAGCGCGTCGGCGTCCACGCGCAGCGGGGGCTCGGTCGCACCGTGGAGCGTGCGCGCATAGGTCACGCCCTCGCGCACCAGCGCATGCATCGCGTCGAGGTCCTGGCGGAACTTGTCGCGGTCGTGCCCGTCGTCCATCAGGTCGGTGCGCAGCCGCATCCGCGTGATCGGCGTCTGCAGGTCGTGCGAGATGGCGGCCAGGATCTCCACGCGCTCGGCCATGTAGCCCGCGATGCGGCGCTGCATCGCATTGAATGCGCGCGCCGCATGCGCCACCTCGCTCGGGCCGGTCTCGGACAGGGCGCGGCCCTCGAGGTCGGGCCCCAGCTCGTCCGCTGCCGCCGCCAGCTGCGCGAGCGGCCGCGTGACCAGCCGCACCGCGGCCCAGGCGCACAGCGCCAGCACCAGCAACTGCACCGCCAGGCCCCAGATCAGCCAGGGCGACATCGGCATGCCCACGCGCTGCGCATGCACGATGAGCGGCGAGCCGTCGCGCAGCCGCACCTCGATCTCCAGGCCGCCCGCGGGGCTGGCGACCTCGCCCACCTTCACGATCTCGAAGGGGCGCATCGCCTCCGCGATGGCCCGGCCGAACTCGCGCTGCGAGGCGGACGCCGGCGCCACGCCCCCGGCGCTGCCGCCGAGGGTGAAGTGATAGTTGCGGCGCTCCAGCCGCCCGAGCCAGTCCGCACGCTCGCTCGCGGGCAGCCGGTCGATCAGCGCGACCGAACTCGCGATGTCGCGCTCGATGCCGATCATCATCAGCTCGCGCATCGCGATGCCGCGCTCGAAGCCGATCGCGGCGAAGGTCAGGGCCTGCGCCACCGCCAGCCCGACCACGATGATCAGCGTGACGCGCGCGAACAGCGAGCGCGGCACCAGCCGGCGCAGCCCGCCGCGAGCGGGGGCGGCCACGGCCGGATCGGCGGAAGGGCGGGCGAGGGTGGACATGGGCGCCTTTATAGACCGGGACGGCAGGCCGTTCAGACCAGCTGCAGTGCGACCTCGATGTTGCCGCGCGTGGCCTTGGAGTAGGGGCAGGTCTGGTGCGCCGTCTCGATCAGCGCCTGCGCGAGCTCGCGGTCCACGCCGGGCATGCTGACGTGCAGGCGCGCCTGCAGGAAGTAGCCGCCGCTGCCGGTGCCGAGGTCGACCTCGGCGTCCACCGCGAGGTCGGGCGGCAGCGTCACCTTGCGCGCCGCCGCGGCCAGGCCCATGGCGCCGATGAAGCAGGCGGACCAGCCGGCGGCGAACAGCTGCTCGGGGTTGGCGCCCTGGCCCGACGAACCGGGCGACGACAGCTGGATGTCGAGGCGGCCGTCGCTGCTGCGCGCGCTGCCGTTGCGGCCGCCGGAGGTGGTGTGGGTCTTGCCCGTGTAGAGGACCTTGTCGATCTGGCTCATGGTGATTCCTTGCAGGGTGGTGAAGCTGGAGAAGCGTTCTGTCGATGAACGGAACGGATTCTTGGGCCCGCATGCCCCTGGCGGCGCGGAATGCGTATGCCTGTGTCGCGCCCGGTCGGGCCGGATACTTGCGAATACAAAGAAGCTCGCGCTGCCCGGGGCGGCCGCTACATTCCCCCCAGATCGCAGACCACCCTCCAGAGACCGCCCATGAACACCAGCAGGCCCTCCGACCACATCCTCATCGTCGACGACGACCGGGAGATCCGCGAACTGCTCACCGCCTACCTCGTGAAGAACGGCCTGCGCGTGGTGGCGGTGCCGACCGGGCGGCACATGCGCGCGGCGCTGGAGGACGCGGGGCCGTTCGACCTCATCATCCTCGACCTGATGCTGCCGGGCGAGGACGGCCTCACCCTGTGCCGCGACCTGCGCACCGGCAAGTACAAGGCCACGCCGATCCTGATGCTCACCGCGCGCAGCGAGGAGGCCGACCGCATCCTCGGGCTCGAGATGGGCGCAGACGACTACCTGGCCAAGCCCTTCTCGGCCCGCGAGCTGCTCGCCCGCATCCGCTCGGTGATGCGCCGCACCCGCATGCTGCCGCCCAACATGCATTCGACCGAGCCGGCGCAGAAGTTGGTGTTCGGCGAATGGCAGGTGGACACCGTGGCGCGCCACCTGCTGGACGAGAGCGGCACCATGGTGGCGCTGAGCGGCGCCGAGTACCGGCTGCTGCGCGTGTTCCTCGACCATCCGCAGAAGGTGCTCACGCGCGACCAGCTGCTGAGCCTCACCCAGGGCCGCGAGGCCGAGCTCTTCGAGCGCTCGATCGACCTGCTCGTGAGCCGCCTGCGTCAGCGCCTGCGCGACGACGCGCGCGAGCCGCGCTACATCAAGACCGTGCGCAGCGAAGGCTACGTGTTCGCCTCGGCGGTCGAGGCGCGCGACTGAGCACGGCGCCGGCCCGGCGCGGCCGCGGCGCTGGCCGAGATGCACTGGCACTGGACCGGGTTGCGCAGCTCGTGCGCGAAGCCGCCCGCGAGGAAAAGCAGCGCGAACCAGAGCTTCCGCATCTCAGGACCCCGCCTTCGGCACAGGCGCGGGCGCCGGCTCGGCCAGCAGCGCCTGGATCTTCTTCTCGGTCGCGCCGTAGCTGCCCTCGCCGAAGTGCGAATAGACGATGCGGCCCTGCTTGTCGATCAGGTAGACCGCGGGCCAGTACTGGTTGCGGAAAGCCTTCCAGGTGCCGTAGCTGTTGTCCTGTGCCACCGCATGGCGGATCTGGAGGCGCTCGATCGCGTCCTTCACGTTCCTGGTCGACTTCTCGAACGCGAACTCGGGCGTGTGCACGCCGACCGTGACCAGGCCCTTGTCGCGGTACTTCGCGTCCCATTCCTTCACGTAGGGCAGGTGGTTCAGGCAGTTGATGCAGGTGTAGGTCCAGAAATCGATCAGCACCACCTTGCCGCGCAGCGCCGCCATGTCCAGCGGCGGCGAGTTGATCCAGGTATCGATGTCCTTGAAGGCCGGCGCGGGCTGCGCCTGCTCGGCCGGGATGTCGCCGCCGAGCGAGGGCGCGGCGAGCGTGACGACGGCCGCCGAAGCGGCGATGACCGCGGCGGCGGCCACGGCGAGCGAGGGGGAGGGGAGGCGCATGGCGGTTTCCTTCGGGCGGTGCCGGGTTCGGCGATGCCCGGATTCTTCGGCGCCTGGGCCGTTGCGGCACGCGTCGCGTATGTCTCTGTATCCCGCTGGCGGGGGCTACAACAGTACGTTGCCTCCACGTCCGCGCGCCGGCGCGGCACGGCCCGGCGGCCGGGTGCGACGATCGCCCGCGGCCCATACCGGTGGGCGCTCGATGACTACTTTCGGGTAGTTGAATCGCGTGTTGCAAATGTTACATTGCGGCCGGTTTTTGCCCTTTTGTTGAGGATCGGCGGAATGAACCGTACTTATCGCGTTGTCTGGAATGGCGTCCTGGGTGTCTGGCAGGCCGTGTCGGAGCTTGCCGCATCGCCTGCGCGGCGCTCGACGGTCGAAGGAAGCCGCAAGGCGAAGCGGCTCGCGGCGGCCGCGTGCCTGCTCACGCTGGCCGGCATGGCCGGCGGTGCCTGGGCTCAGGCTGCGGGCGGCCAGACCTACGTCGGCCTTGGCGGCACAGGCGGCCACGGCGGCGCGGGCAACGGCAGCGGCGGCGGCGGCGGCCGCCTCGGTGAGTTCACCGAGTCCAACGGCCTGGCGCCGTCGGGCGGCACGGGGGGCAATGGCGGCATCGGCGGCGGCGGGATTGGCGGAACGGGCGGCGCCGTCGGGGCGACCAGCGTGGCCGGCTCGGTCACGGGGGGCTCGGGAACCGACGGCACGCCCGCTGGGGATCCGACCTTCGGCGGTGGCGCCGGTGGTGGCGGCGGTGCGGCCGTGTACACCTCCGACACGGGCATCACCGTGTCGGGCGGCACCATCCTGCAGGGCGGCACTGGCGGCGCCGGCAGCGTCGCGCGGCTGGCCGGCGGCGGCGGCGGTGGCGGCGCGGGCCTGCAGTCCACGGCGGCCGGCGTCAACCTGAACAATGCGGGGCAGACGATCGGCGGCAACGGCGGCGCGGGTGGCGTCGGCCAATGGGCCGGCGGCGGCGGCGGTGGCGGCGACGGCATCGTGCTGCAAGGCGGCGGCGCGACCGTCGTCAACAGCGGCGGGTCCGTCGGCGGTGCCGGCGGCATCGGCACCGTCAGCGGCACGTTCAACGGGACGTCGTCATTCGGGGGCGAGGGCGGCGCGGGCCTCGCGCTGGAGTCCAGCAACAACTCGGTTTCCAACACCGGCACGCTGACGGGGGGCGCGGGCGGTGCCGGCGGCATCCCCGTGCGTTTCGGCGTGGGTGGTGCGGCGCTGCGCGTTCGGGGCGACTCGAACACCATCGTCAACACCGGGACGCTGACGGCCGGCATGGGCGGCGACGGTGCCACACGCGGCGACGCGGTACGGATCACCGGCAACGACAACCGGCTCGAACTGCGTGCCGGCTCCTCGATCACCGGCCTGCTGAGGGTGGTTTCCGGCACCGGCAACGTGCTGGCGCTGGCGGGCGACACGACCAACGGGACCACTTCGCTCGACGCCAGCACCTACAGCGGTTTCGCGCGCTACGAAAAGACCGGTGCCAGCACCTGGACGCTGACCGGCATCAACACCGGCCTGACGCCCTGGTTCGTGCGCGGCGGCGCGCTCTCCATCGCGGACGATCGCGCGCTCGGCAACTCCAGCAGTGGGCTCACGCTCGACGGCGGCGCGCTGAACGTCACCGGCGACACCACCGCCACCCGCGCGGTCGCGCTGGGCCCGGGAGGCGGCACCTTCGATGTGAACCCGGTCCGCACGCTGACGCTGAACGGCGAAGTCTCGGGCGGCGGAGCGCTCCTGAAGACCGGCCAAGGCACGCTGGTGCTGGGCGCGGCCAATTCGTACACGGGCGGCACCTCGGTGGCAGCGGGCAGCCTGCAGGCGCTGGCGACGGGCGCGCTCGGCACCGGGCCGGTGTCGGTGGCCGGCAACGCCTCGCTGCTTTTCGGCGGCAATGCCGACGCGGGCGGATTGACGATCACTGCCGCCGAGCGCGGCCCCCTGCCGACGGACAACGCCGGCTTCGTGCAGTTCGGCGGCAGCAGCTCGGCGGGGAATGCCCGCCTCGTGATGAACAGGGATGCGTCGGTCGAGTTCAGGGACAACGCCTCCGCCGGCAACGCCGTGATCGAGAACCGCGGCGGCCTGATCGACATCTTCGACCACGCGACCGCCGACCAGGCCACCGTGGTCAACAACGCGGGCGGACGCCTGCGCATCCTTTCGCTGACGGCGGCCGGAATCTCCATCGGCTCGCTGTCCGGCGCGGGGGATGTGATCCTCGGCGCCAAGACGCTGACCACGGGCGGACTCAACGGCGACACCGAAGTCTCGGGCGTGATTTCGGGCACCGGCGGCTCGCTGGTGAAGGTGGGCACGGGCACGCTCACGCTCTCCGGCGCGAACACCTACACGGGCGGCACCGCGCTCAAGCAGGGCCGGCTCAACCTCGGCCACAGCCAGGCGCTCGGCACCGGCGCGCTCGCGATGGACGACGGCACCACGCTGGGATTCAGCGCCGACGGCCTCACCATCGCCAACGCGATCCAGCTCACGGGCACCACCGATCCGGTCATCGACACCGGCGCCTTCAACGCGACCCTGAGCGGCGCGATCAGCGGCGGCGGCTTCATCACGAAGGAAGGCGCGGGCACGCTGACGCTGTCCGGCGCCAACAGCTACACCGGCGCCACCAACGTCGCGCAGGGCACGCTCAGGGCGGGCGCCGCCAACACCTTCAGCGCGGCCTCCGCCCACAGCGTGGCCCCGGGCGCCACGCTGGACCTCGCAGGCTTCAGCCAGACAGTGGCCTCGCTGGCCAACGGCGGCACCGTCTCGCTCCCGGGCGCCACCGCCGGCACCACGCTCACGGTCACGGGCGCGTACGTCGGCAACAACGGCGTGCTCAGGCTCGGCACCGTGCTCAACGGCACGGGACCGTCCGACCGCCTGGTGCTCGACGGCGCCACGGCATCCGCAAGTGGCCGGACCACGGTGCAGATCGCCAACCTCGGCGGCCTGGGGGCGCTCACCAGCGGCAACGGCATCGAGGTGGTCACCGCGAGCAACGGTGCCACCACCACGGCCCAGACCACCAGGGACGCGTTCAGCCTGGCCAACGGCCACGTGGATGCCGGCGCCTACGAATACCGCCTCTACGCGGCCGACGCGAACGGTGCCGGCGAGAACTGGTACCTGCGGTCGAACACGATCGCATCACCCGCGGCTCCCGCGCCGGTGATCACCTACCGCGCCGAAGCCTCGCTTTACTCCGCGCTCCCCGGCCAGCTGCGCCAGGGCAGCCTCGCGATGCTGGGCGACCTGCGCAAGCGCGTGGGCGACGACGACGTGAAGGGCACCGCGACCGCCCCGACCGGCTCCGATCGCCGCGCCTGGGGCCGCGTTCTGTCCACCGACGTCGACATCCAGCAAGGCGGCGCGGTATCGCCCGCCAGCAAGGGCCGCCTCACCGGCTTCCAGGCCGGCACCGACCTGCTGGCCACGCCCAACTGGCGCGCGGGCCTCTACGTCGGCCAGCTCGATGGCGACGCCAGCGTGCGGGGCTTCGCCAGCGGCCTCGCGAACCTGGCCGTGGGCCGCAACGACCTGCGCAGCCAGTACCTGGGCCTCTACGGCACCTACACCGGCGACAGCGGTTTCTACGCCGATGTCGTGGTGCAGTCGGGCCGCCATCGCTACACGGTCGAGCCCCTCGCGAGCCTGGGCGTGAGCGGCAAGGGCAACAGCCTGCTGGGCTCCATCGAGGTGGGGCAGTCCTTCGCGCTGGGCGGCAGCGGCTGGCGCATCGAGCCGCAGCTGCAGCTGATCCACCAGCACATGGACCTGAACAACGCCGCCATCGTCGGCGCAGTGGTCCAGCCGCAGGCCGACAGCGGCTGGATCGCCCGCGCGGGCGTGCGGGTCAAGGGCGAGATCGCCACGGGCGTCGGCACGCTGCAGCCGTACGGCCGCGTCAACGTCTACCGGACATCAAGCGGCGCGGACATCACACGCTTCGTGAACGGCGCGACCACCACAGGCATCGCGGCGCCGACGGGCGGCACGAGCACCGAGCTCGCGGGCGGCTTCACGCTCGCGCTGGGCCAGTCGACCAGCCTCTACGGCGAAATCGGCAAGCTCTGGGCGAGCGGGGGCGACGCCAAGGTCAGGAGTTCGATCAACGGCTCGGTCGGCGTGCGGATGAAGTGGTGAAGGGCTGAGCACGGAACGGACCGGCTGGCCGCAGCTGGTCCGTCGCGCGCGTGTGCTCGAAGGATGAGCTCCAAAGCCCTGCCCGGGCGGCGTCACGGTCGCTTGCGCATAATTGACGCAAGCTATGACTCTGACCGAACTCAAATACATCGTTGCGGTGGCCCGGGAGCGGCATTTCGGCAAGGCGGCCGAAGCCTGTTACGTCTCCCAGCCGACGCTCTCCGTGGCCATCAAGAAGCTCGAGGACGAACTCGAGGTCAAGCTCTTCGAGCGCAGCGCCGGCGAGGTCACGGTCACGCCGCTGGGCGAGCAGATCGTGCAGCAGGCGCAGAGCGTGCTCGACCAGGCCGCGAGCATCAAGGAGATCGCCAAGCGCGGCAAGGACCCGCTGGCCGGGCCGCTGAACCTCGGCGTGATCTACACCATCGGCCCCTACCTGCTGCCCGACCTCGTGCGCCAGGTGATCGCGCGCACGCCGCAGATGCCGCTGGTGCTGCAGGAGAACTTCACCGCCAAGCTGCTCGAGATGCTGCGCGCGGGCGAGATCGACTGCGCGATCATGGCCGAGCCCTTCCCCGACACCGGCCTCGCGATGGCGCCGCTCTACGACGAACCCTTCATGGCGGCGCTGCCCGCGAAGCACAAGTTCGCCGACCGCGAGTCGGTGACTTCCGACGAGCTGCAGAACGAGACCATGCTGCTGCTCGGCACCGGCCACTGCTTTCGCGACCACGTGCTCGAGGTCTGCCCCGAGTTCGCGCGCTTCTCGAGCAATGCCGAGGGCATCCGCAAGAGCTTCGAGGGCTCGTCGCTCGAGACGATCAAGCACATGGTGGCCTCGGGCATGGGCGTGACGCTGGTGCCGCGCCTGTCGGTGCCGGCCGACGCGCTCAAGCCCAAGGCCAAGGGCCGCAAGGAGAGCGAGCAGATGGTGCGCTACCTGCCGGTGCGCGATGCGCACGACCGCGATCCGCCGACGCGGCGCGTGGTGCTCGCATGGCGGCGCACCTTCACGCGCTACGAGGCGATCGCGGCATTGCGCAACGCCATCTATGCCTGCGAGCTGCCGGGTGTCAAACGGCTGTCTTAGAAAGAAGGCGAACTTCGCCTACGGCCGCGCCATTCGGAATCGTTCATCGCTGAGATAGAGTGCGGCTGTTGCGAAGCCGCCTGCCGGCTTTCAGAATCGACCCGTGTTCCTCAAGCAGACCTGAAGAAAGAGCTCACGCCATGGCCAAAGCATCGAAGAAGACCTCGTCCGGCAAGGTGCCCAAGAAGGGCGACGCGCAAGTGGCGCAGGAGTCCGGCAGCCGCAATGCGCCGATCATCAACATCGGCATCGAGCGCCAGGACCGCGCCGCGATCGCCGAGGGCCTGAGCCGCGTGCTGGCCGACACCTACACGCTCTACCTCACGACCCACAACTTCCACTGGAACGTGACAGGCCCGCACTTCAACTCGCTGCATGCGATGTTCATGCAGCAGTACACCGAGCTCTGGGGCGCCACCGACGTGATCGCCGAGCGCATCCGCGCACTGGGCCACTACGCCCCCGGCTCCTACGCCGAGTTCAGCAAGATCGCGACCGTGCCCGACGTGCCGCAGCAGCCGCCCAAGGCGATGGAGATGGTGCGCATCCTCGTCAAGGGCCACGAGACCGTGTCGCGCATCGCGCGCGAGTTCATCCCCGTGGCCGAGGAGGCCGGCGACGATCCCACGGCCGACATGCTGACCGCGCGCTGCACGGTGCACGACCAGACGGCCTGGATGCTGCGCTCGCTGCTCGAAGACTGAGCGGCCGGCCCTTCCCCCGAGAGCGGCACAATGGCCGCTCTTTTTTTGCCCGCTGCCCGCCGAATGCTCGCCCGTCGTTTCGCGCTCTATCTCGATCTGATCCGCTGGAACCGCCCCGCGGGCTGGCTGCTGCTGCTGTGGCCCACGCTCGGCGCGCTCTGGTTCGCGGCCGACGGCTGGCCCGGCTGGCACCTGCTCGCGGTCTTCGTGCTCGGCACGATCCTGATGCGCAGCGCGGGCTGCTGCGTCAACGACGTGGCCGACCGCGACTTCGACCGCCATGTGAAGCGCACCGCCCAGCGGCCCGTGACCAGCGGCGCGGTGTCGGTGCAGGAGGCGCTGCTGCTCGGCGCGGTGCTCGCGCTCGCGGCCTTCGCGCTGGTGCTCACGACCAACCGCGTCACGGTGTACTGGTCGTTCGCGGCGCTCGCGGTCACGCTCGTCTATCCGTTCGCGAAGCGCTTCGTGTCGATCCCGCAGGCGGTGCTCGGCATCGCGTTCAGCTTCGGCATTCCGATGGCCTTCGCCGCGGTGCAGGCGACGGTGCCCGCCTTCGCAGGGTGGCTGCTCGCGGGCAACCTGTTCTGGGTGCTGGCCTACGACACCGAGTACGCGATGGTCGACCGCGACGACGACCTCAAAGATCGGCATGAAGACCTCGGCCATCACTTTCGGCCGCTTCGATGTCGCCGCGGTCATGGCGAGCTACGCCGTCTTCCTGATCGTCTGGGGCTGGGCCGGCGCGAGCCGGGACCTCGGTGCGGTCTTCTTCGCGGCCATCGGCATCGCCGCGGCGCAGGCCGTCTGGCACTGGCGGCTGATCCGCGACCGCACGCGCGAGGGCTGCTTCAAGGCCTTCCGGCTCAACCACTGGCTGGGCTTTGCCGTCTTCGCCGGCATCGCGGCGGCCTACGCGCTGCGTTGAACGGCCGGCGCAGCGTTCTTCTAGGTCTTGCCGAACTCCTCGCCGAGCTCGCCCGCGCGCTTCTGCGCCGCGCGGATGGCCTCCTTGAACTTCGCCTTCACGTCGGCCGCCTCGAGCGCACAGAGGGCCGCGTAGGTCGTCCCGCCCTTCGAAGTCACGCGCTCGCGCAGCACCTGCGGGGGCTCGGTCGCGCTGTGCGCCAGGGCCGATGCGCCGGTGAAGGTGCCGATCGCGAGCCGCAGCGCCTGCTCGGGCGACAGGCCCATGTCGACGCCGGCCTCGGCCATCGCCTCGATGAAATAGAACACGTAGGCCGGCCCCGAGCCCGACATGGCGGTGACCGCATCGAGCGCGCTTTCGTGGTCTACCCACAGCAGCTCGCCGGTCGGCGCGAGCAATTGCGCCACCAGCGCCCGGTCGGCCGCTTCCACGCCGTCGCGCGCATAGAGCCCGGTCATGCCCTGGCCGACGAGCGCCGGCGTGTTCGGCATGGCGCGGACCACGCGCTCGCTGCCGAGCCAGCGCGCGATGCTGTCCGACGGAATGCCGGCCGCGACGCTCAGGTGCAGCGCGCTGGCGGCGAAGGGGCGCATCGCGCGGGCGGCCTCCGCGAAGGTCTGCGGCTTGACCGCCCACACGACCACCGCGCAGCGCGACAGCGCCTCGCCGGCTTCGGCCCGCGCCGAGATGCCGAAGGATTTCGCGAGCTTCGCGCGCGCTTCCTCGAAAGGCTCGACCACCTCGAAGGTGCCGGCCGGCGTGCCTTGCTGGATCAGCCCGCCGATGATGGCGCTGGCCATGTTGCCGCCGCCGACGAAGGCGATCGGAGGAAGGGGCGAGGGCGCGGTGCGCGGAAGAAAGGTGGCGGCGATGGTCATGGTCGGTCGGTGAATTCGAAGGCCGCGAACCGGGTGGTCTGCAGCGGATTGAAATTGTCGTCGCTCACGACCACCAGCAGGCGCGCGCCGCCCGGCAGCGGCGGGCCCCAGCACATGCCTTCGATGTTGTCGAGGCGCGAAAGGCCGAGCGCGGCGAAGTCGGCGACCAGCGTTTTCGCGGCCGGGCGGTGGTTGCCGGCGGCGAGCGCATCGATGTCCAGCACGTCGCCGGCTTCGCGCGTGTCGATCTCGTAGAGGCGCAGCGCGTTGCCGGCGCCGGTGGCGTAGGCGCGTTCGAGCACCAGCATCCGGTCGGCATCGAGCATCAGGATCTCGCTCACCCCGTTGTCCGCATGGCTGCCGGGCACGATCGGCCGCAGCGGGATCGCATCGGGCAGGTAGGCGATCTGGCACGTGGCGCGGCCGCCGTCGAGCGCGATCCGGGTCAGGCGGCAGGGGCCGCCCGCGGCGCGCGTGGTGGGCACGGGGCCATCCTGGATCAGCGCGTTCTCCATCGCCAGCCAGGCATGGCGGCCGTCGGGCGTGAGGGCGAGGCCCTCGAGGCCCAGGTTGTCGCGCGGACCGCGGCGCTGCGCCGGGTCCGGTCGGAACATCGCCGGCAGCGTGAATTCGCGCAGCAGCCGGCCGTCGCGCCCCGACTCGTACAGCGCCGGGCCGAAGCCGCGCGACAGGTCGCCCTCGCCGGTCCACAGCAGGGTGCCGGTGCCCGGGCGCAGGCGCAGGGATTCGGGATCGACCACCGGCACGCCGGCTTCGGCATACCGTCGGTCCGGCCAGCGTCCGCCGCCCGGGCGTTGCAGCGGCACCACATCGGCGGCCGCGGGCGGCACCGCCCACGGCGCCGGCCAGTGGGCGGTGTAGAACCGGGCCGGGTCGATGTCCGATCGGTCATCGGACAGCAGCAGGTACTCACTTGTCGATGCGTCGTAGTCGATGCCGGAGAGCCCGCCCGCGGTCGTGCCGCCGATCGCGAGCCGGTGCGGCCACGCCGCCTCCGCCAGCCGGCGCAGCCGCGGCGGACCCGGAGGCGCGAGCGGCGGCGGGGCCGGATTCCCGCATCCACCCAGCCCCGTCAGCGCCGTGGCGGCAGCGCCCGCCAGCAGCAGGCGGCGACGCAGCCGCGAGGCAGCGGACGGGGCGGGCGGCAACATGGGCAAGGACACGCGGTGAGTCTAGGGGCAGTGCGCCGGGCGCTCAGAAGCCAGTTGACATGCCTCGGCTTGCGTGCAACAATCGCGGGCTTCGCTTCAAAAAGGCGAAGCTTTCAGCCCAAAGCGGAAGTGCCCCGAGTGGTTCGGGGTGCAGACGACGGGCCCAAGACTGACCGCAGCGCCTCCCTTTTGGATGCGCAACGGTACAAGTTGGGAACTACTAGCAATGATCCAAACTGAATCCCGGCTCGAAGTGGCCGACAACACAGGCGCGAAGTCCGTCCTGTGTATCAAGGTGCTCGGTGGCTCCAAGCGGCGTTACGCCAGCGTGGGCGACGTCATCAAGGTCAGCATCAAGGAAGCCGCTCCGCGTGGTCGCGTCAAGAAGGGCGAGATCTACAGCGCAGTGGTGGTCCGCACCGCCAAGGGCATCCGTCGCGCCGACGGTTCGCTCGTCAAGTTCGACGGCAATGCCGCCGTGCTGCTCAACGCCAAGCTGGAGCCGATCGGCACCCGCATCTTCGGACCGGTGACGCGCGAACTGCGCACCGAGAAGTTCATGAAGATCGTGTCGCTGGCCCCCGAAGTTCTCTAAGGACACAACGCCATGAACAAGATTCGCAAAGGCGACCAGGTCATCGTGTTGGCCGGGCGCGACAAGGGCAAGCGTGGCACCGTCACGCTGCGCAAGGACGATTCGCACGTGATCGTCGAAGGCGTGAACGTCGTCAAGAAGCACGCCAAGCCGAACCCCCTCAAGGGCACGACCGGCGGCATCGTCGAGAAGACCATGCCCATTCATCAATCCAACGTGGCGATCTTCAATGCCGCGACCGGCAAGGCCGACCGCGTGGGCATCAAGATCACCCAGGGTGCCGACGGCAAGCGCGTGGCTGTACGCGTCTTCAAGTCGAGCGGCGACGAAATCAAGTTCGCCTAAGAGGTACTCACATGGCACGTCTCCAACAACACTATCGCGAAAAGATCGCGAAGGACCTGACCGAGAAGTTCGGCTACACCTCGCCGATGCAGGTCCCCCGCCTCACCAAGATCACCCTGAACATGGGTGTGGGTGAAGCCGTCGCCGACAAGAAGGTGCTCGACAACGCCGTTGCCGACCTGACCAAGATCGCCGGCCAGAAGCCCGTGGTCACCAAGTCGAAGAAGGCCATCGCCGGTTTCAAGATCCGCGAGAACCAGCCGATCGGCTGCATGGTCACGCTGCGTGGCGTGCACATGTACGAATTCCTGGACCGCTTCGTGACCGTCGCGCTGCCGCGCGTTCGCGACTTCCGCGGTATCTCGGGTCGTGCTTTCGATGGCCGTGGCAACTACAACATCGGCGTCAAGGAACAGATCATTTTCCCCGAGATCGAATACGACAAGGTCGATGCCCTGCGCGGTCTCAATATCAGCATCACGACGACGGCCAAGACCGACGAAGAAGCCAAGGCGCTTCTCGCTGGTTTCCGTTTCCCGTTCAAGAACTGAGGTGATCCGTGGCTAAAGCATCTTTGATCCAGCGCGAACTCAAGCGTGACAAGCTGGTCGCCAAGTACGCTGCGAAGCACGCGGAACTGAAGGCGGCTTCCAACGACGTGAAGAAGAGCGACGAAGAGCGCGCTGCCGCCCGCCTGGCGCTGCAGAAGCTCCCGCGCAACGCGAACCCCACGCGTCAGCGCAACCGCTGCGAAATCACCGGTCGCCCCCGTGGCACCTTCCGTCAATTCGGTCTGGCCCGCGCCAAGATCCGCGAACTGGCTTTCAACGGCGACATCCCCGGTGTCACCAAGGCCAGCTGGTAAGCCAGGCAGGAGCAAACAACATGAGCATGAGTGATCCCATTGCCGACCTGCTGACGCGTATCCGCAACGCGCAGATGGTGGCGAAGTCCACTGTGTCGGTCCCGTCTTCCAAGGTGAAGATCGCGATCGCACAGGTCCTGAAGGACGAGGGCTACATCGACGGCTTCCAGGTCAAGACCGAAGCCGGCAAGAGCGAGCTCGAGATCTCGCTGAAGTACTACGCTGGCCGTCCGGTCATCGAGCGCATCGAGCGCGTGAGCCGCCCCGGCCTGCGCGTCTACAAGGCCAGCGCTTCCATTCCGCAAGTCCAGAACGGCCTCGGCGTTGCGATCGTCACGACCCCCAAGGGCGTGATGACCGACCGCAAGGCGCGCGCCTCCGGCGTCGGCGGCGAAGTTCTGTGCTACGTCGCCTGACCGAGACATCGAGGAGAACACTGAAATGTCCCGAGTAGGAAAAATGCCGATCGTCGTCCCCGCTGGCGTGGACGTGTCGATCAAGGAAGACCAGATCAGCGTGAAGGGCACGGGCGGTACGCTCAACCTGCCGCGCAATGCACTGGTCAACGTCGTCAACAAGGACGGCAAGCTGAACTTCGAGCCCGCCAACGATTCGCGCGAAGCGAACGCGATGAGCGGCACGATGCGCCAGCTGGTGAACAACATGGTCGTCGGCGTCACCAAGGGCTTCGAGAAGAAGCTCAGCCTGGTGGGCGTCGGCTACAAGGCTGCGGCGAGTGGCGCCAAGCTGAATCTGCAGGTCGGTTATTCGCACCCGGTCAACTTCGACATGCCCCAGGGCATCACGGTGGCCACCGCAACCCCGACCGAAATCGTGATCAAGGGTGCCGACCGCCAGCGCGTCGGCCAAGTGGCCGCTGAGATCCGTGCCGTTCGTCCGCCCGAGCCCTACAAGGGCAAGGGTATCCGCTATGCGGACGAGAAGATCGTGATCAAAGAGACCAAGAAGAAGTAAGGGGCAGCAAAATGATGTTGACCAAAAAAGCACAGCGTCTCCGCCGTTCGCGCCAGACCCGCATCCGCATCGCGACGCAGGGTGTGGCCCGTCTCACGGTGAACCGTACCAACCTGCACATCTACGCCACCGTCATCTCCGGCGACGGCTCCAAGGTGATCGCCACGGCCTCGACGGCCGAAGCCGAAGTGCGCACGTCGCTCGGCGGCTCTGGCAAGGGTGGCAACACCGCTGCAGCCACGGCCATCGGCAAGCGCATCGCCGAAAAGGCGAAGGCTGCCGGCGTCGAGAAGGTTGCATTCGACCGCGCAGGTTTTGCGTACCACGGCCGCGTCAAGGCGCTGGCCGATGCGGCCCGCGAAGCCGGTCTGCAGTTCTAACCGGACACGAGATTCAAAATGGCAAAGATTCAGGCAAGAACGCAGAACGAAGGCCCCGAGGACGGTCTGCGCGAGAAGATGATCGCGATCAACCGCGTCACCAAGGTGGTGAAGGGTGGTCGTATCCTCGGTTTCGCAGCGCTCACCGTGGTGGGTGACGGCGACGGCCGCGTCGGCATGGGCAAGGGCAAGTCGAAGGAAGTGCCCGCCGCCGTGCAGAAGGCGATGGAAGAAGCCCGTCGCAACCTGTTCAAGGCGCCGATCAAGAACGGTACGCTGCACCACCAGGTGCAGGGCCACCACGGTGCCTCCACCGTCGTGATGTACCCGGCTCCCAAGGGTACCGGCATCATCGCCGGCGGCCCGATGCGCGCCGTGTTCGAAGTCATGGGCATCACCGACATCGTGGCCAAGAGCCATGGTTCGTCGAATCCCTACAACATGGTTCGCGCCACGCTCGACGGGTTGAAGAACTCGACGACCGCCAGCGAAGTGGCTGCCAAGCGCGGCCTGACCGTCGAAGAAATCTTCGCCTGAGCGCGAGCTCACGCAAGGCTGAAGGAAGCATTCAAATGACGACGCAACAACAAACCCTCAAGGTGCAGCTGGTCAAGAGCCCGATCGGCACCAAGGAATCGCATCGCGCGACCGTGCGCGGCCTCGGCCTGCGCAAGCTCAACAGCGTGAGCGAGCTGCAGGACACCCCGGCGGTGCGCGGCATGATCAACAAGATCAGTTATCTGGTCAAAGTTCTCTGAGAGAGACTGATATGGAACTCAATGGCATCAAGCCGGCGGCCGGCGCCAAGCACGCCAAGCGCCGTGTCGGTCGTGGTATCGGCTCTGGCCTGGGCAAGACCGCGGGTCGCGGTCACAAGGGCCAGAAGTCGCGCGCAGGCGGTTTCCACAAGGTCGGCTTCGAAGGCGGTCAAATGCCGCTGCAGCGCCGCCTGCCGAAGCGCGGCTTCAAGTCGCACCTGCTGAAGTTCAACGCCGAAGTCACGCTGACCGCGCTCGAGCAGCTCGGCCTGGCCGAAGTCGACATCCTGGCGCTGAAGCAAGCCGGCCTCGTGGGCCAGCTCGCCAAGGTGGTCAAGGTCGTCAAGACCGGCGAACTCACCAAGGCCGTCAAGCTGACGGGCGTGGGCGCAACCGCTGGTGCCAAGGCTGCGATCGAAGCAGCCGGCGGCAGCATCGCCTGATCACACTGGACTGAAAGAAGTTCTTCGTGGCAACTAACGCGGCAACGATCGCAAAGACAGGCAAGTTCGGCGACCTGCGTCGCCGGCTGGTCTTCTTGCTGCTCGCGCTCGTGGTGTACCGGATCGGCGCGCACATTCCTGTGCCGGGCATCAACCCGGACCAGCTTGCGGCGTTGTTCCAGGGCCAGCAGGGCGGCATCCTGAGCCTGTTCAACATGTTCTCGGGCGGGGCGCTGTCGCGCTTCACCGTGTTCGCGTTGGGGATCATGCCGTACATCTCGGCGTCGATCATCATGCAGCTGATGACCTACGTGCTTCCGACCTTCGAGCAATTGAAGAAGGAAGGCGAGGCCGGCCGCCGCAAGATCACGCAGTACACGCGCTATGGCGCGCTCGGTCTGGCGCTGTTCCAGTCGTTCAGCATCGCGGTGGCGCTCGAGTCGTCGGCCGGCCTGGTGATCTCGCCCGGCTTCGGCTTCCGGATCACCGCCATGGTGAGCCTGACGGCGGGTTCGATGTTCCTGATGTGGCTCGGCGAGCAGATCACCGAACGCGGCCTCGGCAACGGCATCTCGATCCTGATCTTCGCGGGCATCGCGGCCGGCCTGCCGGCAGCGATCGGCGGCCTGCTGGAGCTGGTTCGCACCGGCGCCATGAACGTGATCGTCGCGCTGTTCATCGTCGCGGTGGTCGCCCTGGTCACCTACTTCGTGGTGTACGTCGAACGCGGCCAGCGCAAGATCCTCGTGAACTATGCGCGGCGCCAGGTCGGCAACAAGGTCTACGGCGGCCAGTCGTCGCACCTGCCGCTGAAGCTCAACATGGCCGGCGTGATCCCGCCGATCTTCGCATCCTCGATCATCCTGCTGCCGGCGACGGTGGTCGGCTGGTTCAGCACCGGCGAAGGCGGTTTCCGCTGGATCAAGGACATTGCGAGCGCACTGCGCCCGGGCGAGCCGATCTACGTGCTTCTGTACGCTGCCGCGATCGTTTTCTTCTGCTTCTTCTACACGGCACTCGTGTTCAACAGCAAGGAAACGGCCGACAACCTGAAGAAGAGCGGCGCATTCATCCCGGGCATCCGTCCGGGTGACCAGACGGCGCGCTACATCGACAAGATCCTGGTTCGCCTGACGTTGGCCGGCGCGGTGTACATCACCTTCGTCTGCCTGCTGCCCGAGTTCCTGATCCTGAAGTACAACGTTCCGTTCTACTTCGGTGGTACCTCCCTGTTGATCATCGTGGTCGTCACGATGGACTTCATGGCCCAGGTGCAGAACTACATGATGTCCCAGCAGTACGAGTCGCTGCTGAAGAAGGCCAATTTCAAGACTTCGTAAGGCACAGGGCACGGCCCCGCCGGGTTGAACAGAGTTTTAGGAGAATGAAATGAGAGTTTCGGCTTCGGTCAAAACCATTTGCCGTAATTGCAAGATCATCCGCCGCAAGGGTGTGGTGCGCGTGATCTGTACCGACCCGCGCCACAAGCAGCGCCAGGGTTGATTGAAAGAGTATTAGAGGACGCACATGGCACGTATTGCTGGCATCAACATTCCGCCGCACAAGCACGCTGAAATCGGCCTGACCGCCATTTTCGGCATCGGTCGCACGCGCGCCCGCAAGATCTGCGAAGCGAGCGGCATCGAATATTCGAAGAAGATCAAGGATCTGACCGACGCCGATCTCGAGAAGATCCGCGACCAGATCGCCTTGTTCACGATCGAAGGCGATCTGCGTCGCGAGACGACGATGAACATCAAGCGCTTGATGGACATCGGCTGCTATCGCGGCTTCCGTCACCGTCGCGGCCTGCCGATGCGCGGCCAGCGCACGCGCACCAACGCCCGCACCCGCAAGGGTCCGCGCAAGGCTGCGCAGTCCCTGAAGAAATAAGGATAGACCAGCATGGCTAAAGCACCTGCAAACAACGCCGCACAGCGCGTTCGCAAGAAGGTTCGCAAGAACGTCGCGGACGGTATCGCCCACGTGCATGCCTCGTTCAACAACACCATCATCACGATCACCGATCGCCAGGGCAATGCCCTGTCGTGGGCTTCGTCGGGTGGCCAGGGCTTCAAGGGCTCGCGCAAGTCGACCCCGTTCGCTGCGCAGGTGGCTTCCGAAGTGGCCGGCCGTGCTGCTGTCGAACAAGGCATCAAGAACCTCGACGTCGAGATCAAGGGCCCCGGCCCCGGTCGCGAATCGTCGGTGCGCGCACTGGCTGCGCTCGGCATCCGGATCAACTCCATCGCCGACGTGACGCCCGTTCCGCACAACGGCTGCCGTCCCCAGAAGCGTCGCCGCATCTGAGCGTCAGTCCGCAAGGCGCAGCCGGCTCTTCAGAAGCGGCTGCGCATTTGTTTTTTAACTAAGCCCACCGCCATCAGCGTCTCGCCGATGGCTCCCGCAGGCGACTGCGGCAGATGACACAAAGGAAACCACGTGGCACGCTACCTCGGCCCCAAGGCCAAACTTTCCCGCCGTGAAGGCACCGACCTGTTCCTGAAGAGCGCCCGCCGCTCGATCCAGGACAAGGCCAAGTTCGACTCCAAGCCCGGCCAGCACGGCCGCACCTCGGGCCAGCGCACCTCCGACTACGGCCTGCAGCTGCGCGAGAAGCAGAAGGTCAAGCGCATGTACGGCGTGCTCGAGAAGCAGTTCCGCCGCTACTTCGAGGAAGCCGATCGCCGCCGCGGCAACACCGGCGCCAACCTGCTGTTCCTGCTCGAATCGCGCCTGGACAACGTGGTCTACCGCATGGGCTTCGGCTCGACCCGTGCAGAAGCACGCCAGCTCGTGTCGCACAAGGCCATCACGGTGAACGGCCAGTCGGTCAACATCCCGTCGTACCTCGTGAAGACCGGCGACGTCATCGCCGTGCGCGACAAGTCGAAGAAGCAGACCCGCATCGTCGAAGCGCTGCAGCTGGCCCAGCAGGTCGGCATGCCGGCCTGGGTCGAAGTGAACGCCGACAAGGCCGAAGGCACCTTCAAGAAGGTCCCGGACCGCGACGAGTTCGCAGCCGACATCAACGAATCGCTGATCGTCGAACTGTATTCGCGCTAATCAGACCAAAACGGGCCGCTTCGCGGCCCGAACTTGTATTTTTTGTTCTCGCCGGAAGCGTTCCGGCGGGCACTTCACCAGCCTTACCGGTGTAACGAGCCGGGGGTATTGAGAGGAAGTCTGCATGCAAACCACCCTGCTGAAACCCAAGACCATTCAGGTCGAGCAACTGGCCGCCAACAAGGCGAAGGTCACGCTCGAGCCTTTCGAGCGCGGCTACGGCCACACGCTCGGCAACGCGCTGCGCCGCGTTCTGCTGTCGTCGATGGTCGGTTATTCGGCCACCGAAGTCACGATCGCCGGCGTTCTGCATGAGTACTCGTCGATCGACGGCGTGCAGGAAGATGTCGTCAACATCCTGCTGAATCTCAAGGGCGTGGTGTTCAAGCTCCACAATCGCGACGAAGTCACGCTGAGCCTGCGCAAGGACGGCGAGGGCCCGGTGCTGGCGTCGGACATCCAGACCCCGCACGACGTCGAGATCATCAACCCCGATCACGTGATCGCGCACCTGTCGCAAGGCGGCAAGCTCGACATGCAGATCAAGGTCGAAAAGGGCCGCGGCTACGTGCCCGGCACGATGCGCCGCTACGCCGACGAGCCGACCAAGTCGATCGGCCGCATCGTCCTCGACGCCTCGTTCTCGCCCGTCAAGCGCGTGAGCTACACCGTCGAGAGCGCCCGCGTCGAGCAGCGCACCGACCTCGACAAGCTGCTGGTCGAGATCGAGACCAACGGCGCGATCACGGCCGAAGACGCGGTCCGCGCCTCGGCTAAAATCCTGGTCGAGCAACTCGCCGTGTTCGCGCAGCTCGAAGGTGGCGAACTCGCCGCATTCGATGCACCCGCGCCGCGCAGCGCCCAGCAGTTCGATCCGATTCTGCTGCGCCCTGTCGACGAACTCGAACTCACGGTGCGTTCGGCCAACTGCCTGAAGGCCGAAAACATCTACTACATCGGTGACCTGATCCAGCGCACCGAGAACGAGCTGCTCAAGACCCCGAACCTGGGTCGCAAGTCGCTCAACGAAATCAAGGAAGTGCTCGCCTCGCGCGGCCTGACCCTGGGTATGAAGCTCGAAAGCTGGCCGCCGGCCGGCCTCGACAAGCGTTGATTTTTTAACGGCCTTTCAAAGGGCCAGTGCACCGGGCAGTACCTGATACGGCTGCCTGTTTTTATAAAGTAAGGAAAGCACCATGCGTCACGGACACGGACTCCGCAAACTCAACCGCACCAGCTCGCACCGCCTCGCGATGCTGCAGAACATGATGAATTCGCTCATCGAGCACGAAGTCATCAAGACCACGGTCCCCAAGGCCAAGGAACTGCGCCGCGTCATCGAACCGATGATCACGCTCGCCAAGAACCCCACGCTCGCCAACAAGCGCCTGGCCTTCGACCGCCTGCGCAACCGCGACAGCGTGGTGAAGCTCTTCGGCGACCTGGGCCCGCGTTTCGCAGCCCGTCCGGGCGGCTACACGCGCATCCTGAAGATGGGCTTCCGCGTGGGCGACAACGCTCCGATGGCGCTCGTCGAACTGGTCGACCGTCCTGAAATCAAAGAAGAAGCCGGCGAGCAAAGCGCTTCCGAATAAGGTATAATTTCCTCTTGCCGCGCGATGGAGCAGCCTGGTAGCTCGTTGGGCTCATAACCCAAAGGTCGCAAGTTCAAATCTTGCTCGCGCAACCAATTCGAAAGGCCCTTTGAGAAATCAAAGGGCCTTTTTCTTTGCTGCCAAAAAGCAAAAAAAGCAGACAAATAAAAAAGCCCTCGACCGAGGGCTTTTGGGTTTCTGCGGGCCGCTGTCGTGGCTGCCGCGCCGGCTCAGTCCGGAACGACCGCCGTGACCTCGATCTCCACCTTCGCGCGCGGCTCCACCAGCGCCGCCACCTGCACGCAGGTCATAGCAGGGAAGTTGCGGCCCATCGCATCGCGATAGACCGGGCCGAGCTCGGAGAGCCTGCGGCTGTATTCGTCGCGGTCGGTCACGTACCAGGTCATGCGCACCATGTGCTCGGGGCCCGCGCCGCCTGCACGAAGCACCTCGGCGATGTTGCGCAGCGCGAGGCCGCACTGCTCGATGAAGTCGTCCGACTCGAACTGCTGCTGTGCATTCCAGCCGATCTGGCCGCCGACGTACAGCGTCGTGCCGCGCGCCGCAACGCCGTTCGCATAGCCCTTGGGAGGCAGCCAGCCTTCGGGCTGCAGGAGTTTGTGGATCATGGTGTGTTGGTGTTGAGTTGTCTCAGTTTGAATCGCTGGAGCTTGCCGGTCTCGGTGCGTGGCAGCGCCGGCACGAACTCGATCTCGCGCGGGTATTTGAAGGGCGCGATGGTGGCCTTCACATGGTCCTGCAGCGCCTTCACGAGTGCCGCGTCGCCCTCATGGCCGGGCTTGAGCACGCAGAAGGCCTTCACGATCATGCCGCGCTCCGCATCGGGCTTGCCGATCACACCGCATTCGGCCACCGCCGGATGCTTGAGCAGTGCGTCCTCCACCTCCGGCCCGCCGACGTTGTAGCCGGCCGTGATGATCATGTCGTCGGCGCGCGCCTGGTAGAAGAAGTAGCCGTCCTCGTCCTGCACGAAGGAATCGCCGGGGTAGTTCCAGCCGTTCTTCACGTAGTCGGTCTGGCGCGGATCGTCGAGGTAGCGGCAGCCCACCGGGCCCTGCAGCGCGAGCTTGCCGACGGTGCCGCGCGGCACCTCGTTGCCCTGGTCGTCCACCACCTTCGCGGTGAAGCCGGGCACCACCTTGCCGACGGCGCCGCGGCGCACCTCGTCGCCGGCCGCGGAGATGTAGATGTGGAACACCTCGGTGCCGCCGATGCCGTCGAGCATCTCGATGCCCGTCGCTTCCTTCCAGAGCTGCCGCGTCGCGTCGGGCAGTGCCTCGCCCGCGCTCACGCAGATGCGCAGGCTCGGCGCGCCGTGCTGGCGCACGAAGGGCGCCATCTGGCGATAGAAGGTCGGCGCGGTGTAGCAGATGGTCGCGCCGACCTGGTTGATCAGCTTCACCAGCCCCTCGGGCGTGAAGGGCGCATCGGCGAAGTACACCGAGGCGCCGGCGTACATCGGAAACACCAGCAGCCCGCCGAGCCCGAAGGTGAAGGCCAGCGGCGGCGAGCCGATCACGATGTCGTCGCTGCGTGCGCGCAGCACGTGGCGCGGCCAGGTCTCGCACATCGCGAGCACGTCGCGGTGCGTGGTCACGGGCGCCTTGGGCTTGCCCGTGGTGCCCGAGGTGAAGGCGAGCAGCGCGATGTCGTCCGCGGCCGTGGGGCAGGCCGCGAACACGCCGCGCTTGGCCGCCGCGCGCGACGAGAGCGAATCGGGTGCGTCGGGCTGGTTGAACGCGATCACCGTCGAGAGCACCGGATGCTCGCGCTGCGCGAGCACGAGCTCGTCGAGCAGGCGCGCGTCGCACAGCGCGGCCACGGGTTGCGCCTTCTCGATGATGTCGCCGAGTTCCTTGGCACGCAGCAGCGGCATCGTGGCGACCGCGATCAGCCCGGCCTTGACCACCGCCAGCCATGCGAGCGCCATCGCGACCGAGTTGCCGCCGCGCAGCAGCACGCGGTTGCCGGGCACGAGGCCGAGGTCCTCGGTCAGCACCTGGGCGATGCGGTTGACCTCGACGGCCGCCTGCGCATAGCTCAGCGTGCCGGTCGGAGAGCGCAGCATCGGCCTGTCGCCGAAGCCCTTCGCGGGCGCCTTGTCGAGCAGTTCCTCGACCAGGTTCAGCTGGTCGGGCAGTTGCAGCTCGGGCAGGTCGTAGCGGAAGACCGGCAACTGCCCGGCAGGCGGCAGGCGGTCATGAACGAAGCGGTCGACTTGGGCAGACACGGTACTCACCCCCGCAGGACGGATTTGCCGATGATCAGTTGCTGGACTTCCGTCGCGCCTTCGTAGATGCGCAGCGAGCGGATGTCGCGGTAGAGGCTTTCAATCTTCGTGCCAACCTTCACGCCCAGGCCGCCGTGCATCTGCAGCGCCATGTCGATCACGCGGCTCGCGTTCTCGGTGGCGCACATCTTGGCCATCGCCGCCGCGGCCGACACGTCGCCCACGGCCGGCGCGCCGCGGCGTTCGGCGTCGTCGCGCATCCAGGCGGCGCGGTAGGTGAGCAGCGCGGCGCCGTCGAGCAGCGCGGCCATCTCGCCGAGCTTGGCCTGCGTGAGCTGGAAATCGGCGAGCGTCTGGCCGAACATGCGCCGGCCCTTCGCATGCGCGACCGCTTCCGCGAGCGCGCGGCGGCCCATGCCGAGCGCGGCCCCGGCGACCGAGGCGCGGAAGATGTCGAGCGTGCGCATCGCGAGCTTGAAGCCGCCGTTCAGCTCGCCGAGCTGCGCGGTGCGCGGCACCATGCAGTCGTCGAAGCGCAGGGTGGCGAGCGGATGCGGGGCCATCACGTCGATGTGCTCGGAGGTGTCGAGCCCCGGCGTCTTCGCATCGACGAGGAAGGCGGTGATGCCGCGCGTGCCCGCCGTCGGCTCGGTCTTCGCGAACACGCAGTAGAAGTCGGCGATGCCGCCGTTGCTGATCCAGGTCTTCACGCCGTTCAGGCGCCAGCCCTCGGCGGTGGGCTCGGCGCGCATCGCCATCGCGGCCACGTCCGAACCTGCGTCGGGCTCGCTCAGCGCGAAGGCGGCGATCCTCTCGCCCTTGCCAACCGAAGTGAGGTACTGCGACTGCTGCTCGGCCGTGCCCGCGAGCGTGATCGCGCCGCTGCCCAGCCCCTGCATCGCGAAGGCGAAATCGGCCAGCGGCGAGTGGTAGGCCAGCGTCTCGCGCAGCAGCACCAGCGCGCGCGAATCCAGGCGCTCCAGCGCGCCGCCCGCACTGCCGGGCACGGCATAGCGCAGCCAGCCGCCGTCGCCGAGGCGGCGCACCCATTCGCGGCAGGCCGCGCGGTCGTCGCGCTCGTCGAGATCCTGCGCCGCGCACCAGGGCAGCAGGCCCTCCGCCAGATGGCGGTGCGCATCGTCGAAGAAGGGCAGCGCGAGGTGCGCGGTCGAAGGGGGGGCGGGGAGCGGGGTCATCATCGCTTCAGTCCCCACCGAACACGGGCTTCTGCCTGGCCGCGAAGGCCTCGTAGGCGCGGCGGAAGTCCTCGGTCTGCATGCAGATCGCCTGGGCCTGGGCTTCGGCCTCGATCGCCTGGTCGATGGTCATCGACCATTCCTGCGAGAGCATGGTCTTGGTCATGCCGTGCGCGAAGGTCGGGCCCTCGGCCAGGTCGCGCGCCACCTGGGTGGCGGCGCCGAGCAGCGCTTCGCTCTCGTGCAGCGCGTTGAAGAAGCCCCAGGCATGGCCTTCCTGCGCCGTCATCGCGCGGCCGGTGAACAGCAACTCCGAGGCGCGGCCCTGGCCGATCACGCGCGGCAGCAGCGCGCAGGCGCCCATGTCGGCGCCCGCGAGGCCCACGCGCGTGAAGAGGAAGGCGGTGCGCGTGGCAGGCGAGCCGTAGCGCAGGTCGCAGGCCAGCGCGATCATCGCGCCGGCGCCGGCGCACACGCCGTCGATCGCGCCCACGATCGGCTGCGGGCAGGCGCGGATCGCCTTCACCAGATCGCCCGTCATGCGCGTGAACTCCAGCAGCTCGGGCATGCGCATGCCGGTCAGCGGGCCGATGATCTCGTGCACGTCGCCGCCCGAGCAGAAGTTGCCGCCCGCACCCGTGACCACGATCGCCTTCACGTCGGTGGCGTAGGTCAGTGCGCGGAACAGGTCGCGCAGCTCGGCGTAGGAGTCGAAGGTCAGCGGGTTCTTGCGCTCGGGGCGGCTGAGCGTGACGGTGCCGACGCCGTTGTCGAAGGTCCAGGCGAAGTGCTTCGCGCTGTAGCCGGCCTTCGGTTCGAATTGCGCATGCATGGGGTTGCCCGCGCCGATGTAGTGCTTCATTCCGTCTCCGCGATCAGTTGGATGTGTGAGTGCTGCTTGACCTTGCCGAGCAGCTTGTGGAGCTGCGCGATCTCCTTGGCGCTGAGGCCCGCGAAGGCCTCGACGATCCAGTCCTCGTGCTGCTCGGCCATGTCGTTGAAGAGCTTGCGCCCGCGCGGCGTGAGCCGCACGCGCCAGGCGCGGCGGTCGCCCTCGACGTTGATGCGCTCGACCAGCCCTTCGGTCACGAGCTGGTCGGTGATGCCGGTCACGTTGCCGCCCGTCACCATCATGCGGCGCGAGAGCTCGTTCATCTTCAGGCCCTCGGGCGCACGCTCGAGCTGCGCCATCAGGTCGAAGCGTGGCAGCGTGGTCGCGAACTGCGCGCGCAGGCCGTTGCGCACCTGCTTCTCGATCAGCTGGGTGCAGGTCAGAAGGCGCAGCCAGAGGCGCAGGGCCTCGGGGTGTTCGCTGTGGGCGCGTGCTTCGAGGTCCATGTCAGTGGGTCTCTTCGGCGTTCTGCGCGGCTGCGGCGGCATTCGCGGCCGCGGCCATCTGCTGCTGCTTGGCGATCTCGCGGTACATCTGGTCGCGTCCGCTCAGGTACTGCTTCGGCCAGTCGACGTCGCGGCTCTGCAGCTTCGCGGCCTCGTGCAGCGTCCAGGCCGGGTCGGCGAGATGCGGCCGCGCAATTGCGCAGAGATCGGCGCGGCCGGCCGCGATGATGCTGTTGGCCTGGTCCGCGTCGGTGATGGCGCCGACCGCGATGGTCGCGATGCCGACCTCGTTGCGGATGCGGTCGGCAAAGGGCGTCTGGTACATGCGGCCGTACACGGGCTTCGCAGCGCGCGTGGTCTGGCCGGAGGACACGTCGATGAAATCGGCGCCGGCCTCCTTGAAGAGCCGCGCCACGATCACCGCGTCGGCATCGGTGTTGCCGCCGGGCGCCCAGTCGTGCGCCGAGATCCGCACGCTCATCGGCCGGTCCTCGGGCCAGGCGGCGCGCATCGCGCGGAACACCTCGAGCGGATAGCGGCAGCGGGCTTCGATGTCGCCGCCGTACTCATCGGTGCGCAGATTGGTGAGCGGGCTGATGAAGGACGACAGCAGGTAGCCGTGCGCGCAGTGCAGCTCGAGCCAGTCGAAGCCGCATTCGGCCGCGCGGCGCGTGGAGGCCACGAACAGCTCGCGCATCTCGTCCATCTGCGCGCGCGTCATCGCCGCCGGCAGCTGGTTCTGCTCGCCGTAGGCGACCGCGCTGGCCGACAGCAGCGCCCAGTTGCCGCTTTCGAGCGGCTCGTCGGTGCCCTCCCAGCCCACGCGGGTGGAGCCCTTGGCCCCGCTGTGGCCGAGCTGCATCGCGATCTTCGCGCTCGACTGCGTGTGCACGAAGTCGACGATGCGCTTGAACGCGGCCTGCTGCGCGTCGTTGTAAAGGCCGGTGCAGCCGGGCGTGATGCGGCCCTCGGGCGTCGGGCTGGTCATCTCGACGAACACCATCGCCGCGCCGCCGAGCGCGCGCGCACCCAGGTGCACGAGCAGGAAGTCCTGCGGCACGCCGTCGACCGCGCTGTAGGTGGCCATCGGCGAGACCAGGATGCGGTTCTTGAGCGTGAGGCCGCGCACCTTGTAGGGCATCAGCATCGGCAGCACCGGCCTGCCGCCCGCGAGCCACTGCTCGTAGCCGCCGAGCCATCGGGTGTCGCGCAGCCGCAGGTTCTCGTGGCTGATGCGCTGCGAGCGCGTGAGCAGCGAATAGGCGAACTGCTCGATCTGCATGCCGGTGTAGCGCGGCACGTTCTCGAACCATTCGGTCGAGTTGCGCGCCGCGTTCTGGATCTTGAGCACCTCGACGCTGCGGCGCGCCTCGTAGCCTTCGAGCACCTGGTCCACCGTGCCGCCCTGCGCGAACTCGTTGGCGAGGTCGATCGCGTCCTCGAGCGCGAGCTTGGTGCCCGAGCCGATCGAGAAATGCGCGGTGTGCGCCGCATCGCCCATCAGCACCACGGGCACGGAGCGGCCCTCCACGTCGATGCGGTGCGTCCAGCGCTCGCACACCACGCGCGGAAAGCGGATCCAGTTGGCCGAGCCGCGCAGGTGCGTGGCATTGCTGATCAGCGAATGGCCGCCGAGGTACTTGGCGAACAGCTTCTCGCAGAAGGCGATGGCTTCGGGCTGCTCCATGCGGTCGATGCCATGGGCCTTCCAGACCGCCTCGGGCGTCTCGACGATGAAGGTCGAGGTCTTGTCGTCGAACTGGTAGGCATGGGCCTGGAACCAGCCGTGCTCGGTCTGTTCGAAGGCGAAGGTGAAGGCGTCGAAGGTCTGGTGCGTGCCGAGCCAGACGAAGCGGCAGTTGCGCAGGTCGACGTCGGGCTTGAACACCTCGGCATAGCGCTGGCGGATGCGGCTGTTGAGGCCGTCGCTCGCGATGACGAGGTCGGCGTTGTACCTGGCCGCCATGGCCTGGTCGTCGGCCACGTCGGTCTCGAAGACCAGCTGCACGCCCAGTTCGAGGCAGCGCTCCTGCAGGATGTTCAGCAGCCGCTTGCGCCCGATGCCGCAGAAGCCGTGGCCGCCCGAGCGCACCTGCCCGCCCTTGAAGAACACCTGGATGTCGTCCCAGTGGTGGAACTCGTTGCCGATGAGCGCGGCCGTCGCCGCGTCGGCGGCCGCGAGGTTGGCGAGCGTCTGGTCGCTGAGCACCACGCCCCAGCCGAAGGTGTCGAACGGCCGGTTGCGCTCGACCACGGTGATCTCGAGTGCCGGGTTGCGCGCCTTCATCAGCAGCGCGAAATAGAGGCCGGCGGGGCCGCCGCCGATGCACAGGATGCGTTGGAGGTCCATGGCGGGTGCGGCGGCCGGGCGGCCGTTGGCGAGGCTGTTCATGGTTGAATAGTTTAGACATAAACAATCTGCTGTCAACGGGGTCCTCCCGCCGCGCGCCGCGCGGCCGCATGCAACGTCATGCAAAAAACCCAAAAAATCAATACCATGGCCGCACCATGCAAAGCTTGATACCCAAGATCGAGTCGCAGCTTGCGTCGCTGCCGGTGCCCATCGCACTTGAATTGCCTGATGGGCGAAGAGTCGCCAAGCCGGGGTCGCGCGTCACCCTGGCGTTCAGAGAGTGGTCGGCGCTGGGCCAGCTCGCCGCGCGCCAGGTGGGCGCCATCGGCGAGGCCTACGTGGAGGGCAAGGTCCAGATCGAAGGCGCGATGCGCGACATCATCGACGCCACCGTCGGCATGCTGCCCGGCAACCCCGCCGAGACCAACACCACCTGGTGGACCCGCCTGCTGCGGCTCGCCAAGTCCCGCGGCTCGCATTCGCTCCACAAGGATGCGGAGCAGATCCAGTTCCACTACGACGTTTCAGACGATTTCTACGCGCTCTGGCTCGATCCGCGCCGGGTCTATTCGTGCGCCTACTTCCGCACGCCCGAGCTCACGCTCGCACAGGCGCAGGAGGCCAAGCTCGACCACATCTGCCGCAAGCTGATGCTCCAGCCCGGCGAGCGCTTCCTCGACATCGGCTCGGGCTGGGGCGGGCTGCTGCTCTGGGCGGCCGAGCACTACGGCGTGGATGCCACCGGCATCACGCTGTCGAGGAACCAGCATGCGCACGTGCAGCGCCTGATCGAGGAGAAGGGCCTCTCGGGCCGCGTGCGCGTGGAGCTGCGCGACTACCGCGAACTCTCCGCCGACCGGCCCTTCGACAAGATCTCGTCGGTCGGCATGTTCGAGCACGTGGGCGCGGCCTACATGCCCACCTACTTCCGCCAGATCCATGCGCTGCTGAAGCCCGGTGGCCTGGTGCTGAACCACGGCATCACCTCGGGGCAGCTCGACTACCGCCAGCTCGGCGCGGGCATGGGCGACTTTATCGAGAAGTACATCTTCCCCGGCGGCGAGCTGCTGCACGTGACGCACGTGCTGCGCGAGACGGCGGCCGCGGGCCTCGAGATGGTCGACACCGAGAGCCTGCGCCCGCACTATGCGCGCACGCTCTGGGCATGGTCGGATGCGCTCGAGGCGCAGCTCGACACCGCGCGCGAAGTGCTGCAGCGCGCCGGCGGACGGCAGGCCGAGAACGCGGAACGCATCCTGCGGGCCTACCGCCTCTATCTGGCGGGCTCGGCCATGAGCTTCGAGCAGGGCTGGATCTCGCTGCACCAGATGCTCTCGACCAAGCCCGACGGCAAGGTCGACCACGGCGTTCTGCGCGGCGCGCAATCGGTGTACCCTTTTGCCCGTGACTACATCTACAAGTAATCCAGGAAGGACCACCATGCTCTACCGATTCCAGTCCCGCGCCACCCCCGACTTCGTGATGTTGGAGGTGCATGCGCGCCAGCTGCTCGAGATCGTCGGCAAACCGGTTCAGCCGCAGGGCATCATCACCGTCGAGCAGATTCCCGCGGCGATCGCGGCGCTGGAGTCCGCGCTCCAGCGCGAGGCCGGCAATGCGCACAACCACGACGACCACGTCGTCGAGGGCCATGACGACGATTCCGAAAAACAGCATGTGGGGCTGCACCAGCGTGCGGCCCCGCTGCTTCACATGCTGAAGGATTCGCTGGCCGAAAAGAAGGACGTCACCTGGACGACCTGAGGCTGAAACGGACTTGACCGAACGCAGAAATCGCGAAGTGCCGCGAAAGTCGCAGAAGAAGACCTGAGCGGATCTTCCGTGGTCTTCCTTCGCGACTTCTGCGAAACCTTCGCGCCCTCTGCGTTCTGAACCCGAATCCGCGCCCTCAATCCACCTTCGCGCCGGATTCCTTCACCACCTTCGCCCACTTCACATGCTCGCTGGCGATCAGCTTCGCGAAGTCGGCCGGTGAGTTGCCGCTCGGGATCGCGCCCTGGGCGAGCATCTTTTCCTTGATGGCCGGGGTGGCGAGCGACTTGGCCACTTCCTGCTGGATGCGGTTGACGATCTCGGGCGAGGTGCCGGCCGGCGCGAGCAGGCCGAACCACGAGCTGGCCTCGTAGCCCTTGAGCGACGGGCCGCCGGCTTCTTCCACGGTCGGCACGTCGGGCAGCGCGGGCGAGCGCTGCGCGCTGGTCACGGCCAGGGGCGTGAGCTTGCCGCCCTTGATCTGCGCCATCGACGAAGGCAGGTTGTCGAACATCACGTCGGCGTTGCCGCCCACCATGTCGAGCAGCGCAGGGCCCGATCCCTTGTACGGGATGTGCGTCATGAAGGTGCCGGTCATGCTCTTGAAGAGCTCGCCCGCGAGGTGGATCGAGGTGCCGCTGCCGCTCGACGCCATGTTGAGCTTGCCGGGATTGGCCTTGGCGTACTTGATGAAGTCCTGCACGTTGCGGATGTTCAGTTCCTTCGCCTTCTGGGCGTTCATCTCCATCACGTTGGGCACCGCGGCCACGAGCGTGATCGGCACGAAGTCCTTGATCGGGTCGAAGGGCAGCTTCGGGTAGAGCGCGCGGTTGATGCCGTGCGTGCCGACGGTGCCCATCAGCAGCGTGTAGCCGTCGTTCGGCGCATGCGAGACGATCTCGGCGCCCACGTTGCCGCCCGCGCCGGCGCGGTTGTCGACGATGAACTGCTGGCCGAAGGCCTTCGAGAGTTCGGGCGCCACGGCGCGCGCGAGGATGTCGGTGGTGCCGCCGGCCGCGAAGGGCACGACGATGCGCACGGGTTTGGTGGGCCAGGTGCCCTGGGCCCAGGAGGGCATGGCGACGAGGGCGGCGGCGGAGGCTGCGAGCGCAGCGCGGCGGGTCAGTTTGAGCTTGGAAGTCATGGCTGCGTTTGTACAGGCTAAAGATGTCGGCCGCCGCCGGTAAAACCCGGCCGCGGCCGGTGATTCTTCAGGCCACCTGCATGCGCCGCGCGAAGCCTTCGCTGCGAAAGCGTTCCAGCACGAAGTCGATGAACACGCGCGTCTTCGCCGGCAGCAGCTTCTTGCTCGGGTAGTAGAGCCAGACCACGCCGGCGTCGTAGTGCCATTCGGGCAGGAGCCGCACCAGCGCGCCGCTGCCGAGGCCGCGCTCGACGAAGGGCATCGGCAGCATCGCCACGCCCAGTCCCATCAGCGCGGCATGCGCGATCGCTTCCGGGTCGTTGAAGATCGCGCGCGGCCGCGGCTGGTCCACCGTGACCTCGCGGCCGTCGGCATGCTGCAGCGCCCAGCCGCGCACCCGGCCGGTCGGCGAGGAGCGGCGCATCAGCGCGTCGAACTGCGCCAGTTCCGCCGGATGCCGAGGCAGCGTGCGGCCCGCGAGGTAGCGCGGCGCCGCCACCGCGACCACGTGGATGCGGGCCAGCTCGCGCGCTACCACGCCGGGCGACAGCGCGATGCCGCCGCCGATCGCGGCGTCGAAGCCCTCGCCCACCAGGTCGACCTGCTGGTTGTCGAAATGCCAGTCGGGCAGCACCGCCGGATAGCGCGCGAGGAAGTCGCCCATCATCGGCAGCACATGCTCGCGGCCGAAGGCCTGGCCCATGCTGACCTTGAGCGTGCCCGCGGGCTGGCCGTCCTCGCTGGAAAGGCCGGCCATCGCGTCCTGCAGCGTCGCGAGCGGTCCGCCGATCTGCGCGAGAAAGCGCTCGCCGCCCTCGGTCAGCGTGAGACTGCGGGTGCTGCGCTGGAACAGCCGCACGCCCAGCCGCGCTTCGAGCCGCGCCACGTTCTTGCTGACCGCGGCCGGCGTGAGCCCGAGCCGCCGCGCGGCGGCCGAGAAACTGCCGCTTTCCGCGCTCTGGACGAAGGATTCGAGGTGGTTGAGGGGAGGTGCCATCGCGCCATTTTCAACCAACGGTTGAATTTGATTGGCTGGATTGATGGCTAGCCAAGCGGTAATCGAATGTCCACACTGAGGCCCGTCATCCACAACCTTTCCAGGAAATCACCATGGCTTCCACTTCCTCCTCTTCTGCTTCCTCTTCCGCGGCGCTCGCGGGCAAGACTGCCTTCGTGACCGGCGGTTCGCGCGGCATCGGCGCCGCCATCGTGCGCCGGCTGGTGCAGGAAGGCGCCGCCGTCGCCTTCAGCTATGCCAGCTCCGCCGCGCCGGCCGATGAACTGGTGCGCAGCATCGAGGCCGAGGGCGGCCGCGCGCTGGCGCTCCGGATCGACAGCGCCGACGCCGCCGCCCTCACCGCCGGCATCGACGAGGCCGCGCGCCGGTTCGGCCGCATCGACGTGCTGGTCAACAACGCCGGCATCTTCCTGCCCGGCACCCTCGACGACTTCTCGCTCGAGGACTTCGACCGCACCTGGCACATCAATGTGCGCGCCATCTTCGTCGCGGCCAAGGCGGCGGCGCGCCACATGGGCGAGGGCGGACGCATCATCAACATCGGCAGCACCAACGCCGAGCGCATGCCCTGGCCCGGCGGCAGCGCCTACGCGATGAGCAAGTCGGCGCTCAAGGGGCTGGTGCAGGGCCTGGCGCGCGATCTCGGCCCGCGCGGCATCACGGTCAACAACGTGCAGCCCGGCCCCGTGAACACCGACATGAACCCGGTCGACGGCCCCAACGCGCCCGCGATGCACGGCCTGATGGCGCTCGCGCGCCATGCGCGGCCCGAGGAGATCGCCGCCATGGTGGCCTACCTCGCCGGCCCCGAAGCGGGCTTCGTGACCGGCGCGAGCCTCAACATCGACGGCGGCTTCGCGGCCTGAACGGCCGGGCCTAGTCGAGCAGCTTCCTCGCCGCCGCCGCGACGGCCTCCGCGCCCACGCGCGACTGCGCCTCGAGCACCGGCGCATAGCCGACCGGGATGCGCGGCGCGCCGAGCCTCGCGACGCGGCAGCCCGTGGCCTCGGCCGCGCTCGCGGCGATCTCGGCGCCGAAGCCCGCCACCTGCACCGCCTCGTGCACCACCAGCAGGCGCCGGGTGCGCGCGCAGGAGGCGAGCACCGTCTCGCGGTCCCAGGGCCAGAGCGTGCGCAGGTCGATCAGGTCCACCGCGATGCCCTCGGCCGCGAGCGCGTCGCAGGCCGCGGTGCAGGCCTGCAGCTGGCGGCTCCAGCTCACCAGCGTGAGCGCATCGCCTTCGCGCACGCGGCGTGCGCGGCCGAGCGGCACCTCCAGGCTGTCGTCGACCTCGCCGCGCAGGCCCCAGAGCGTCTTGTGCTCGATGTAGACCACCGGGTCGCCGCACTGCAGCGCCGCGCGCAGCAGGCCGTGGTTGTCCTGCGGCGTCGCGGGGCAGACCACCACCAGCCCCGGCATGTGCGCGAACCAGGCCTCGAGCGACTGCGAATGCTGCGCCGCCGAGGCGTCCCAGATGCCGCCCGGCATGCGCGCCACCAGCGGCACGCGGCCCTGGCCGCCGAACATGAAGCGGTTCTTGGCGGCCTGGTTCACCAGTTCGTCCATGCCGCAGAGCGCGAAGTCGACCACGCGCATCTCGACCACCGGCCGCAGGCCCGCGAGCGCCATGCCCACGCCCGCGCCCATGATCGCGGCCTCGCTGATCGGCGTGTCGATCACGCGGCTTTCGCCGAAGCGCTGCTGCAGCCCCTTGTACTGGCCGAAGATGCCGCCGCGGCCCACGTCTTCGCCGAGCACCACCACCCGGGGGTCGGCCTGCATCTCCTGCGCCAGCGCGCGCACGGCCGCTTCGGCATAGCTCAGTTCCTCCGGCGTCGTCGTCGTGGTCAGTGCCATTGGCCGGCTCCGGTGGTCTGCACGTCGGTGAAGGCGGCGCCGGCCTCGGGCCAGGGCGCCGCGTCGGCCATCGCGAGCGCGGTCGCGACCTCGTCGCGCGCCGCGTTCTCGATGGCATCGAGCGCGGACCCGGCCATGCCGTGCGCAAGCAGGTGGGCGCGGGCGCGCGCGATCGGATCGGTCTCGAGCGCGGCCGCGAGCTCCGCCGCGTCGCGGTAGGCCGCGACGTCGACCGAGACATGCCCCTTCACGCGGTAGGTCAGCGCATGCAGCAGGCGCGGCCCGCCGCCGCCGCGCACGGCCGCCACCAGCGCTGCGGCCGCCGCGTGCACCGCGAACACGTCGTTGCCGTCGACCTGCGTGGCGGCGATGTCCATCGCCTGGGCGCGCACCGAGGCGCCGTCGCCCGCCGTCATCGGGCCGCTCGCCGTGGTGGCGCTCCAGCGGTTGTCCTCGCAGACGAAGAGCACCGGCAATTGGTACACGCGCGCCCAGTTCAGCGCTTCGAGGAAGGGGCCGCGGTTGATCGCGCCGTCGCCGAAGAAGCACACCGTGATGCCGTCGCCCTTGCCGAGCAGCTTCTGCGCATGCGCCGCGCCCACCGCGATCGGCAGACCCGCCGCCACCACGCCGTTGGCGCCCAGCATGCCGACCGAGAAGTCCGCGATGTGCATCGAGCCGCCCTTGCCGCCGTTGAAGCCGGTGGCCTTGCCGAACAGCTCGCACATCATGCGGCCCAGGTCCGCGCCCTTGGCCAGCGTGTGGCCGTGGCCGCGGTGCGTGGAGGTGAGGTAGTCGCTCGTGCGCAGGTGGGCGCAGACGCCCGCGGGCACCGCCTCCTGGCCGGTCGAGAGATGCAGCGGCCCGCGCACCCGCGCGCTGCCGGCGGCCTCTTGGCCATAGGCGCTCACGCCGCCCTGGCTCGCCGCCTCGGCGGCATTCTCGAAGGCGCGGATCCGCACCATCGTGCGGTACAGCGCCGCCCCGTCGGGGCTCGAACTGCTGGTGTCCATCTTGTCTCCTGCGCTCGTGGGATCGGCGCTTGCGACAAAAATCCTAACAGCGGGCGGCCCTGTCTTCCGGCCGCGGCCTCAACCGGCTCCGCCGGCCTGTCCGTCCTGCGGGTGGTGGACCATCGAGCGGATCTCGCGCCGCTGGAACTGCGCGAGCCGCTCAGCGTAGCGCGGCGCGATGCGGTCGAAGTTGGCCCAGGTGGCTTCGGTCGGCGCCTCGCCCTCCTTTCTCCAGGCGTTGTGCTCGCCGAAGATCGCCTTCGCGTCGAACAGCGCCGAGGCTTCCTCGGGCTCCATCAACCGCCCCGTGTAGGCATGGCAGAAGGGCGCGTGCGCGGGCCGCACGTCGTGTTCCCAGAACAGGCCGCCGAGGCTTTCGACCAGGAAGTCCTGCGGGCCGAGCCGCCGCTCGCGCAGCGCCTCCATTTGCGCGGCGCCGAGGCGGTCCTCGCGCAGCAGGCCGTTGAGCGCGCACCAGCTCGCGAAGAAGGCGTCTTCGGCGTGGTTGCCGGATTCCTCGCCGGGGTAGATCGTGGCGTAGTCCTCTTCCTCGGCCACGCCCAGCAGCAGGTGCTTCGGCCGGCCGGCGTCGTTGAGCGACACCGTGGCGCGCAGGCCCGCGCGCGGTGGCGGCAGCACGTAGCGCACGATCTCGAGCGCGCCGTCGACGCGGCGTTCGAAGCGCGCGCCGAGCGCCGCATCGTCCATCTGCCAGTCGAAGCCCTCGGGCAGCGCGCCTGCGCAACGGGGGTAGACGAAGGCGTGCGACACCCGCGTGACCCAGGTGCGGCCTTCCTTGCGCGGCGGGAAGAAGTCGCGGTGCGTGAAGCGCGCCTTGGCGCCGACCGCGAGGCCGAGCTTGCTGTTCTCGAGGCTGCTGTCGCTGGTCGGCGTGGCGCTCTTGAACGGCTTCTTGCCGAGCGCTTCGGCGAGACGGACGGCGGCGGGGTCGTCGATGCGCTTTCCGAGCGCATCCACGACCAGAGAGACGAGGTCTTGGTCGGGCATGGTGTGAGAGAGGAGCGCACCGCAATCCGGGGGCCTGGCGATTCTAGGGAGCTCGCATGGCGCGCCCGGGAATTCCCCGATGCCCAGGACGCGCGCACGATGGGATAGTTAATTCGCCCGTCGAACTAACTTATTTCTTACATCCGGGCGCCAGCCCAAGGAGACATTCGATGCCCCTCAAGCACACCCTGGCCGCGATGGCCTTCGGCCTCACGGCGGCGAGCGCGCTCGCGCAGACCGTCGTCGGCGTGAGCTGGTCCAACTTCCAGGAAGAGCGCTGGAAGACCGACGAGGCCGCGATCAAGGCCCAGCTCGAGAAGCTCGGCGCGAAGTACATCAGCGCTGACGCGGGCGGCTCGCCCGAGAAGCAGCTCGGCGACATCGAGGGCCTGATGTCGAAGGGCGCGAAGGCGCTGATCGTGCTCGCGATGGACAAGGACGCGATCCTGCCCGCGGTCACCAAGGCCACGCGGCAGAAGGTGCCGGTGGTGGCCTACGACCGGCTGATCGAGGCGCCGGGCGTCTTCTACATCACCTTCGACAACGTCGAGGTCGGCCGCATGGAGGCGCGCGAGGTCTTCAAGGTCAAGCCTAAGGGCAACTACGTGATCATCAAGGGCTCGCCGAGCGACCCGAACGCCGACTTCCTGCGCGCAGGCCAGCAGGAGGTGCTCGATGCGGCGGTGAAGAAGGGCGACATCAAGATCGTCGGCGACGAATACACCGAAGGCTGGAAGCCCGAGGTCGCGCAGAAGAACATGGAGCAGATCCTCACCAAGGTGGGCAACAAGGTCGATGCGGTGGTGGCCGCCAACGACGGCACCGCGGGCGGCGCGGTCGCGGCGCTCACGGCCAAGGGGCTGCGCGGCATCCCGGTCTCGGGCCAGGACGCCGACTTCGCGGCGCTCAACCGCATCGCGCTCGGCACCCAGACCGCGACCATCTTCAAGGACTCGCGCGAGCTCGGCCGCGAGGCCGCGAGCGCCGCCATCGCGCTCTCGCAGGGCAAGCCGGTCGAGAAGGCCGCACCGTGGAATTCGGGGCCGAAGAAGGTCTCGCTGCAGTCGCGCCTGCTCACGCCGGTGCCGATCACGCGCGACAACCTCGACGTGGTGGTGAAGGCCGGCTGGATCAAGAAGGACGAGCTCTGCAAGGGCGTGCCCGCCGCGAGCGCGCCCGCCGCCTGCAAGTAGCCGCACCGCGCGGCAGGCATCCCCTGCGCCGCCGCCTGCCGGCCCGCACCAGCGGCCGGCGGTGCCGCGCACCCCGTGTTCTTTCGAGGAAGTTCCGAGCATGAGCAATCCAACACCCGGCTGGTGGCGCCGCGCGGGCATCGACCTGCGCCTTCTGCTGATGAGCGTGCTGCTGGTCGCGATGGGCGTGGTCTTCAACGTCATGTCGGGCGGCGTGTTCCTGTCGCCCGAGAACCTCTACAACGTTGCGCAGCAGACGGCGGTGGTGGGCATCGTGTCGACGGTGATGGTGCTGGTCATCGTGGCGCGCCACATCGACCTGTCGGTGGGCTCGGTGATGGGCTTCGTCGGCGTGCTGATCGCCTACCTGCAGTACACCTCGGGCTGGTCGTGGCCCACCGCCTGCCTCGCGGGCCTGGCGGTCGCGCTGCTGGTGTCGGTCTACCAGGGCTGGCTCACCGCGATGCTCGGCGTGCCGTCGTTCGTGGTCACGCTCGGCGGGCTGATGTCGTTCCGCGGCGCGGCCTTCCTGGTGGCCGACGGCAAGACGCAGCCGGTGAACGACGAGTTCTTCCAGCGCCTGGGCGGCGGCTACGACGGCGGCATCGGCACCACCGCGACCTGGGCGCTTGCGGCCTTCGTGGCGCTGGTGCTGTTCGTGCGCATGCTGCAGAAGCGCCGCGCGCGTGCGCACCACGGCATGCCCAACGAGCCGCTCTGGGCCGAGCTGCTGCTGACGGCGGTGCCCGCGGCCGTGGTGTTCGTCTTCGCCGCGGTGATGAACAGCTACCAGATCGCCTCCAAGGACGCGCCGCAGGGCCTGCCGATTCCGGTGCTGATCTGGGCCGTGGTGGCGATCGCGCTGTCGTTCATCGTGCACCGCACGCGCTTCGGCCGCTACGTGTTCGCGATGGGCGGCAACCCCGATGCGGCGGCGCTGGTGGGCATTCCGGTCAAGCGGGTCACGCTGATGCTGTTCGCCCTGCTCGCGGTGCTGGTCACGGTGGCGGCGATCGTATCGATCGCGCGGCTCAACGCCGGCACCAATTCGCTCGGCACCGGCATGGAGCTCTACGTGATCGCCGCGGCGGTGATCGGCGGCACCGCGCTCGCGGGCGGCACGGGCTCGATCTTCGGCTCGGTGCTGGGCGCACTGATCATGCAGTCGCTCGACAGCGGCATGCTGCTGCTCGACGTGCCGATCGGCAAGCGCATGGTCATCATCGGCCAGGTGCTGATCGTGGCGGTGGTCTTCGACGTGCTCTACCGCCGCAAGTTCGGGGAGAGCTGAGATGGGACCGGGATCGGACGGCCGAACGCAGAAGTCGCAAAGGTTTCGCAGAAGTCGCAGAAAGGAAGACCCAAATTTTTGAATTTCTCTTCTGCGACTTCTGCGCAACTTTTGTATTTCTTCTGCGTTCGGCTGTCCGATCCCACTTCCCTCTGCAACCGACATGACCACAGACACACTCCAACCCCTCGTCGAATTGCGCGAGATCCGCAAGGCCTTCGGCGGCGTGAAGGCCGTGGACGGCGTGAGCGTGAACCTGCATCCGGGCGAAGTGGTGGCGCTGCTCGGCCACAACGGCGCGGGCAAGTCCACGCTCATGAAGATGCTCGCGGGCGCCTACCCGGTCGATTCGGGCGAGACGCTGATCGCGGGCGACCCGGTGCACATCCGCACGCCGTCGGAGGCGCAGGCGCTCGGCATCGAGACCATCTACCAGACGCTCGCGCTGGCCGACAACCTCGATGCGGTGTCGAACCTGTTCCTCGGCCGCGAGAAGATGACGCGCTGGAACACGCTCGACGACCACTTCATGGAGGTCGAGGCGCGCAAGGTGTTCCAGCGCCTGAACAGGAACTTCACCAACATCCGCATCCCCGTGCGGCGCCTCTCGGGCGGGCAGCGGCAGGTGGTGGCGATCTCGCGGGCGCTGTACTTCAACGCGCGCATCCTGATCATGGACGAGCCCTGCGCCGCGCTCGGGCCCGAGGAGACCGCGATGGTCGGCGGCCTGGTGAAGCAGCTCAAGGCCGACGGCGTCGGCATCTTCCTGATCACGCACGACATGCCCGACGTGTTCGCGCTCAGCGACCGCGTCGCGGTCATGAAGAACGGCCGGCTGGTCGGCACCTACCGCACCGCGGACGTCACCGAGGACGAGGTGCTCGGCATGATCATCGCCGGCAAGCGGCCCGAGGGAAAGGAACAGGCCCACCGTTGACCACCGGCGACCAGCAGCTGCTCAAGCGCATGAACCGCAGCGTGCTGCTGCGGCTGCTGCGCGCGCAGCCCGGGCTGTCGCGCGCGCGGCTCGCGAGCGCGAGCGGCCTCACCAAGTCAACCGTCAGCCTGCTGGTGCGCGAGCTGATCGACGAAGACTGGCTCAGCGAAGCCGGCGCCACGGTGGCCGACGGGCTCGGCCGGCCTTCGACGCCGCTACGGATCAACGTCGGCGTGCGTGCGCTGATGGGCGTGGAGATCGCTGTGGAGACGGTGCGGCTCGCCTGCGTGTCGCTGCAGGGCGAGGTGCTCCATGCCGAGACGCATGCGCTGGACGACCGTGCGCCGGCCGGCGTGTGCGCGCAGGTGGCGCGCATGGCCGCGGCGGCGCAGCGGCAGCTGCGGCGCGCCGGCCTGCAGTTGTCGAGCATCGGCGTGGGCGTGCCCGGCGCAGTGGACGACTGCACCGGCGTGGTCCGCTTCGCGCCCAACCTCGGCTGGCGCAACGTGAGCCTGCTGCCCGCGCTCGAGAAGGCCTTCGCGGCCGCTCGGCTGCCGCGCGTGACCGTGCAGCTGCAGAACGATGCCGATGCCGCCGCGCTCGGCGAGTACGAGTTCTGCGGCGGCGGCGACGGCGGCGAGCCGCTGATCTTCGTGAGCTGCGACGTCGGCGTGGGCGCGGGCGTGGTGCTCAACGACCGGCTGTTCACGGGCGCGCAGGGCATGGCCGGCGAGATCGGCCACACCATCCTGCAGCCCGACGGCCCCGTCTGCTCGTGCGGCCGGCGCGGCTGCGCGGAAGCCTTCTTCGGCTCGCACGCGCTCGCGCGCGAAGCGCCGGGCGCGGCGCAGGCGGCGGCCTTCCTCGGCGTGCTGCTGCAGAACCTCTGGGTCACCTTCGATCCGCGCGCGATCGTGCTCGGCGGCAAGTCGTGCATCGGCGACGAGCGCCTCGCCCGGGTGGCGTTCGCCCATGTGAAGCGCCATGCCGAAGCGGCCGGCATGCCCGCGCCCGAGTTGCGCATCGCGCGCTACGGCGAGCTCGCGCCGGCCGTGGGCGCCGCGGCACTCGCCCTGCACGAGTACCTGCGGCCGCTGCAGCCCGATGCGCGCACGCGGCGTGCGCGCGCCGAGCGCATCGCCGCACCGGCCTGAGCGGAGCGTGCGCGGCATGCACGGCGTGCGCACGAATACGTAGGGCCTAAAGACGCGCGCCGCACGGCCCGATGCATGCCGGGCCACACGGCCACTTGCGCGATCCGCCTACGGACACGACCCGGGGCTTTGGCCTAGCTTGGAGGACCCGTCGTCATCCTGCCTCCGGAGCCCCATCGCCATGACCGAACCTGCCGTCCATCCCAGCGCGCCTTCCGCCCGTTCGCCCCTGCCCCGGCCGTCGACGCTGATCGTCGTCACGGCACTGGTCATCGGCCTCGCGGGCCTGGGGCTGGCCGCGGCGGGCGCATGGCTCGTCACGCTCGGCGGCTCGTGGTACTACCTCGTCGCGGGCGTGGGCCTGCTCGCGGCCGCCGTGCTGCTGCCGCGCGGCGGCGGCGCGGGTCTGTGGGTGTACGCGCTGGTGGTGGCATTCACGCTCGCCTGGGCGCTGTGGGAAGTGGGCTTCGACTGGTGGCCGCTCGCGGCACGCGGCGATGTGTTCTTCGTCATCGGCGCGTTCCTGCTGCTGCCCGCGGTCGCGCGCGCGCTCGGCCGCCGGCGCGCCGCGGGCATCGCGCCCGCGCGCGGCTTCCTCGGCGTGGTGCTGCTGGCCTTCCTGGTGGCCGCCGCGGTCTCGCTGATGCGCCAGCCGCACCGCATCGAAGGCACGGCCACGCCACCGGCCGCGCCGGCAGCAGCGGCCGCGGGCAGCCCCGCGCCCGCCGCCGACGACTGGACCGCCTACGGCGGCAACGCCATGGGCCAGCGCTATTCGGCGCTCGACCAGATCACGCCGGCCAACGTCGGCCAGCTGCAGGAGGCATGGCACTTCCGCACTGGCGACGTGCGCGGCCAGCCCGGCGATCCGGAAGAGACCACCTTCGAGGTGACGCCGCTGAAGATCGGCGAGCGGCTCTTTCTCTGCACGCCGCACCAGTCGGTGGTGGCGCTCAATGCGACCACCGGCGCGCAGCTCTGGCGCTACACGCCGGAGATCAAGCGCCCGCTCGCGCTGCAGCACCTGACCTGCCGCGGTCTGTCGTACGACCCGGGCAGTGCGGTGCGGCCGGCGCCCACGAGCACGCCCGCGCCCACGCCCACGCCTGCAGGCGCACCCGCCGCACCCGCTGCGGCCGGCGACTGCGACGCCAAGCTCTTCATGCCCACGGCCGACGGCCGCGTGATCGCGCTCAACCCCGAGAACGGCAAGCCCTGCATGCGCTTCGGCGGCGGCACCGGGCAGATCGACCTCTGGAAGAACATGCCCAACGTCAAGCCCGGCTCGTACTACTCGACCTCGCCGGTGGTGGTGACGCGCTCGCTCGTCATCGTCGGCGGCACGGTGCTCGACAACGTCTCGACCCAGGAGACCTCGGGCGTGATCCGCGCCTTCGACATCGACACCGGCGCGCTGGTCTGGAACTGGGACGCGGGCAACCCCGAGCAGACCGCGCCGATCGCGCCCGACGCCACCTACACCCCCAACTCGCCCAACAGCTGGTCGATCTCGAGCGTGGACGAGTCGCTCGGCATGGTCTACGTGCCCATCGGCAACCAGCCGCCCGACCAGTGGGGCGGCAGGCGCAGCGAAGGGGCCGAGCGCTACTCGTCCTCGGTGGTGGCGCTCGACCTCGCCACGGGGCGCGTGCGCTGGAGCTTCCAGACCGTGCACCACGATCTCTGGGACTACGACGTGCCATCGCAGCCCACGCTGATCGACCTGCGCGTCGGCAACGAGACCGTGCCCGCGCTGGTGCAGCCCACCAAGCAGGGCGAGCTCTTCGTGCTCGACCGGCGCGACGGTAAGCCGGTGGTGAAGGTGCACGAGCGCCCCGCGCCGCAGGACGCGGCCGAGGGCGACCATGCCTCGCTCACGCAGCCGGTGTCGGACCTCTCCTTCGATCCGCCCGCGCTCACGCCGGCCGACATGTGGGGCGGCACGGTGTTCGACCAGCTCGCCTGCCGCATCGCCTTCCATCGGCTGCGCTACGAGGGCCGCTTCACGCCGCCGTCGACGCAGGGCTCGCTGATCCATCCGGGCAACTTCGGCGTCTTCAACTGGGGCGGCATCGCGGTCGATCCGCAGCGGCAGCTGGCCTTCACCACGCCGGCCTCGCTCGCCTTCGTGTCGAAGCTGATCCCGCGCGCCGACGACACCACGCTCTACGTGCAGGGCAAGGACCGGCCCAACGACAGCCTGCCCGCGCTCAACGAGAACTTCGGCGCGCCGTTCGCGGTGAAGCTCAGCGCCTTCACCTCGGTCCTCGGGCTGCCCTGCCAGGCGCCGCCCTGGGGCTACGTGGCCGGCGCCGACCTGCGCACCGGCCGCGTGGTGTGGAAGCACAAGAACGGCACCGTGCGCGACAGCTCGCCGCTGCCGCTGCCCTTCAAGATGGGCGTGCCCAGCCTCGGCGGGCCGATGATGACGGCCGGCGGCGTGGCCTTTCTCTCGGGCACGCTCGACTACTACCTGCGCGCCTACGACGTGAGCAACGGCAAGGAACTCTGGCGCAGCCGCCTGCCCGCGGGCGGCCAGGCCACGCCGATGACCTACCGCGGCAGCGACGGCCGCCAGTACGTGGTGGTGGCCGCGGGCGGGCACGGCTCGCTGGGCACGAAGACGGGGGACAGCGTGATCGCGTACGCATTGCCGAGGCGCTGAAATGCGGGATCGGACAGCCGGACGCAGAGGACGCGAAGGTTTCGCGAAGGACGCGAAAGGAATCCAATCAAAAATTTTCTTGGCTGTTCTTTGGCGTCCTTCGCGGAACCTTCGCGCTCTTCGCGTATGGAAATCCGCTTTCTTGCAGCCTTCAACCCGCCGCCTCGTCCCGCCAGCCGCGCAGGCGGCGGTAGAGCGTGCCGCGCGAGACGCGCAGTTGCCGCGCGGCCTGCGAGACGTTGCCGCCGTGCGCGGCGAGGGTGTCCTCGATGAGCTTGCGGCTGTGTTCGCGCAGCGTCTCGGCGTGCGGTGACGCCGATGGCTGCCTCGCGGCGTGGTCGGCGTCGTCCGCCACTGCGGCGGGCGCCGCGAGCGCGGGCGCGCTCTCGCCCGGCAGCGCCACCGCATGGCGGAAGTCGGTGCCGTCGGCGGCCTTCAGGTGCGCCTGCACCCACACGCCCAGGCCGCTCGCCAGGCGCAGCGGCTGCGCCGCGTCGCGCCGCTGCAGCCGCAGCAGGCTCGCGAGGTCGTGCCCGAGCATGGCTTCGACGTCGCGCTCGCCCGCTTCTTCGGGCAGGCGGCCGATCAGACGCGCGCCGGCGCCGTTGAGCCAGGCCACGGTGCCGTCGGGCGCCACGCCGGCCAGCGCCTCCATCGGCGTGCCCAGCAGGTTGGGGCTGGCCTGGAAGCGCAGGATCAGGTGGTCGCGCGACTGCGCCTGCAGCAGCCGGTTCTCGATGATGGTGGCGTAGAGCGCCACCATCGAGGCCGCATCGAAGCCGAAGCGCCGCGCCTCCACCGTCAGGTCGAGCACGCCCGCGAGCCGGCCCGCCACGTCGCGGATCGGCGCCGCCGCGCACTGCATCTGGCCCAGCACCTCGAAGTAGTGCTCCGCGCCGTCGACCGTGCAGGCCTGGCCGGTGGTCGCCACGATGCCCGGCGCGGTGGTGCCGACGATGCGCTCGGAGATGTTCACGCCCACGCGCGCGGTCTTGCGCAGCACCGGCTGGTGCGCCGCGGCCGGCTGCTGCGTCACGTGCACCACCACGCCTTCGCGGTCGGTCAGGATCACGCGGCAGTCGGTGCCCGCGAGCGCGCTTTCCATGCTCGCGAGTTCCTGCCGCGCGACGTCGAGCAGTTCGCGGTTGCGTGCCAGCGTGGCATGCAGGCGGCTCGGCGTGACCGCGTCGAAGGGCACGATGCGGCGCCGGTCGCTGTGGTTGCGCGTGCAGCGCAGCCACGACTGGATCACCGCCTCGCCGACCAGGCCCGAGGGGCGCACGCCTTCCTCGAAGAACTGCTGCCGCGCGAGCGCCACGCGCTGCGCCGGGGTGCTGGAGAAGAGTTGGCGCGGCGCGTCGGCCGTGCCCAGTCGCTCGAAAGCCATGCGGTTCGCTGCTCCTCGGACGCGGGGTTCGGGAAAGGGCGGTGCGCGTGGCTGCCGCCCCTGCGAATGTGTTCCGCAATGGAACAGCGCCGGACTGGGGAAATCCCGAGGGTGAACGCGGGCGCCGCGCGAACGATCCTTGCGGCACAAAGGAGACCCACGATGAAAAGAATCCACTCCGGCCTGCGCATGCTGGCGGGCGCCGCACTGTGCCTCTTCGCCGCATCGGCCGCCCTGGCCCAGCAGGGCACGCCTTCGGCACAGGAGCGCGCCGCGGCCGCGATACAGCGCGTGAACGGCAGCTTCATCCAGGCCAATGCCGCGCAGAAGAAGACGCCCGACTGGCCGAGCTACGGCCTCGACCATGCCGAGACGCGCTTCAGCCGGCTCGACCAGGTCAACGCCGGCAACGTCAGGCAGCTGGGCCTGGTGTGGTCGTACAACCTCGAGTCCACGCGCGGCGTCGAAGCCACGCCGCTCGTGGTCGACGGCATCATGTACGTCACCGCCTCATGGAGCGTGGTGCATGCCATCGACACGCGCACCGGCCAGCGCCTCTGGACCTTCGATCCCGAGGTCGACCGCTCGAAGGGCTTCCGCGGCTGCTGCGACGTGGTCAACCGCGGCGTGGCGCTGCACGAGGGCAAGGTCTTCGTCGGCGCCTACGACGGCCGGCTGATCGCGCTCGACGCCGCCACCGGCCGCAAGGTCTGGGAGAAGAACACCATCGAGGGGCAGAAGGGCTCCTACACCATCACCGGCGCGCCGCGCGTCTTCAAGGGCAAGGTCATCATCGGCAACGGTGGCGCCGAATACGGCGTGCGGGGCTACGTCACGGCCTACGACGCCGCCACGGGCGAGCAGAAGTGGCGCTGGTTCACCGTGCCGGGCGATCCGTCCAAGCCCTTCGAGGACGAGTCGATGGCGCGCGCCGCGAAGACCTGGGACCCCTCGGGCAAGTACTGGGAGGCCGGCGGCGGCGGCACCGCCTGGGACACCATGGCCTTCGACCCCGAGCTCAACCTGATGTACATCGGCACCGGCAACGGCTCGCCGTGGGCGCACAGCAAGCGCAGCCCCAAGGGCGGCGACAACCTCTACCTCAGTTCGATCGTGGCGCTCGACCCCGACACCGGCAAGTACGTGTGGCACTACCAGGAGACGCCCGGCGACAACTGGGACTACACCTCCACGCAACCCATGATCCTGGCCAACCTCAAGATCGGCGGCAAGGAGCGCAAGGTGATCCTGCATGCGCCGAAGAACGGCTTCTTCTTCGTCATCGACCGCACCAACGGCAAGTTCATCTCCGCGAAGAACTTCGTCGAGGTCAACTGGGCCACCGGCTACGACGCCAGCGGCCGCCCGCTCGAAGTGGCCGCCGCGCGGCAGAACCAGAAGCCCGGCGACAGCATTCCCGGGCCCTTCGGCGCGCACAACTGGCATTCGATGTCGTTCAACCCGCAGACCGGGCTCGCCTACATTCCCGCGCAGCACATCCCGCTCAACCTGATGGACGACAAGGACTGGAAGTTCGACCAGAACGCGCCCGGCCGGCCGCATGCGGCGCTGGGCTGGAACACCGCCATGTTCCTCAACGCCGAGCCGTCCAAGGCCAAGCCCTTCGGCCGCCTCGTCGCCTGGGATCCGGTGAAGCAGAAGGAGGCCTGGGGCGTGGACCACGTCTCGCCGTGGAACGGCGGCACCCTCACCACCGCGGGCAACCTGGTGTTCCAGGGCACGGCCGACGGCCGCCTCGTGGCCTACAACGCGAAGACGGGCGAGAAGCTCTGGGAGACGCCCACCGGCACCGGCGTGGTCGCCGCGCCTTCGACCTACATGGTCGACGGCAAGCAGTACGTGTCGATCGCGGTCGGCTGGGGCGGCGTCTACGGCCTCGCGCAGCGTGCCACCGACCGCCAGGGCCCGGGCACGGTCTACACCTTCGCGATCGGCGGCACCGCGAAGATGCCCGACTTCGTGCAGTACCGCGCGGGCAAGCTGCTGCAGGGCGTGAAGTACGACCCCGCCAAGGTGCAGGCCGGCACCATGCTCTACGTGAGCAACTGCGTGTTCTGCCACGGGGTGCCGGGCGTGGACCGCGGCGGCAACATCCCCAACCTGGGCTACATGGATGCCGCGTACATCGAGAACCTCGACAAGTTCGTGCTCAAGGGTCCGGCCATGTCGCGCGGCATGCCCGACTTCACCGGCAAGCTCTCCACCGACGACATCGAGAGCATCAAGGCCTTCATCCAGGGCACGGCCGACGCGATACGGCCGAAGTAGCCCAAAAGAAAAGCCGCCCTCCAAAGAGGGCGGCCTTGCATTTCAATCCAGGAACACCGCGGAACCGGCTTCGCCGGGCCGCTGGTGTTGCCCCCGGTAGGGGGTTGGCGAAGCGGACACGAAGTGCCGCGCAGCCTGGGGGCGAGCAACAATCAGTCTGCGTAGACGCCGGCGGCCTTGATGATCGGGCCCCATTTGGCGATCTCGGCCGCGACGAACTTCTTGTGCTCGGCCGGCTGCGTGCGGTTGTCGGTCGTGATCACCGCGCCCAGGCCTTCCTGGCGCTTGATGAAGCCCGGGTCCTTCATGGCGGCCACGATCGCCTCGTTGAGCTTCTTCAGCACCGGCGCCGGCGTGCCCTTGGGCGCGTACACGCCGTGCCAGATCGTGACCTCGAAGCCCTTCAGGCCCGACTCGTCGAGCGTGGGCAGGTCCTTCAGGGCCGGCGTGCTCAGGCGCTTGCTCGTGGTGACGGCATAGGCCTTGACCTTCTTGGCCTCGATCTGCGAGGTGGTGTTGGTGGTCTGGTCGCACAGCAGGTCGATCTGGCCGCCCAGCAGGTCGGCGATGGCCGGCGCGGTGCCCTTGTACGGCACCGGCGTCATCTCGGTCTTCATCGCGCTCTGGAACAGCAGGCCGCACAGGTGCGAGGCGGCGCCCAGGCCGGCGTTGCCGAGGTTGATCTTGCCCTTGTTGGCCGCGATCCAGGCGGTCAGTTCCTTGTAGTTGTTGGCCGGCAGCGTGGGCTTGCCGATCAGCGTCATCGGCACTTCGTTGACCATGCCGAGGTATTCGAAGTCGGTCTCGACGTTGAACGGCAGCTTGCGGTAGAGCGCCGGCATCGTGGACATGCCGATGTGGTTGAGCAGCAGCGTGTAGCCGTCGGGTGCGGCGCGCGCCACCTTGGCGGTGCCGATCGAGCTGCCGGCGCCGGCGGTGTTGTCGACCACGATCGTGGTGCCGAGCGTCTTCTGCAGCGACTCGGCCAGGTCGCGCGCGACGCGGTCGGTCGGGCCGCCGGCCGAGAACGGCACGACCAGCGTGACGGTCTTGCCTGCGGGGAAATCCTGGGCGTAGGCGCCGACAGCCGCTGCGGCGATCGCCGTGAATGCAAGCAATTTCTTCATGTGAACTCCCAAAACGGTTGGATGGTGAAAAGCGGGCGCGATCTTAATGGCTGCCCGTGGGGCGCCTCATCCCCAATAGCCCTTAGTTCCGTGCACGAATGAGCACTTTACTCAGGCATGATGCGCGCCTTGCCAAACGCGCCCGGGGAGGGGCGCGAAGAAAAACCACAACACCGGCGGCGCCTGCCGCCTTTTCGAGGAGGAATTTCCACATGGATCCATGGGTCTATCCGCGCGAGCGTTCGCTCGGCACCATCACGCTCGTGCTCGGCCTGCTGGCCTGGGCCATCCTGGTGCTCGGCACCTTCGGCATCGCACTGGTCTACGTGCTGCTCGGCTTCATCGGCTACGTGTTCGCGCAGTCGGCCGTCATCGCCTGGATCAAGGGCACGGCCGTGAAGCTCTCGCCCACGCAGCTGCCCGAGCTGCATGCGCGCTTCCTGGACTGCTGCACCCGGCTCGGCATCGCCCAGCCGCCCGAGGCCTACCTGCTGCACGGCGACGGCATCTTCAACGCCTTCGCCACGCGCTTCTTCGGCCGCAACTTCGTCGTGCTGCTGTCCGACGTGGTCGATGCGATGGAGGCCCAGCCCGACGGCATCAGCTTCTACATCGGCCACGAGCTCGGCCACATCCGCCGCGGCCACCTCACGGGCCACATCTGGCGCGCGCCCGTGCTCTGGCTGCCGCTGCTCGGCCCGGCCTATTCGCGTGCCAAGGAATACACCTGCGACCTGCACGGCGCCGCCTGCTGCCTGCAGGCCGACTCGGCACCCCGCGCGCTCGTGGCGCTGGCCGCCGGCGCGCAGCAGTGGCGCCATGTGAACCTGCAGGGCTATGCCGACCAGTCGGCGGGCAACAGCGGCTTCTGGGCCTCGTTCCACGAGCTCGTGGCCGGCTATCCCTGGCTCACCAAGCGCGTGGCGCGTGCGATCGATCCGGCCGCGAAGCTGCCCAGCCGCAACCCGCTCGCCTACCTGCTCGCGATCTTCGTGCCCTACACCGGGCGCGCGGGCGGCGGCGCGCTGGCGCTGGTGGTGGTCGTGGCGGTCATCGGCGTGCTCGCCGCGGTCGCCCTTCCGGCCTACAAGGAGTACGAGGCGCGCACGACGGTCTCGGCGGCCTGGGCCGAGGCCGCGCCGGTGCGCATGGCGCTCGAGGACTACTACAAGGAGAGGGAAGAGATTCCCGACTCGCTCGCCACCGCGGGCCTGGCCGAGACCTTGCCGAGCGGCGCTGCGATCACGCTCGATGCCGATTCGATGGTGGTCGACATCACGCTGCCCAAGTCGACCGGCACGTTGCGCATGGAGCCCTCGGCGACCGAAGACGGCATCGCCTGGCACTGCGTGGCCGGCGACGACCTGCCCCAGAAGGCGCTGCCGGCGAGCTGCCGCAAGTAGCAGGGCAAGGCCCGCCAGCGGGCCGGGGCGAAGGCCCAAACCCGAGCCCGCCGCGCGGGCTTGCCCATGGCGCGCTTGCGGGCGGCGCGCCGACGTGGTCCCCTTGTCTCCGGAAACCACCATCCACTCCGGAGACATCTTCCATGCCATTGAAGCTCAAGGACCCGGGCCTGCTGCGCGAGCAGGTCTTTCTCGCCGGCGACTGGGTGAGCGCCGACGACGGCGGCACCGTGCCCGTGACCAACCCCGCCAACGGCGAACGCATCGGCAGCGTGCCGATGTGCGGCGCCGCCGAGACCGCGCGCGCCATCACCGCGGCCGAGACCGCGCAGCGCGCCTGGGCCCGCACGCCCGCGAAGGAGCGCTCGGCCATCCTGCGCCGGCTCAACGACCTGATGCTCGCGAACGTCGACGACCTCGCGCTCATCATGACCACGGAGCAGGGCAAGCCGCTCGCCGAGAGCCGCGGCGAGATCGCCTACGCCGCCTCCTTCATCGAATGGTTCGCCGAGGAGGCGCGCCGCGTCTACGGCGACACCATTCCCGCGCCGCAGGCCGACCGCCGCATCCTCGCGCTCAAGCAGCCCGTGGGCGTGACCGCCGCGATCACGCCGTGGAACTTTCCGGCCGCGATGCTCACGCGCAAGGCCGGCCCCGCGCTGGCCGCGGGCTGCGCGATGGTGGTCAAGCCCGCCACGCAGACGCCGTTCTCCGCGCTCGCCTTCGCCGAGCTCGCGCAGCGCGCCGGCGTGCCCGCGGGCGTGCTGTCGGTGCTCACCGGTTCCGCCAGCAAGATCGGCGGCGAGATGACGCGCAGCCCCGTCGTGCGCAAGCTCAGCTTCACCGGCTCCACCGAAGTGGGCCGCACGCTGATGAAGCAGTCGGCCGACACCATCAAGAAGCTCTCGCTCGAGCTCGGCGGCAATGCGCCCTTCATCGTGTTCGACGATGCCGACATCGATGCCGCCGTCGAAGGCGCGATGGTGTCGAAGTACCGCAACACCGGCCAGACCTGCGTGTGCGCGAACCGCATCTACGTGCAGCGCGGCGTGCTGGAAGCCTTCACGCAGAAGCTGGTGGCGCGCGTGCGCGCGCTCAAGGTCGGCGACGGCACCGAGCCCGGCGTGAACCAGGGTCCGCTGATCGACGGCAAGGCCGTCGAGAGGATCGAGCAGCACGTGGCCGATGCCGTGGCCAAGGGCGCGACGGTGCTCACCGGCGGCAGGCGCCATGCGCTCGGCGGCCTCTTCTACGAACCCACGGTGATCGGCGGCGCCACCGCCGACATGCTGTTCGCGCGCGAGGAAAGCTTCGGCCCGCTCGCGCCCGTGTTCGCCTTCAACACCGAGGAAGAAGCCGTCGCCGCGGCCAACGACACCGAGTTCGGCCTCGCCGCGTATTTCTACAGTCGCGACATCGGCCGCATCATGCGCGTGGCGGAAGCGCTGGAGTCGGGCATCGTCGGCGTGAACACCGGCCTCGTCTCCACCGCCGAGGCGCCGTTCGGCGGCGTCAAGCAGTCGGGGCTCGGCCGCGAAGGCTCGAAGTACGGCATCGACGACTACCTGGAGGTGAAGTACGTCTGCCTCGCGGGGCTCGACCGCTGACACGCCGCGTAAGCGAAGTTTTCCGACCGTCGAGCTGTCCGACAAGCGGAGCCGAAAGCTGCCGATGCGCGGGTCGGGTGCGGGGCCTAGGGTGAACCTTTTCGTGGTCGCGATTCAGCGGCCTCCGACAACAACCACCTTCAAGGAGTCTTCACCATGCCCAGCACCACCACCACTTCATCGCTCGACGGAATGAAGGTCGCCATCCTCGTGTCCGACGGCTTCGAGCAGGTCGAGATGACCGAGCCGCGCAAGGCGCTCGAAAGCGCCGGCGCCGAGACGCTGATCGTCTCGCCGCTCGACGGCAGCGTGCGCGGCTGGAAGCACCTCGATCCGGCCGACACCTTCGAGGTCGACGTGCCGCTCAAGACCGCGAACGCCGAGGACTTCGATGCGCTGCTGCTGCCCGGCGGCGTGGTCAACCCCGACGCGCTGCGCATCGACGAGAAGGCCGTGGCCTTCGTGCGCGCCTTCGTCGAGGCCGACAAGCCGATCGCCGCGATCTGCCATGGCCCGTGGACGCTCATTGATGCGGGCGGCGTGAAGGGCCGCAGGATGACCTCGTGGCCTTCGCTGCGCGCCGACCTGCAGAACGCGGGCGCGAAGTGGACCGACAAGGAGGTCGTGGTCGACCGCGCGCTCGTCACCAGCCGCAAGCCCGACGACCTGCCGGCCTTCAACCGCGAGATGGTCAAGCAGTTCGAGCTCGCCTACGAACCCGAGATTCATTGACCGGCGCACCGTCGGGCGCCGCGGGCCCGGCGCCGCGCACGCCGACGTAGCGCGCCCGCGGCCGTATCAATTGCCCGGCGGCCTGCTGCTCCAGCACGTGGGCCGTCCAGCCCACCGTGCGCGCGAGCGCGAACAGCGTGAGCGGCGCATCGGCCGGCAGCCTGTGCGCGGTCGCGAGCGCGGCGAGCGCGAAGTCGATGTTCACCGCTTCGCCGAGCAGCTTCTCGCCGGCCGCACGCAGCGCGGCGAACGCGGGCGGCAGGTCGATGTGCGCCAGCAGCGCGGCGCAGCGCACGTCGCCCTGCGGATAGAGCGGATGGCCGAAGGCCGCGAGCGGGCGCTCGTGCGCGAGCCATTCGCGCAGCGCCGCTTCGCTGCCGATCGCGGCGGCGCTGCGCACCAGCGCCTGCACGGCCGCCGCCGCGCCGCCGTGCATCGGGCCGGTCAGCGTGCAAAGTCCGGTGAGCAGGCAGGCCGCGAGCGAGGCGCCTGTCGACGCGGTCACGCGCGCGGCGAAGGTGGAGGCGTTGAGTTCATGGTCGGCCAGCAGCACGAGCGCGCGGCGCAGCACGTCGGCCGCGCGCGGGCGCCGCCATGCCGCCGCAAGCCGTGCGTGCAGCGGCGCGGCCGCCGACCCGGCCGGGCCGAGCAGCGCATCGGCGAGCGTGCCGATCACTTCGGCCGCCTCGACCTGCAGCACCGCGCGCGAGCGGCCGCGCGAGGGCAGGTCGCTGCCGGCGCGCGCCGCAATCGCGAGCAGCCCGGCCTGCAGCGGCGCGGCGGATGCGGCGCCCGCGCTGCGTGCCTTGGGCGCCGGCATCGCCATGAAGCGCGGCGGCGCGCATTCCCACAGCAGCCCCGCCGCCTCTTCGAGCGTGGCGCGTTCGGCCAGCAGGGCCGCATCCTGTCCGCGGTACCAGAGCCTTCCTTTCTCCACCGTCGACACGGTCGAGGGCAGCACCGGCTCGCCCCACCGGATCGCCTCGCTCGCCACCGCCTCGCTGCTGCGCCGCCCGCGCGTGCGCGCCGCGATGCGCTGCACGTCGTCGCGGTGATAGAGGCTGCGGCGCGGGTCGGCCGCGTCGGGCTTGGCGCGCACGCGGCCGCGGCTGACGTTCGCGTACAGCGTCTGCGGCCGCACCTGCATGAGCGCGAGGGCCTCGGCGGCGGGCAGCCAGAGCGGTGTCTTGCTTGTCATGTTGATGCAATTAATCAAGATTGACGTCAATGCTAGCGCGGCCAGAATCGTTGCATCGTGACAGACGCAAAGCAAGGAGCAAGGCGATGAATGAAGACGATGGCCTCGAAGGTGTGGTGGCCGCGCACACGGTGTTGTCCGAGGTGGACGGCGCGGCCGGGCGGCTGGTGATCCGCGGCCACGCGCTCGGCGAGATCGCGGGCCGCTGGCGGTATGAAGACGCGGTGGCGCTGCTGTTCGAGGGCTTCTTCCCGGGCCCCGCGCCCAGGGCGGACGCGCTCGCCCGCGCGCGCCGCGAAGCCTTCGAGCGCCTGCAGCCCGGTGATGCCGCGGCGCTCGGCAAGCTGCCGCCGATCGAGGCGGTGCGTGCGCTGCTGGCGCGCCTGCCCGATGGCGACGACCTGGCGACCGCGCTGCGCCTGGTCGCCGCGCCGGCCGTGTACACCGCCGCCGTGATGCGCTGGCGCCTCGGCGTGCCCGCGCTCGCGCCCGACGAATCCCTGCCGCAGGCGGCCGACATGCTGCGCATGCTGCACGGCCGCGCGCCGAGCGAGGCGCAGGCCGCCGCGCTCGACACCTACCTCGTCACCGTGTGCGACCACGGCCTCAACGCCTCCACCTTCGCCGCGCGCGTGGTCGCGTCCACCGGCGCGGGGCTCGCGTCGGCCGTGCTCGCGGGCATCAGCGCGCTCAAGGGACCGCTGCATGGCGGCGCGCCGGGGCCGGTGCTCGATGCGCTCGACGCCATCGGCAGCGCGGCCAATGCGCGCGCCTGGCTCGAAGGCGCAGTGGCCGGCGGCCAGCGGCTGATGGGCTTCGGCCACCGCATCTACCGCGTGCGCGATCCGCGCGCCGATGCGCTCAAGGCCGCGCTGCGCCGGCTCAGCGCCGAGGGCGGCGTCGATGCCTCGCGCTTCGCACTGGCCGAGGCCGCCGAGCACGCCGCGCTCGCGATCCTGCGCGAGCAGAAGCCCGGCCGCGCGCTGGAGACCAACGTCGAGTTCTACACCGCGCTGCTGCTCGAGGCGCTCGGCTTCGGCCGCGAGAGCTTCACTTGCGTGTTCGCGGCCGGCCGCGTGAGCGGGTGGATCGCCCATGCGCGCGAGCAGGTGCAGAAGGGGCGGCTGATCCGGCCGCAGTCGGTGTACGTCGGTCCGGCGCCGGAGAAGGAGCGCGACGCGCCCGCGCTCGCGCACTGAGCGCACGCCCCCATCATCGGATCGCCGCCCCGCGTTCCGGTACGCTCGCCGCTTTCGCATCGCCCGTGCCCTCGCGCGCCGGGCGGTGCGTCCATACAGGCGAAAGTATTCCTACCGATCCCATGGCGGCCCATCCTTCTTCCTTCTCGCCCTCTTCATCGTCTGCTTCGCCGGAGCGCGCCTGGCGCCTGCCGCGCCACTTCGCGTGGATCGCGGTGGCCGTGGATGCGTTGCTGTTCGTCGCGGGCATGGCCGTGCAGCTGCTGCCTGCGTCGCCGCATGGCGAGCAGATGCGCGGCGTGTATGCGCAGCCGGGCGTGTGGATCCCGATGCTGTCGCGCGTGGCCACGGTGTGGCTGCTCGCCGCCACGCTCGCCTGGTGCCATGCGCGCCATGCGCTGGAGCGGCGCGGCGCCGCCCGCATCGCGCAGCTTCGTGCGCCGGGCCTGCGCTTCGGCGCGGTGTACCTCGCGGTGATGCTGCTCAACGTGGTGGTGCTGAGCCCCTTGCTCTACCAGGTGCAGCTGCTCTTCATGCCGGGCGGCTCGCTGTACGGCAGTTTCGACATGCACGGCATGCAGTCGGTGCTGGCCTTGTCGCGGCTGATGCATGCCGTCGTGCAGGCGATCGTCATCGTCGCGGGCGTGTGGCTCGCGGCCTGGTTCGCGCTGCGCGAGCGCGGCCTGTCGTCGCCAGCCACGGAGGCGCCCGACCATGCGGCCGGATCGACGCGCAGCGCCGTGGCGCTGGTGGTGGCCGCCATGTTCGCGGCGCTGCAGATGTGGCTCGGCAACGTGCTGAGCGGCTGGGTCGACACTTCGCGCGACACCGACCTGCTGCCGCTGCTGCTCGCCTGGGTCGGCGCGCCGCTGCTGGTGGTCGCGCTCGCGTTCTGGGGCGGCTGGCTCGGTGCCGCGCCGGGGCCGGCGCAGGTGCGACCGTTCCGCGCCGTGGGTGCCACGGTCTCGGCCTTCGTGCTGCTGCAGGTGGCCTGCGTGGCGCTCGCGGCGGGCGGGCTGCTTTGGATCGCGAGCGCGAGCCAGATGGGCCGCAGCAGCGACAGCCGGCTGCTGATGCTGGGCCTCGCGATGGTGGCGATCTACCTCGTGCTGCTGGTGGTGCTGGTGCGCACCGTGGTGCGCGCGTTCTACCGCCGCCTCTACTTGTAGCTGCGCGCGTCCTCGATCACCTTGCCATCGTTCGGCAGGCTGCCGGGCGCCACCAGTTCGATGGTGCCGCGCAGCTTGGTGACCTCGCGCACCGCGTCGGCGATGCGCTCGGCCAGGCCCTCGGGCGCACCGGCGCATTCGAGGCGGAACGCCATCTCGTCGTTGCCCATCTCGCCCGAGACCACGAGCCGCGCGCGCTGCACCTCGGGAAAGCGGCGCACGATCTCGGCCACCTGCGAAGGATGGACGAACATGCCGCGCACCTTGGTGGTCTGGTCGGCGCGGCCGAGCCAGCCCTTGATGCGCTTGTTGGTGCGGCCCGTGGGGCAGCTGCCCGCGAGCACGGCCGAGAGGTCGCCGGTGCCGAAGCGCACCAGCGGATAGTCGGGGTTGAAGGTGGTCACCACGATCTCGCCCACCTCGCCGTCGGGCACCGGGTCGCCGGTGCCGGGGCGCACGATCTCGAGCAGCACGCCTTCGTCCACCACCAGCCCTTCGCGCGCGCTGGTCTCGTAGGCGATCAACCCCAGGTCGGCGGTGGCATAGCACTGCGTGCCCTGCACGCCGTGCGCCGCGATCCAGTCGTGCAGGCTCGGCGGAAAGGCCTCGCCCGAGACCAGCGCCTTGGTCAGCGAGGGCAATTTCAGGCCCTTTTCCTCGGCCTTCTCGAGCAGGATCTTGAGGAAGCTCGGCGTGCCCGCGTAGCCGTCGGGCCGCAGGTCGACGATCGCTTCGAGCTGCTGCTCGGTCTGGCCGGTGCCGCCCGCGAACACGGTGCAGCCCATGGCGCGCGCGCCACTTTCCATGATCGAGCCCGCGGGCGTCATGTGGTAGCTGAAGCTGTTGTGGATCAGTTCGCCGCTGCGGAAGCCCGCCGCATGCAGCGCACGCGCGGTGCGCCAGTAGTCGGGCGCCTCGCCCTCGGGTTCGTAGATGGTGCCCGGGCTCGCGAACACGCGCGGCATGCGCACGCCGCGCCCGATGGCCGAGAAGCCGCCGAAGGGATCGTTCGCGCGCGCCTGCTTCTGCCGTTCGAGCAGTTCGGACTTGCGCGTGACCGGCAGCTTCGCGAGCGCTTCGCGCGTGGTGACGTCGGCCGGCCTCACGCCGTCGAGGATCTTCGCGAAGGCCGGCGCCGCGGTCTGTGCCTGCGCGATCTGCTTCGGCAGCGCGGCGAGCAGGTCGCGTTCGCGCTCGGCGGGGTCGCGGATTTCGAGGGCGTCGTAGTGGTCGGTCATTCCGTACCCTTCATCTGTCAGTTCGGTTTCGCTGCGGCGGATTCGCTCGGGGCGCGTGCGCAGGCCAACGGGTTCTCCCCTCCGCGAATGTCCCCCGGCCTGCGGCCTCCTCCTTTATTTCGCTGCGGGGAGCACCCGATGCCCTGCACAGGACACGCGGCTGGTTCGCGGCCGATCGACAAGAGCGCTGAACGATCACGTCGATGGGGTGCCTTGCGCAGCGAAATAAAGGGGGAGGCCGCAGGCCGGAGGACATTCGCGGAGCAAGGTACCCCGTCGGCGTGATCGCACCCGCGGAGATTGCGGCGCCCAGTCATGCGAGCCACCGTTTGCGGCGCTTGTAGCTCTTGACGTCCTTGAAGCTCTTGCGGTCGGCGCCGCCGACGCCGAGGTAGAACTCCTTCACGTCCTCGTTCTCGCGCAGGCTCTGCGCGGCGCCGTCCATCACGATGCGGCCGTTCTCGAGGATGTAGCCGTAGTCGGCATAGCGCAGCGCCATGTTGGTGTTCTGCTCGGCAAGCAGGAAGGTCACGCGCTCCTTGGTGTTGAGGTCCTTCACGATCTCGAACACCTCCTCCACGATCTGCGGCGCGAGGCCCATCGAGGGCTCGTCGAGCAGCACCATCGTCGGATTGGCCATCAGCGCGCGGCCGATGGCGCACATCTGCTGCTCGCCGCCCGAGGTGTAGGCGGCCTGCGAGCTGCGGCGCGTCTTCAGGCGCGGGAAATACGCATAAACCTTCTCCAGCGTCTGCTGCACCGCGGCCTTGCCGTCGGTGCGCGTGTAGGCGCCGGTCATCAGGTTCTCCTCGATCGTCAGGTGCGCGAAGCAGTGGCGCCCCTCCATCACCTGGATCAGCCCGCGCTGCACCAGCGCGGCCGGGGAGAGCGCCTCGATGCGCTCGCCGCGCAGCTCGATCGTGCCCTTGGTCACCGCGCCGCGCTCGCCCGCGAGCAGGTTGCTCGCCGCGCGCAGCGTGGTCGTCTTGCCCGCGCCGTTGCCGCCGAGCAGCGCCACGATGCCGCCGTCGGGCACCGTCAGCGACACGCCCTTGAGCACGAGGATCACGTGGTTGTAGATGACCTCGATGCCGTTGACGTTGAGGAGGATGTTGGGTTGGCTCATGGTGTGATCCGAAGCATTCGCCAGCACGGCACGGCCGCGCTGGCGAATGGCGGCTCCTGCGAGCCGCCACGGACGAGCGAGGTCAGGCTCCGCAGTCTCCCGCGTCGCGGCGGGTCAGCTTCTTCTCACCCGCGTACTTGTCGGCCGCCGCCTTCACCATCGGCTTGATGATCTGCTCGTCGGCCTGGTACCAGTCGGACATGCCGCCCCACTGGCTGCCGTCCCAGGTGTGCACGCGCGCCCAGGTCGAGCCCATGTGGTCCTGGCACGAGGTGCTGATCGGGCGCAGCACGCCCGAGAAGCCCAGCGCGTCGAGCTTCTTCTGGTCGAGCGCGAGGTTCTCCATGCCCCAGCGCACCTGCTCGCCGGTCATGACCTTGCCCTTGCCGAAGCGCTCCTGCGCGCGCTTGACGGCCTCGACGCCGAGCATCTGGATGATCACGCCGCGCGTGTAGAGCACCGAGCCCACTTCGTCCTTCGGCCCCGTGCCCTGGCCCTTGTCGTGCACCTGCTTGAGGATGTCCTGGATCACCTTCGGTTGCGTGCCCGAGGTGTTGAGCGCGAGCGCGTTGTAGCCCTTGGCGTTGGCGCCCACGTCCTTCACGTCGGGCTCGGCGCCGGCCCACCACACGCCGTACATCTTCTCGCGCGGGTAGCCCGTGGCCACGGCTTCCTTGAGGGCGGTCGAGTTCATCACGCCCCAGCCCCACAGCAGCACGAAGTCGGGCCGCGACTGGCGCACCTGCAGCCAGGCCGACTTCTGCTCCACGCCCGGCGCCGTGACCGGGATCAGCGAGAGCTCGAAGCCGTTCTGCTTCGCGCGTTCCTGCAGCAGCGGGATCGGCTCCTTGCCGAAGGGCGAGTCGTGGTAGACCAGGGCGATCTTCTTGCCCTTGAGCTTGTCCATCCCGCCTTCCTTCTTGCCGATGTGCTGGATCAGGATGTCGGCCGCGGTCCAGTAGCTGCCCATGAGCGGGAAGTTCCACTTGAACACGCCGCCGTCCTGCGAGGCCGAGAGGCCGTAGCCCAGCGTGATCAGCGGGATCTTGTCGGTCGGCACCTTGTCGGTCAGCGCGAAGGTGATGCCCGTGGCCTGCGGGTCGAACAGCGACACGCCCGGGCGGCCCTTGAGGCGCTCGTAGCATTCCACGCCCTTGTCGGTGGCATAGCCGGTCTCGCATTCCTCGAACGCGATCTTCACGCCGTTGATGCCGCCCTGCGCGTTCACCAGCTTGATGTAGTCCTGCTTGCCGTTGGCCCAGGGCGTGCCGTTGGGTGCGTAGGGGCCCGTGCGGTACACCAGCAGCGGGAAGAACTGCTCCTTGGCCTGGGCCTGCGCGAGCGAAGGCGCCAGCGCGGAGCCGACGGTGCCGGCCACCAGGGCGGCGGCGAGGGCGAGCGATTTCAGTTTCTTCATTGCCTGTCTCCTTATGGGGCACCGCGGTGCCGGGTTGTCGTCGAAGCGGAATCGTTGCGAAGGGTCAATGCGGGAACGGCCAGAGGCGCAGCTTCTCTTTCGCGGTCGACCACAGCCGCGCAAGGCCGTGCGGCTCCACGATCAGGAAGAACACGATCAGCGCGCCGAAGATCATGTATTCGAGGTGCGAGGCCAGCGCGGTCGAGATCGAGAAGCCCAGCCAGCCCGGCAGCTGGTTCAGGAGCAGCGGCAGCAGCACGATGAAGGCCGCGCCGAAGAAGCAGCCCATGATCGAGCCCAGCCCGCCGATGATCACCATGAACAGCAGCTGGAACGAACGGTCGATGCTGAAGGCCGCCGGCTCCCAGGCGCCCAGGTGCACGAAGCCCCACAGTGCGCCCGCCACGCCCACGATGAAGCTGCTGACCGCGAAGGCCGTGAGCTTGGCGTAGACCGGGCGGATGCCGATCACCGCGGCCGCCACGTCCATGTCGCGCATCGCCATCCATTCGCGGCCGATGGCGCTGCGCACCAGGTTCTTGGCGAGCAGCGCGAAGATCACCACGAAGGCCAGGCAGAACAGATACTTCTGCACCGGCGATTCGATCGGCACGCCCAGCACGTTGAGCCCCGCCACGCTCACCGAGCCCGACGACGAGTTGTTGGTGAACCACTGGATGCGCAGAAAGGCCCAGTCGGTGAAGAACTGCGCCGCGAGCGTGGCCACCGCGAGGTACAGCCCCTTGATGCGCAGGCTCGGAATGCCGAACAGCACGCCGATCACCGTGGCGCACAGCCCGCCGAGCAGCAGCGAGGCGATCAGCGGCATGCCGTCGATGCGCACGTGGAAGTTGTAGGCCGCATACGCGCCCACCGCCATGAAGGCGCCCGTGCCGAGCGAGATCTGCCCGCAGTAGCCCACGAGGATGTTGAGCCCCAGCGCCGCGAGCGACAGGATCAGAAAGGGCGTGAGGATCGCGCGCATCCAGTAGTCGGACACCGCGAGCGGCACCACGACGAACGCGACCGCGAGCAGCGCGAGGATCGCGAGCCGGTCCTGCAGGATCGGGAAGATCTGCTGGTCGGCGCGGTAGGTCGACTTGAACTGGCCGTTTTCTCTATAGAACATGTCAGACCCGATCGATGATCTTTTCGCCGAACAGCCCCTGCGGTCGAACCAGCAGGAACACCAGCGCCAGCACATAGGCGAACCAGATCTCGATGCCGCCGCCGAACATCGGCCCGAGGTAGATCTCCGAGAGCTTCTCGCCCACGCCGATCAGCAGGCCGCCGATGATCGCGCCCGGGATCGAGGTCAGGCCGCCGAGGATCACCACCGGCAGCGCCTTCAGCGCCACCAGCGAGAGCGAGAACTGCACGCCGAGCTTGGAGCCCCAGATGATCCCGGCCACCAGCGCCGAGAAGCCGGCCACCGACCACACGATGACCCAGATGCGGTTCAGCGGAATGCCGATCGACTGCGCGGCCTGGTGGTCGTCGGCCACGGCGCGCAGCGCGCGGCCGGTGGCGGTCTTCTGGAAGAAGATCGCGAGCACCACCACCAGCGCCGCGGCCACCAGCGCGGCGATCAGGTCTTCCTGGCTCAGCAGCAGGCCGCCCTGGAAGGTCTTCTCGAGCACGATCAGCGGCTCCTTCGGCATGCCCACGTCGATCTTGTAGATGTCGTTGCCGAACAGCGTCTGGCCCAGGCCGTCGAGGAAGTAGGCGATGCCGAGCGTGGCCATCAGCAGCGTGATGCCCTCCTGGTTCACCAGCTTGCTGAGCGCGAGCCGCTCGATCAGCCAGGCCACCACCACCATCACCGCCATGGCCGCGACGAAGGCCAGCACGTTCGCGAGGATCAGGCTCTCGAAGCCGAACCACTTCGGGAACCACTCCGCGAAGCGCGCCATCGCGAGCGCCGCGAACAGCACCATCGCGCCCTGCGCGAAGTTGAACACGCCGGATGCCTTGTAGATCAGCACGAAGCCGATCGCGATCAGCGAATAGAGCATGCCGACCATCAGGCCGCCAAACAGGGTTTCGAGGAAAAAGCCCATGGTCACTGCCTCTCTTGTTGCTTTTCTCCCTCCCCTTCCGGGGGAGGGTTGGGGTGGGGGCGCGCGGCGTTCGATACGGCAACGCCGCCTTGTTGCGAGGGCCGCAGTGCCCCCATCCCAGCCTTCCCCCGGAAGGGGAAGGAGCAAGACCGGTGCTTCAGGGAAAGTTGCGGCATGGCTTCAGTGCTCCACACCAAGGTACGCCCGGATCACGTCTTCGTTGTTGCGCACCTCGTCGGGCGTGCCGTCGCCGATCTTCTTGCCGTAGTCGAGCACCACCACGCGGTCGGAGATGTCCATCACCACGCCCATGTCGTGCTCGATCAGCACGATGGTGGTGCCGAACTCGTCGTTCACGTCGAGGATGAAGCGGCTCATGTCCTGCTTCTCCTCCACGTTCATGCCGGCCATCGGCTCGTCGAGCAGCAGCACCTGCGGCTCCATCGCCAGCGCGCGCCCCAGGTCCACGCGCTTCTGCAGGCCGTAGGGCAGCCGGCCCACGGGCGTCTTGCGGTGGGCCTGGATCTCGAGGAAGTCGATGATGTGCTCGACGAACTCGCGCTGCTTCAGTTCTTCGCGCTCGGCCGGCCCCCAGCGCAGCGCCTGCGCGAGCAGGCCGCTCTTCATCTTGAGGTTGCGCCCGGTCATGATGTTGTCGAGCACGCTCATGCCCTTGAACAGCGCCAGGTTCTGGAAGGTGCGCGCCACGCCCATCTCGGCCACCTGGCGCGAGTTCATGTGCTTGAAGGTCTGACCGCGGAAGGTGATCGAGCCCTGCTGCGGCCAGTACACGCCGTTGATGCAGTTGAGCATCGAGCTCTTGCCCGCGCCGTTCGGCCCGATGATCGCCCGCACCTCGTGCTCGCGCACGTTGAAGCTGATGTCCGTCAGCGCCTTCACGCCGCCGAAGCTCAGCGAGATGTTCTGCACGTCGAGGATGACGTCGCCGGTTTTTCTAGCCATGGATGCGCTCCCGAATGCGGACATCCGAACGCAGAAGAAATACAAAAACTACGCAGAAGTCGCAGAAGGACTTCAACAGATCTTTCATGGTTTTCTTTTGCGACTTCTGCGAAACCTTCGCGACTTCTGCGTTCGGCTGCCCGTATTTCATGCAGCCTCCTTCAACACAGGAAACCGCTTCGCTTCGACGAGCTTCAAAGTGGCGCTCACCACCCCCGTGCGCCCGTCCTCGAACTTCACCTGCGTTTCGATGAACTGCTCCGTCTTGCCACCGTAGAGCGCGTTCACCAGCACCGCGTACTTCTCGGCGATGAAGCCGCGGCGCACCTTGCGCGTGCGCGTGAGTTCGTCGTCGTCGGGGTCGAGCTCCTTGTGCAGCACCAGGAAGCGCGCGATCTGCGTATCGCCCATGCCCGGCTCGGCCGCGAGGTCGGCATTGACCTTGGCGATGCATTCGCCCACCAGCGCCAGCACCTCGGGCTTGCCCGCCAGGTCCACGTAGCCGCCGTAGGCCAGCCCGCGGCGCTCGGCCCAGTTGCCCACGGCTTCGTAGTCGATGTTGATCGCGGCGCAGACCTCGTTGCGCGCATGGCCGAAGCACACCGCCTCCTTGATCTGCGGAAAGAACTTCAGCTTGTTCTCGATGTAGTTGGGCGCGAACATCGCGCCGCCCGCGAGGCGGCCCACGTCCTTCGCGCGGTCGATGATGCGCAGGTGGCCTTCGCCGTCGAGCACGCCCGCGTCGCCGGTGTGGAAGTAGCCCTCGGCGTCGAGCACCTCGGCCGTGGCATCGGGCCGCTTGTAGTACTCCTTGAGCACCGAGACGCCGCGCACCAGCACCTCGCCGTCGTGCGCAATCTTCAGTTCGATGCCCGGTGCGGCCGTGCCCACCGTCTGCAGCTTGACCTTGCCGTCCTGCTGCAGGCACACGTAGGCGCAGGTCTCGGTCTGGCCGTAGAACTGCTTCAGGTTCACGCCGATCGAGCGGTAGAAGCGGAACAGGTCGGGCCCGATCGCCGCGCCCGCCGTGTAGGCCACGCGGATGCGGCTCATGCCGAGCACGTTGCGCAGCGGCCCGTAGACCAGCACGTTGCCCACCGCGTACATCAGCCGGTCCCATGCGCCCACCGGCTGGCGGTTGAGGATGTCGGCGCCCACGCGCTGCGCCAGCGCCATGAACTTCGCATACATCCAGCGCTTGGGCGCGGCGGCGTCCTCCATGCGGATCGACACCGCAGTGAGCAGCCCCTCGAAAGTGCGCGGCGGGCCGAAGTAGTAGCTCGGCCCGATCTCGCGCATGTCGTTCATCACCGTGGCCGACGACTCCGGGCAGTTGAGCGTGAAGCCGCCCACCAGCCACTGCGCCACCGAGAACAGATGGTCGCCCACCCATGCCATCGGCAGGTAGCTCATGATGTTGTCGCCCGGGCCGAGCCGGTCGGTCTCGACCCCGCCGCGGCCCGCCGCGATGAAGCTCGCATGCGTCTGGCACACGCCCTTGGGCCGGCCGGTGGTGCCCGAGGTGTAGAGGATCACGCCCACGTCGGTGGCCTCGCCGCTCGCCACCGCGCGGTCGTAATGGCCCGGGTTCGCCTTGTCGAACTCGCGGCCCAGCTCGCGCAGCCTGTCGTAGCTCATCAGGCCCGGCTGCTCGTAGTGCCGCAGGCCCTTCGGGTCGTCGTACACGATGTGGCGGATGCCGCCCGCACGGCCCGCCGCCGCCTGCAGCTCGCGGCATTCGAGCAGCTTGTCGACCTGCTCCTGGTCCTCCACGATCACGAAGTCGATCGCCGCGTCCTCGAGCATGAACACCATCTCGCCCGCCACCGCATCCTGGTAGAGCGGCACCGGCACGCCGCGCAGGCTCTGCGCCGCCACCACTGCCATGTACAGGTGCGGCCGGTTCGCGCCCACGATCGCCAGGTTGTCGAATGCCTTGAAGCCCAGGCTCGCCAGGCCGCACGCGATCTCGCGCACCTCCTGCGCCACCGCGCTCCAGGTCCAGGTCTGCCAGATGCCGAGATCCTTCTCGCGGATCGCGGGCGCCTCGGGCTGTGCCTGCGCATGCGCCAGCAGCAGCCGCGGGAAGGTGGGGGCGGTAGACGATTTGTTCACAGTGGGCGGATCGTAGGCTTGCACTTTGACGTCAAGTTGTCGTTCCGACGACAATCCTAGGGAACCTACTCCCCGGAGTTTCCCGATGACCATGAGCGGATCGAACACCCTGCGCGACCGCGTGCGCCCCGCGGCCGAGGCCGAGCTCGAAGGCATCCCCTGGCTGCCCGCGCTCACCCCCGCCGAGCGCCGCCGCGCCGAGGCCGCCCTCGTCGTCGGCGAGGCCGAGGTCGGCGACCTCGTCTGCCGCGTCGGCCGCTCGCCCACCTACTGGTTCGGCGTGGTCGAGGGCCTGCTCAAGATGAGCAACGACAGCGCCGACGGCGGCTCCGTCACCTACACCGGCGTGCCGCCCGGCGGCTGGTTCGGCGAAGGCACCGTGATGAAGCGCGAGCCCTACCGCTACAACATCCAGGCCCTGCGCCGCAGCGTCGTCGCCGGCCTGCCGATCGAGAGCTTCCACTGGCTGCTCGACCATTCGATCGGCTTCAACCGCTTCGTCATGAACCAGCTCAACGAGCGCCTGGGCCAGTTCATCGCCGCACTCGAGATCGACCGCCTCAACAACCCCGACGCCCGCGTCGCACGCAACCTCGTGTCGCTGTTCAACCCCGTGCTCTACCCCGGCGTGGGCGAGGTGCTGCGCATCACGCAGCAGGAGCTCGCCTACCTGGTCGGCCTGTCGCGCCAGCGCGTGAACGAGGCGCTCAACATGCTCGCGGCGCAGGGACTGATCCGCGTCGAGTACGGTGGCCTGCGCGTGCTCGATCTGCCGGGCCTGCGCGCGACGGCGATGATGAGCCGCAAGGCTTCGCCGTCGTCTTCAACGCCCGCGCACGGCGATTCGGAAAAAGACGCGCACGGCGCCAAGCAACAACCCCGCAACCGGAACAGCAGCAAGCCATGAGCCTCAAGGACCAACTCCAGATCGTGCCGGCCGACGCAGACGTCGCCGGCTTTGCACCGCCGCCCACGCCCGCCGCGGCGGCCAAGACAGAGCCCGCGGGCCCCACGCCCGAGCAGCTCGCCGAGCGCAACGCGGCCCTGAGCGAGCGCCTCGAAGCCATGGACGAACTGCTCGCCAAATCGCTCAAGGACATCCTCGCCGACCACGAGAAAGCGCAGGAAGCCGCACTCGCATGGGACCGCTTCGGCGCGATGTGGATGCTGTCGCAGCGCGCCATGCGGCGTGTGGCGATGGACCTGGGCGCGCAGCTTGGCGTGAGCGAGCAGGAGATCGTGCAGCGGGCGATGGGGTATGCGAATGCGGTGCTGAATGGGGCGGATGAGGAAGATCTTGGAGGGACGATTGCGCCTGCGCAGATGCAGCACATCGGGCGGCACAAGGCGTTTCTTCGGGGGCAGTTCAGGGGTGGGTAAGGTCTGCGCTGCTACGGGCGGGCCGTCGCTGCGCGTGCGGCCATGGACTTCTAGTGCTCCCCATCCTGCGTCACTGAGAACGTGACGTTCTCAGCACTTGCCTTTTCGATGGCAATGCGCATTTGACGGAACGTAATGCTCTTTGCATCTGCCGGGTAGGTCAGGTTCTGGAAGAACGCGACCCGGGCGAGGCCCTCTGGACTGAACTCCCTGTATGTCAGGTTGAGTCCGCTGGAATTCAGGCCCGTGTAGATCAACTCGTAGTTGATGAAGCTGTGGCTTGACGCCACCCTGGTGGATCGCTGTCTGACCAGCTTTGCCGCGGGCGGATCGATCGTCATGGTGTAGATAACCATCACGTGATTGCCGTTCGGCATCCGTGCCACCACGCGATCCAATATGGTGCCGTCCTCGCTCACCAGGGCGGCTTGATAGACGGGATCCTCGGTATTCGGAACCACCAGAAAGGTCTTGCCGTCATGGGGGATGCGGCCTCGGATGGGATAGCTCCGGCCGGCGTTGAAGCGAAGGTTCACGGGGCCGCCCTTGAGCGAAACGGATTGCGATGGCGACGCGGTCGGTTCCTCGATCATCTGGTTCCAATAATCGATCACCTTGACCATAGGCTCGCCAACGTTGACGGTCTTGGGAACGCCAACCTTATAGTTCTTGGTGAGCACATGCTCCAAGCCTGCCTCTCTGGGCCCTTCATGCTGAATGGGCGCAGTGCATGCAATCAAAAATGCCGGCAGCAGGCCGGCGATCAACGCGCGCAACATCGAAAGTCTCTCCTCGCTCTTTGGTAGTCAGCGGATTGTGCCGCCTTTGCGGTGGCTCTTGCGTGATGACGAGTTCTGCGCGATGGTCTCCATCGGATAGGAGCGGCAAGCGTGGCAGGCATCTTCTATATTCCTCACATCCCTGAGCTCAACAGTCCACCACCATGCCCCACCTCCACCTCATCACCGGCGCCTCCCGCGGCCTAGGCCACGCCATCGCCGAGCAACTCCTCCAGCAGCAGCCCGGCACCGTCCTGCTCTGCATCTCCCGCCACCAGAGCCCCGCACTGGCCGAGCTCGCGGCCAAGCAGAAGTCGAATGTCGAACTCATCCAATGGGAGCAAGACCTCTCCAACCCCATCGCCGCCGCCGCCCGCGTGCGCGAATGGCTCGCGACGCAGGACGCGCAGCGCTTCGACAGCGCCACGCTCATCAACAACGCCGGCACGGTCGGCAACCCCGCGCCGCTGTCGGCGGCTGTCGATGGCGACCTGTCGCAGGCGCTGCGCATCGGGCTCGAGGCGCCGATGCTGCTGACGGCGGCGTTTCTCGGCGGCACGCGCGACTGGCGCGCAGCGCGCAAGGTGCTCAACATCTCGTCGGGGCTGGGCCGCAATGCGATGGGCAGCCAGGCGCCGTATTGCGCGGCGAAGGCGGGCATGGACCAGTACTCGCGTGCGGTGGCGCTCGAAGAAGCGAATGCGCCGAACGGCGCGCGCATCGTGTCGCTGGCGCCGGGGGTGATCGACACCGACATGCAGGTGCAGCTGCGCGGTGCCTCGGCCGAGAAGTTTCCGGCCCGCGGGCGTTTTGAAAAGCTCAAGAGCGAAGGGCTGCTCGACAGTCCGGCATCGGCGGCGGCGAAGGTGTTGAAGTACCTCGCGCGTGCGGACTTCGGCAGCAAGCCGGTGGCCGACGTGCGCGATCCCGATTGACGAAAGCATCGAGAAGCAGCGCATGGCCACCGCACAAGCGATCGACACCGGCGAGTACAAGCTCTTTCCCTCGCCGCGCAACCGGCACCGCATCGTGTTCGCGCACCAGGTGTTCGTGCCCTATCCGTATGCGCTGATCGTGATGGACGAGTTCGGGTTTCAGGGGCGCTACAGCCTGTTTGCGGCCTATCGGTTGAAGGATGGGAAGAACGGGCAGGTGGCGAGCTTTGAGCTTGAAGCGGATGTGGAGATCTTCAATCGGAAGTTTGTGCCGGATTGAAGTCTGCGGCGGTGGGGGCGCTGTTTGCCCCCATCCCGGCCTTCCCCCAGCGGGGGAAGGAGGAATACCGAACTACGACTGCATGGCGAAACGGTCGCGCTGGGCCTGCGCGCATTCGCCCATGACGGCGAGGGCGCGTTCGACGTTCGGCGTGCCCATCACGAACGGGTTGGCGGCGGGGGCAGGCGTGGCGCGCAGCGCGGCGAGCTTGGCCTGGGAGCCGTCGATGTTGGAGTGATTCGACAGCATCACGTCGATGCGCTGGCCCTGCACGATGGCGCCCATGCGCTGGGTGGCGCCGATGTAGGCGTCGAGGCGCGGGATGTCCTTGCCGAAGTTGAAACCGGTGCCGCCCCAGAGCATGGCGCGGTGCGTGCGCCCGCCGCTCTTCACGTCGAACACGGGCGAGATCGTGCCCATGGTGTGGCCGGGCGTCACGTAGAGCGTGACGCTGGTGTCGCCGAGGGTGATGCGGTCGCCGTCCTTCACCGCGATGTCGCGCTTGGGCGGGGCGCCCCACAGCGGCGTGGCGAACTCGAGCCGGGTCTCGGTCATGCGCCAGTCGGCCTCGCTCATGACCACGCGGGCGCGGTACTTCTGTGCGAGGTAGCCCGCGCCGCCGTAGTGGTCGCCATGGCCGTGGGTGACGATCACGTACTTGATCTGCGCGGGGTCCAGACCCAGCCTGCGCATGCCGCCCTCGATGAGCGCGGCGGCCTCGGCCTGGGTGTTGAGCGCATCGATGAGGATGATGCCCTGCGAGGTCTTGATGGCCCAGGCGCTGACCCAGTCGGCGCCGACGAAGTACAGGTTGTCGAAGGCCTGGCCCGGCGGCGGCGCGGGGCGGGCGATGTAGTCGGCGAGGCTCTTGTCGAGCGCATCCTGCGGCGGCCGCGCGGCGGGCGCGGGCTTGCAGAGGGTCAGGAGCGCGGTGAGGTCGTTGCCGGCGGCGCGGGTGGCGGTGGCCACGTGGTCCGCCACGCTGGCGTCCGACGGTGCGCTGGTGCGAGGGCCCTTCGGTATCTGTGCGCACCCCTGCACGAGGGCGGCCACCGCGGCGAGCGCGGCGGCCTTCGTCAGCAGGGAGTTTGGAGAGGGAAGCTTCTTCGTGCGTGATGCGGCCATCGATGATGTCTCCGAGTGGTGGAGACATCATTCTGCAAGCAAGGCGCTTATTCGATGGTCGCGCCCGAGGCTTTGACGATGCCTTCCCACTTCTCGTAGTCGGTCTTGAGCAGGGCGCCGAACTGCTCGGGCGTCATGCTCTGCGGCTCGGCGCCCTGGGCGACGATGGCGGCCTTCATCTCGGGCGTGGCGAGCAGCTTGTTGACTTCCGTATTCAAGGTGGCGATCACGTCCTTCGGCGTCTTGGCGGGCACGAAGAGGCCGTACCAGGTGCTCACGTCGAAGCCCTTGTAGCCGAGCTCGGCCACGGTGGGCGTGTCGGGCAGCGAGCTGCTGCGCTTGGCGCTGGTCACGGCCAGCGGGCGCAGCTTGCCGGCCTTGATCTGCGCGAGCGCGGAGGGCACCGACGAGACCATCAGGTCGACGTTGCCCGCGAGCACGTCCATCATCGCGGCGTTCGAGCCCTTGTAGGGCACGTGGCGCATCTTGATCTTGGCCGCGCCGTTGAAGATCTCGCCGGCGAGGTGGATGGTGGTGCCGTTGCCGGGCGAGCCGTAGGTCACGGTGTCGGGCGCGGCGCGCGCGGCCTTCACCACGTCGTCGAGCGTCTTGTACTTGGAGTCGGCCTGCGTGACGATGACCACCGGCGTGTAGGCCACGTGGGCCACGGCGGTGAGGTCCTTCACGGGGTTGTAGCTCAGGTTCTTGTAGAGCCAGGGCGCGACGACCATGTTGTCCTTCTGGCCCATCACGATGTCGTAGCCCGTGGGCGCGGCGCGCGCGGCCTCGGCGATGCCGATGGTGCCGCCGGCGCCGCCGCGGTTGTCGGGCACCACGGTCCAGTGCTTGGCCTCGGTGAGCTTCTGCGCCACCAGGCGCGCGAGGATGTCGGTGCCGCCGCCAGGCGGGAAGGGCACGATCATGCGCACCGGCTTGGCGGGGTAGGGCTGTGCGTGGGCGAGGGGGGCCGCGATGGCCAGCGGGAGTGCCAGCGCGATGGCCAGCGTGCCGAAATGTCTGCGGATCATGGGTTTGTCTCTGGTCTGAACGGGGCTATTGTCCTTCGGATTGACAGCGCCCCCGGGTGGGCGAATACTTCACCCGATGGTTGAGTATTTTTGGCTCGCCCGCCGCGCCGCCACGACACGGTGGGCTTCACAGGAGACGCTCATGCTCGGAAACATCGACGCGGTGGCCAACCTCGCGGTCAAGGACCTCGCCGCGGCCCGCCGCTTCTACGAAGACACGCTGGGACTGGCGCAGGTGGATGCCGAAGGCGACGAGGTCATCGTCTACCGCAGCGGCAACACCCGCATCAACGTGTACCGCTCCGACTTCGCGGGCACCAACAAGGCCACGGCCGTGACCTGGAGCGTGGGCGCCGAGATCGACCGCCTCGTGGCCGCGCTCAAGGCCAAGGGCGTGCCCTTCGAGCACTACGACATGCCCGGCGCGCAGCGCGAAGGCGACCTCCACGTCTTCGGCAAGATCAAGGTCGCCTGGTTCAAGGACCCTGACGGCAACATCCTGAACCTCATCAACGCCTGAAAAAGGCGGGATCGGACAGCCGAACGCAGAAGGAAGACAAAAGTTACGCAGAAGTCGCAGAAGGAATTCAATTTGTTTTGACTTCTTCTTTTGCGACTTCTGCGAGACCTTCGCGACCTCTGCGTCCGGCTGTCCGTATTTCTCAGCCGAAGTTCTTCGCCGCGAAGTCCCAGTTGACCAGCTTCGCCAGGAAGGTCTCGACGAACTTCGGGCGCAGGTTGCGGTAGTCGATGTAGTAGGCGTGCTCCCAGACGTCCACCGTGAGCACCGGCGTGTCGCCGGTCGTCAGCGGCGTGCCCGCGGCGCCCATGTTCACGATGTCCAGCGAGCCGTCGGCCTTCTTCACCAGCCAGGTCCAGCCCGAGCCGAAGTTGCCCACGGCCGACTTCACGAACGCTTCCTTGAAGGCGTCGTAGCTGCCCCACTTGGCGTCGATCGCCTTGGCCAGCGCGCCCGTGGGCGTGCCGCCGCCCTGGGGCTTCATGCAGTTCCAGAAGAAGGTGTGGTTCCAGATCTGCGCGGCGTTGTTGTAGATGCCGCCGCTGGACTTCTTGACGATCTCCTCGAGCGTCATCGACTCGAACTCGGTGCCCTTCTGCAGGTTGTTGAGGTTCACCACATAGGCGTTGTGGTGCTTGCCGTAGTGGTACTCGAGGGTCTCCTTCGAGTACTCGGGCGCCAGCGCGTCGAGGGCGTAGGGCAGGGGCGGGAGGGTGTGTTCCATGGTGGGTCCTTCTGGTTGGGTTGATGAAAAAAAAGGATTCAGGCGCGCGGCCTTGGGCTGACCTGGTAGGCGCAGCGCCGCGCGCCCGCCAGCACATGCTCGACGCGGCTCACGCTCACGTCGGGCCCGAGCACTTCATTGAAGAGCTGCAGTTCGCTGCGGCAGAAGCCGGTGCAGGCGCGCGCGGCGGTGCAGATGGGGCAGTGGTTCTCGATGAAGAGAAAGCCGTCGCCCTCGGGCCGGAACTCGGCCATGTAGCCCTCGCGGCTGCGGATCTCCGCCAGCCGCGCGAGCCGTGTCTTGAGGCTGCGCGCGCCGCGCATGGCGTCGGTGTAGCTGGCGCGCATGGCGGTCTCGCGCGCGCCGATCAGCTGGTCCATGCCCTTTTCGCCGAACACGCTGATCACGGCGCTGATCATCTGCACCGTCATCTCGGCATGGGTGTCGGGAAAGCGCTTGTGGCCCTCGCCGGTGAGGCGCCAGATCTGCGTGGGGCGGCCGCGGCCCGCGGGCCGGCGCTCGGCATCGACCAGGCCCTCGGCCTCCAGCTTCGCCATCTGCTGGCGCACCGCCTCCACCGTCACGCCGAGCACCCGGGCGACGTCGGGAATGCCGAGCGCGCCGCGCGTCTTGAGCGTGGAGAGGATGCGGTCGGCCGGCTGGTGCGGCATCCAGGCGGGTTTGGCGTCGACGGGGGCGGACATGGTGGGAGCGGCTGGCGTTTTGCTGGAGCTTATCGCGCGGAACGCCGGGCCTCCTCGCGCGCCAGCGTCTCCCCATGGTGTGCGGGTGCTTCCCATCCGCCGCCCAGCGCCTTGTAGAGCGCCACCAGGGTGGTGTACGAAGCGGCCTCGGCTTCGGCCACCGCGTCCTGCGCGCGCAGCAGGGTGCGCTGCGCATCGAGCAGGCTCAGGTAGGAGGCACCGCCCTCGCGGTAGCGCACCTCGGCCAGCGCGGCGGCACGCGCGCTGCGCGCCGCCGCCTGCACGAGCGATTGCAGGCGCTGCTGGTTCTGGCCGTAGCCGGCGAGGGCGTTCTCCACCTCCTCGATGGCGCGCAGCACCGTCTGCTCGTAGCGCGCGCGTTCGCCGTCGGCGCGCGCCTGTGCGCCGCGCACGCGGGCCCGGGCCGAACCCAGCCGCAGCGCCGGTCCAGCTCAGGCCGGGGGTCACGCTGAAGGCACGGCTCGAGGCGCTGCCGAGGTCCGAGCCACGCAGCGCGACGAAGCCGAGGAAGCCGCCCACGTCGAGGCGCGGATACAGCGCGGCCGTGGCGGCGCCCACGTCGGCCGTGCCGGCCGCGAGCGCGCGCTCGGCGCTCGCCACGTCGGGCCGGCGGCGCAGCAGTGCCGCCAGGTCGCCGATGGGCAGGCGCTTCTCGAGCACGCGCAGGGGCTGCGGCTGGAGCATGGGCGCCAGCTCCGACGGCTGCAGTCCCGCGAGCACGGCCACGCGGTGGGCGGCCTGTCGGCGCGCGGTCTCGAACACCGGCACCTGGGCCTCGGTCGCCGAGAGGTTGGCCTGCGCGCTCGCGAGTTCGCCTTCGAGGCCGCGGCCGGTCTGCACCTGTGCCTCGGTCACGCGCAGGCCCGCGCGCAGGCTGTCGATGGTGCCGCGCGTCACCGCCAGGCGCTGCTCGGCGCCGCGCATCTCGTAATAGCTGCGCGCGAGTTCGGCCACCGCCACGATGCGCACCTGCGCGAGGTCCGCCGCCGACGCCTCGGCGCGCGCGGTGGCGGCCTCGTCGAGCCGCTTGAGCCGCCCGAACAGGTCGATCTCCCATGCGGCGTCGAAGCCTGCGCGGCTGCTCTGCGCGAGCGTGCGCGCCTCGGCGGGAATGCCGTTGCCCTGTGCGATGCCGCGCGTCGTGTCCGCGCCGAAGGTGACGGCGGGCAAGCGGTCGAGCCCGGCCTCGGCCTGCGAGGCGCGGGCTTCGCGCAGCCGGGCCTGCGCGATGCGGATGTCGTGGTTGGCGGCGAGCGCGCGCTCGATCAGCGCATCGAGCTGCGGATCCTCGAGCTGGCGCCACCAGTCGCGCTGCACCGCGTCGCTCGCGAACAGTGCGCGCTCGGGCGCGGCGATGGCGACGGGCGTCTCGTCCGGCGGTGTGTAGGTCGGCCCGACGGCACAGCCCGCGAGGGCCAGCGCGAGCACAGCGAAGCTGAAAGTACGGACCGTCATCGTCATGCGCCTTCCGCGGCCAGGGCCTGCTCGAGTTCGGCGGCGCGCTGCGAGCGCCCCGCGGCGCGATGATCGCGTGCGAGCAGCGTGTACATCGTGGGCAGCACGAACAGCGTGAACAGCGTGCCGACCAGCATGCCGACCACGATCACCAGCCCGATGCTGAAGCGGCTGCTGGCGCCCGCGCCGCTCGCGAACAGCAGCGGCACCAGGCCCACCACCATCGCGGCGGTGGTCATCAGGATCGGGCGCAGCCGGATGCGCGCCGCCTCCTCGATGGCTTCGCGCCGGCCCAGGCCCTTGTGCATCTGGATCTCGTTGGCGAACTCCACCATCAGGATGCCGTGCTTGCTGATGAGGCCGATCAGCGTCACCAGTCCGATCTGCGTGTAGATGTTGATGGTCGCGAAGCCCAGCGCCAGCGGCACCAGCGCGCCGCAGATCGACATCGGCACGCTGATCAGGATGATGAGCGGGTCGCGCAGGCTCTCGTACTGCGCCGCGAGCACCAGGTAGATCACCACGATCGCGAACACGAAGGCCAGCACCAGCGCCGAGCCCTCCTGCGTGAACTGGCGCGCGTCGGACTGCCAGTCGTAGCTGAAGCACGCAGGCAGCTTCTTCGCCTCTTCGCTCAGGAAGGCCACCGCGTCGCCCATGGTCACGCCGGGCATCGGAATCGCCTGGAAGGTCGCGGCATTGAGCTGGTTGAATTGCGTGAGCTTGTTGGGCCCGACGCTGGTCGACAGCTGCACCAGGTTGGCCAGCGGCACCGGCTGGCCGCTCGCGCTCTTCACGAAGTAGCGCGACAGCGCCTCGGCCGTGAGGCGCTGCTCGCGCGGCGATTGCGGGATCACGTCGTAGGAGCGGCCGTCCATGCCGAAGCGGTTGACGTAGTTCTCTCCCACCAGCACCGCCAGCGTGTCGCCGATGGCCTTCATCGTGACGCCCATGCTGTTGGCCTTGGCGCGGTCCACGCGCACCTCCGTCACGGGATTGTTGAACTCGAGGTCGCTGTCGACCACCGCGAACTTGCCGCTCTCGCGCGCCGCGGCCTTGAGCGTTTCCATCGCCTCGAACACCATGCGGTGGTCGCCCGCGCTCTTGAGCACCATCTGCACCGGCAGCCCGCCGGTCGAACCCGGCAGCGAGGGCAGCTGGAAGGCGAAGATGTTGCTGCCCTCGACCGCGCCCATGCTGGCCTGCACCTCGTGCTGGATCTCGTCGGCGCTGCGTTTCCTGTCCTTCCAGTCGGAGAGCTGCACGCCGCCGATGCTGTTGGCCACGCCGTCGGAGCCGTTGATGAGCCAGCGGCCGGTGTTTTCCGGCAGGGCGGCGAACACCGCGTCCCACTTCTGTCCGAACTTCTCGACGTAGTCGATGTTGGCATGCTGCGGCGACTTGATCGCGGTGAGCACCATCGCCTGGTCCTCGCCGGGCGCGAGCTCGCGCTGCGCCGCGTTGTAGAGGAAGGGCAGGCTCAGGAGCACCGCCGCCGCCAGCGCGCCGGTCACCCACCGGTGGTGCAGCGACACGTCGAGCAGCCGCCCGTAGCCGCCGGCGAGCCGGTGGAAGAAGGCCTCGGCGCGGCGCGCCATGCGGCTGCCCGTGGCGTCCTGCGGCAGCAGGAACGAGCTCATCACCGGCGACAGCGTGAGCGCGATCACGCCCGAGACCACCACCGCGCCCGCGAGCGTGAAGGCGAACTCCTTGAAGAGCGAGCCGGTGAGCCCGCCCATGAGGCCGATCGGCGCATAGACGGCGGCCAGCGTGAGCGTCATCGCGATCACGGGCCCCGCCACCTCTCGCGCGCCGATCAGCGCGGCCTGCACGCGCGACCTGCCTTCCTCGATGTGGCGGTGCACGTTCTCCACCACCACGATCGCATCGTCCACCACCAGCCCGATCGCGAGCACCATCGCCAGCAGCGTGAGCAGGTTGATACTGAAGCCGAACAGCAGCATCAGCGCCGCCGCGCCCAGCATCGACAGCGGAATGGTCACGACCGGGATCAGCACCGCGCGCAGCGACCCGAGGCACAGGAAGATCACCAGCACCACGATCGCGATCGCCTCGAGCAGCGTCTTCTGCACCTCGTCGATAGACGCCTCGATGAAGCGCGCGAGCTCGAAGGGCAGCTGCACCTCCACGCCCGGCGGCATGTTGCGCTCGATGTCCGGCAGCAGCTCGCGGATGCGCTTCACGATCACCAGCGGATTGCCGTTGGGCGCCGCCTGCAGGCCGAGGTAGATGGCGCGCTCGCCATCCATGGTGGCGCTGCTGTCGGCGCTGGCGGCGCCGAGTTCCACCGTGGCCACGTCGCCGAGGCGCACGATCGCGTCCCCTTCGCGCTTGACGACCATGTCGCGGAACTCGGCCACGCTCGTCACGTCGGTGTTCACGCGGATGTTCGACACCACGTAGAGCCCCTTGACCTGGCCGGGCGCCGCCTGCACGTTGTTCTGCCGCAGCGCCTCGGCCAGCTCGCCGGCCGAGATGCCGCGCGCGGCCATGCGGTTGGCATCGAGCCACACGCGCATCGCCAGCGTCTGCCCGCCCGACACCTCCACCCCGGAGACGCCCGGAATCGATGCGAACTGCGGCTGCACCACGCGCGAGAGATAGTCGGTGAGCGCGGGGATCGGCATCGTGCTGCTCGAGAAGCCGACGTAGGCCACCGCGGTGGCCTCGCCCGATGACTTGAGGATCACCGGGTCGAAGGCCTCGGGCGGCAGCCGGTACTTGACCTGGCTCACCTGCGCCATGGCCTGCGTGAGCGCCTGGTTGGCGTCGGCGTTGAGCTTCATGCGCACGCTGATGACGCTGCGGCCCAGCGTGGAGGACGAGGAGAGGTAGTCGACGTTCTCGATGGTCGCCACCGCCTGCGCGATCGGCTGCGTGACGAAGCCCTGCATCAGCTCCGGCGAGGCGCCGGGGTACTGCGTGGTGATGGTCAGCGTGGTGCTCTCGGTCAGCGGGTACTGGCGCACCGGCAGGTCGCCGATGGCGCGGGCGCCGAGCAGCAGGATCAGCGTGCTCACCACCAGCGCCAGCACGGGCCGGCGCACGAAGAGGTCGGTGAACTTCATGGCCGGGGCTCCGCCAGCGCGAGCGTGTCCTGCGCGGTCGGCGCCACCGCCGCGCCGCTGTACAGGCGCAGCTGGCCCGAGGTGACGACCCTGTCGCCGGCCTTCAGGCCCTGCTCGACCACCACGCGGCCGTCCTGCCGCTCGCCCGTCTTCACGAACACCTGCTGCGCGGTGAAGCCGCCGTTCTCGCCCGGGCGCACCACGAACACCGAGTCGCCGTGCGTGCTGTAGGTGATCGCCGTCTCGGGCACGGTGATCGCGTCGGCGCGCGCGGGCAGCGCGACCTTGCCGTTGACGTACATGCCGGGTGTGAGCGCAGCGTCCGCGTTGTCCACCGTGGCCTGCAGGCGCACGGTGCGGGTGTCGCTGCCGATCTGGGGCTCGATGGCGCTGAGCCTGCCCTCGAAGACGCGGCCCGGATGCGCATCGGCCGAGAGCATCACCGCCTGGCCGCGCCGCAGCGCCGGCAGTGCCGTCTCGGGCAGCGTGAGGTTGGCGAGCAGGCTGCGGGCATCGGTGAGCGACACCAGCGGATCGCCCGCGCGCACGAACTGGCCGAGGTTCACGCGCCGGATGCCGAGCACGCCGTCGAACGGTGCCTTGATGCGCTTCTGCTCGGCCAGCGCCTGCACCCGCCGCAGCTCGCCGCTGGCCTGATCGAAGCCGGCCTGCGCCTGTTCGAGCTGTTCCTGCGTGGCCGCCTGCTGCGGCAGCAGGCGGCGGGTGCGTTCGAGCAGGGCCTTCGCATTCGCGCGCTGTGCGGCGAGCCGTTCGAGGTCGCCCTGCTCGGGTGCGTCATTGAGCTGCACCAGCAGTTGCCCGGCGCGCACTTCGGCGCCGGGCGTGAACAGGATCTTCGCGACCCGGCCCTCGACCTCGGCCGGCACCTCGACCTGGCGCCTGGCTTCGAGCGTGCCGATGCCGCTGAGAAAGCGCGGCATCTGCGTCTCGCGCGCGGCTGCCACCGCCACCTTGACCGGCGGCATGCCGCCGCCTTGCGGATCGGCCGGGCCGGTCCCCGTTGCCAGGCGCCAGCCCGCCGCACCCACCACCAATGCCGCAAGCGCGGCCAGGAGCCCGACCCTCGATCGTGTGTTCATGTTCGATTCGTATTTATCAAAGCATCTACTTTGATTATTCAGTGATGCCGGAGGAACTGTCGAGCAGGACGGCGCAATGACCCTGGTCGCAGCGGGCCATCCCGCGGCGCGCGGTTCCCGGCGCCCGGATGAAGACGTTCGATGGGCGCGTGTTGTGACGCGCGGCGGGCTGCCCGGGCCCCGGGTCCGCTACCCGGCCGCAGCGGGTCCGAACCAGGTGGTCAGCGCCTGCAGGAGCCCCGTGTCGGCCGAGTCGCCGACCCATGCCACATGCCCATCGGGCCGGATCAGCACGGCCGTGGGCGCGCTCACGGCGCCGAGCACCGGCAGTTCCCAGGCGCCGGCGTAGCGCGCATCGACGACCTGGACGCGATGGCCGCGCGCGGCGGTGTCGAAGCTGCCGCGCGCGCCGAGATTCAGCAGCACGGGGCGGGCGGCGTGAAGCAGGGTGAAGAGCCGCAGCGGACTGCCGTCGCCGACCGGTTCGAGATCGAGGTCGGGCATGCGGCGGCCCAGCAGCGGATGGCCCTCGCCCAGGTCGTAGCGGATGTCGAGGCCGGACATCATCCCGGCGAAGCGCCGCCGCGGCTCGTCCATGCCCAGCAGTTCGGACACGGTCTCGCGCAGGGCCTCCATGCGGTCGTCGAAGCGCATCAGCGCGACCTGCGCCATCGTGTTGCGCAGCACGCGGGCCGCCACCGGATGGCGTTCGGCATGGTAGGTGTCGAGCAGGCTCTCGGGCGAGGTGCCGTGCACCACCTGCGCGAGCTTCCAGCCCAGGTTCACCGCGTCCTGCACGCCGGTGTTGAGGCCCTGGCCGCCCATCGGCGAATGAACGTGCGCGGCGTCGCCGGCCAGCAGCACCCGGCGGTCGCGGTACGCGGCGGCCTGGCGCGTGGTGTCGGTGAAGCGCGTGATCCAGACGGGGCTGTGGATGCCGTAGTCCGTGCCGTAGACGGCGACGAGGCGCTCGCGCAGGTCCTGCAGCGTGGGCTCGTTGGTGTTGCCCACCTCGGGCTCGGTCAGCATGACGCCGACCATGCCGCCCGGCTTGTAGACGATCTTGCCGTCGCGCACCTCGTAGTCGATCTTGCCGATCGCATGCATGCCCGAGGCGGTGCGGCGCACGCCGGTTTCGGGCTCCTCGGTCATCTCGACCTCGGCGAGCAGCGCGCTCGTCGAAGCATCCCAACCGGGAAAGTCGATGCCGGCGGTCTTGCGGATCACGCTGCGTCCGCCGTCGCAACCGACGAGGTACTGCGCCCGCAACGCATGACCGTCGGCCATGTGGACGTCGACGCCGCCGGCGTCCTGCGTGAAGCCGGTCACCTCGCGGCCGCGGTGGAAGGTCACCGGCAGCTCGGCCACCCAGCCGGCAAGGATGCGCTCGACGTGCTTCTGCCAGAGCGCGAGCCCGTAGTTGTGCCGCGTCGGAAAGTCGCTGATGTCGAAGCGCGTGACCGCAAAGCCGGTGACCTGCGCCACCTGCCCCTCCGCGAGGAAGCGCTCGACCACGCCGCGCTGGTCGAGCACTTCCAGCGTGCGCGAGGACAGCCCGCCCGCGCGCGAACCGTGGAGGCGCTGGTCGGGCCGCCGCTCGACCACCGCGACGTCGACGCCGGCCAAGGCCAGCTCGGCCGCGAGCATCAATCCTGTGGGGCCGGCGCCAACGACGACGACGGCGTGCTCGGTCATGGAGGGGTGCATGTCTCGACGCGTCCGGTTCGGTCTGCGGAAGGGCGGCCGTCCATTACACAACAGCCGCGTTGCAAACCCTCGGCGCCCCGCCATTTACGCTTTCTTTACGCCCCCGCCGCGAGTCTTTCCCCCGTTTTGACGCCCATCTGCCGAGACTGCGATCCATCGTTTTTGATGATTCGCAGGAGTGATGCATGGACATCGTCTGGATGGGCGCCTTGCTGGCGCTGTGGGCCGCAGTGGCGGCCCTGGTCGTGGGCCTGGACAGGCTCGACGCGCCGAAGCCGACCGCGGCCTCGGCCGTTCACGGGGAGAACGCATCGTGATCGGCCTCGAAGCCCTGTACGGCTTCGGCGCACTCATCGCCGTGGTCCTGTTCGCGTACCTCGTGTTCGCGCTGATCTGCGCCGAGGCGTTCTGAGATGGCCGCCTCCGCCTGGGCCCTGCTGGGCCTCTTTCTCGCCGCGCTGCTGGTGCTGGCCTGGCCGGTGGGCCGGCTGCTTGCCGCGGTCTGCGGCGAGCGCGTGCCGCGCTGGATGGCACGCGTCGAGGCGCCGCTCTACCGCCTCGCGGGCACCGCGCCCGCGCAGGCGATGCACTGGCGCCGCTATGCGCTCGCGCTGCTGGCCTTCAATGCCATCGGCGCGGTCTTTCTCTACGCGCTGCAGCGGCTGCAGGGCGTGCTGCCGCTCGATCCCGCGGGCATGGGCGCGGTGTCGCCCGACTCGGCCTTCAACACGGCGGTGAGCTTCGTCACCAACACCAACTGGCAGGGCTATGCGGGCGAAGCCACGATGAGCCACCTCACGCAGATGCTCGGCCTCGCGGTGCAGAACTTCTTCTCGGCCGCCACCGGCATCGCGGTCGCCTTCGCGCTGATCCGCGGCTTCGCGCGGCGCGGCGAGGGCGGCGCCCGCGGCGTGGTCGGCAACTTCTGGGTCGACCTCGTGCGCATCACGCTGTGGGTGCTGCTGCCGCTCGCCTTCGTGCTCGCGCTGCTGCTCGCGGGCCAGGGCGTGATCCAGAACTTCGATGCGCCGGTGCTCGTGCATCCGCTCGAAGCCGCCCCGGGCGGCACGCAGGCGCTCGCCATGGGGCCGGTGGCTTCGCAGGAGGCGATCAAGATGCTCGGCACCAACGGCGGCGGCTTCTTCAACGCCAACTCGGCGCATCCGTTCGAGAACCCGACCGCGCTCGGCAACCTGATGCAGATGCTCGCGATCTTCCTGATCCCCGCGGGCCTGTGCTTCGCCTTCGGCCGCGTGGTGGGCGACATCCGCCAGGGCTGGGCGGTGCTCGCGGCGATGACGGCGATGTTCGTCGTCGCCGTCGTGGTCGTGGTGCATGCGGAGCAGGCGGGCAACCCGCTGCTGGCGCCGCTCGGCGTCGACCAGGTGGCGGGCGCGCTGCAGAGCGGCGGCAACATGGAGGGCAAGGAAGTGCGCTTCGGCATCGATGCCTCGGCGCTCTTCGCGGCCATCACCACCGCGGCCTCGTGCGGCGCGGTGATCTCGATGCACGACTCGTTTACCCCGCTCGGCGGCATGGTGCCGATGGTGCTGATGCAGCTCGGCGAGGTGGTGTTCGGCGGCGTGGGCAGCGGGCTCTACGGCATGCTGGTGTTCGCCGTGCTCGCGGTGTTCATCGCGGGCCTGATGATCGGCCGCACGCCGGAGTACCTCGGCAAGAAGATCGAGGTGCGCGAGATGAAGCTGATCGCCATCACCATCCTCGTCACGCCGGTGCTCGTGCTCGCGGGCACCGCGGTGGCGGCGCTGGCCGGCGCGGGCCGGGCCGGCATCGCGAACCCCGGCGCGCATGGCTTCTCCGAGGTGCTGTACGCGCTGAGCTCGGCCGCCAACAACAACGGCAGCGCCTTCGCGGGCCTCTCGGCCAACACGCCGTTCTACAACGCGCTGCTCGGCCTGGCGATGTGGTTCGGCCGCTTTGCGGTGATCGTGCCGGTGCTGGCCATCGCAGGTTCGCTCGCGGCCAAGCGGCGCCTGCCCGCCACCGCCGGCACGCTGCCCACGCACGGGCCGCTGTTCGTCTGCCTGCTGATCGGCACGGTGCTGCTGGTCGGGCTGCTGAACTACGTGCCGGCGCTGGCGCTCGGCCCCATCGTCGAACACCTCGTGCTCTGGAAATGAACGGAAGGAGCGCACCATGACAACACACACACCCACTTCTCTTTCGCTCTTCGATGCCGCGCTGCTCAAGCCGGCGCTCCGGGGCGCGGTCGCCAAGCTGAGCCCGCGCGCGCAGTGGCGCAACCCGGTGATGTTCATCGTCTACGTCGGCAGCATCCTCACCACGCTGCTGTGGCTGCATTCGCTGCGCTTTCCGGGCGACACCGGCATGCGGCCGGCCTTCGTGCTCGCGGTCGCCGTATGGCTCTGGTTCACCGTGCTGTTCGCCAATTTCGCCGAGGCGCTGGCCGAAGGGCGCAGCAAGGCGCAGGCGGCCTCGCTGCGCGGCCTGCGCAAGGACACCTGGGCGAAGAAGCTGGTGGAGCCGCACAACGGGAGGAAGTGGCTGCCCGAGCAGGCGCCGAACCTGCGCCGCGGCGACGTCGTGCTGGTCGAAGCCGGCGATGTGGTCCCGCTCGACGGCGAAGTCATCGAAGGCGTGGCCTCGGTCGACGAGAGCGCGATCACCGGCGAATCGGCCCCCGTGGTGCGCGAATCGGGCGGCGACTTCTCGGCCGTGACCGGCGGCACGCGGGTGCTGTCCGACTGGCTGGTGGTGCGCATCGCGGTGAACCCGGGCGAGTCCTTCCTCGACCGCATGATCGGCATGGTCGAGGCCGCGCGGCGCCAGAAGACGCCGAACGAGATCGCGCTCACGATCCTGCTGGTGGCGCTCACGCTGGTGTTCCTGACGGTCACGGTCACGCTGCTGCCGTTCTCGGTCTTCAGCGTCGAGGCCGCGGGCGCGGGCACGGTGGTGTCGCTGACCGCGCTGGTCGCGCTGCTCGTGTGCCTGATCCCGACCACCATCGGCGGGCTGCTCTCGGCCGTGGGCGTGGCCGGCATGAGCCGCATGATGCAGGCCAACGTGATCGCGACCTCGGGCCGCGCGGTCGAGGCCGCGGGCGACGTGGACGTGCTGCTGCTCGACAAGACCGGCACCATCACGCACGGCAACCGCCAGGCGAGTGCCTTCCTGCCCGCGCCGGGCGTGAACCGGGCCCGGCTCGCGCATGCCGCGATGCTGGCCTCGCTCGCCGACGAGACGCCCGAGGGCCGCAGCATCGTCGAGCTCGCGCGGCGCGAAGGCATCGCGTCGGAGGAGGTCGAGGGGGCCCGCTTCGTCGCCTTCACCGCGCAGACGCGCATGAGTGGCGTCGACCTGCCGGCCGCGGCCAACAGCCTCGATGCCGACCCGGTCGTGCTGCGCAAGGGCGCGGTCGATGCCGTGCGCCGCCACGTCGAGGCGCAGGGCGGCAGCGTGCCCGCCGAGGTGCTGCGCGCCGCCGACGAGGCCGCGCGCCGCGGCAGCACGCCGCTCGCGGTGGCCGAGGGTGCGCGCCTGCTCGGCGTGGTCGAGCTCAAGGACATCGTCAAGACCGGCATCAAGGCGCGCTTCGCCGAACTGCGCCGCATGGGCATCCGCACGGTGATGATCACGGGCGACAACAAGCTCACGGCGGCCGCCATCGCGGCCGAGGCCGGCGTGGACGACTTCCTCGCCGAGGCCACGCCCGAGGACAAGCTCGCGCTGATCCGCAGGTACCAGTCCGAAGGCCGCCTGGTCGCGATGACCGGCGACGGCACCAACGACGCGCCGGCGCTCGCGCAGGCCGACGTGGCGGTGGCGATGGGCAGCGGCACGCAGGCCGCGAAGGAGGCCGGCAACATGGTCGACCTCGACTCGAACCCGACCAAGCTGCTCGAGGTGGTGGAGACCGGCAAGGCGCTGCTGATGACGCGCGGCTCGCTCACCACCTTCTCGATCGCGAACGACGTGGCGAAGTACTTCGCGATCATTCCGGCGATCTTCGTCTCGACCTATCCGCAGCTCGGCGCGCTCAACGTGATGCGGCTCGCGAGCCCGTCGTCGGCCATCCTGTCGGCCGTGATCTTCAACGCGCTCGTGATCGTGTTCCTGATCCCGCTCGCGCTCAAGGGCGTGCGCTACCGGCCCGTGGGCGCGGCCGCGCTGCTGCGCCGCAACCTCGCGATCTACGGCCTCGGCGGCCTGGTCGTTCCCTTCGTCGGCATCAAGCTGATCGACTGGCTGCTCGCGGCGGCCGGCCTGGTCTGAGGAGACTCCATCATGTCGAACAACAATTCCGACGACATCGGCAGCGGGGGCGTGCTGCGTCCCGCGATCGTGCTCTTCGCGCTGCTGGGCGCGCTCACCGGCCTCGTCTATCCGCTGGCCGTCACGGGCGCAGCCAGGGCGCTGTTTCCGTCGCAGGCGGCCGGCAGCCTCGTGGTGGTCGGCGGCCGCGCCGTCGGCTCGGCGCTGATCGGGCAGAACTTCGTCGACCCGAAGCACTTCTGGGGCCGGCCCTCGGCCACCGCACCGCAGCCCTACGACGCCCGCGCCTCCGGCGGCTCGAACCTCGGGCCGCTGAACCCGGCGCTGGTCGACGCGGTGCGGGCGCGCGTGGCAGCGCTGCGGGCCGCCGATCCGGGCAACGCCGCGCCGGTGCCGGTCGACCTCGTCACTGCCTCGGCCAGCGGGCTCGATCCGCACATCAGCCCCGCGGCCGCGCACTACCAGGCGGCACGCGTCGCGCGCGTGCGCGGGCTGCCGCTCGCGCAGGTGGAGGCATTGATCGCGCGCCACACCGAGGTGCCGCTCGGCGGACTGCTCGGCGAGCCGCGCGTGAACGTGCTGGCGCTCAACCTCGCGCTCGACGGCGTGCCAGCGCCGCCCGCGCGGTAGCGGGAGCGCCGCCATGCGCTAACCTGCGGACCCGCCGCCATGTCCGACACGCGCCCCGACCCCGACGCCCTGCTTGCGCAACTGCGCAGCGACGAGGCGCGCGCGCAGCGCGGCAGGCTGCGCATCTACTTCGGTGCCAGCGCCGGCGTGGGCAAGACCTGGGCGATGCTGAGCGCGGCGCAGCGCGAGCGTGCCGCAGGGCGCGACGTGCTGATCGGCGTGGTCGAGACCCACGGCCGCAGCGAGACCGCCGCGCTGCTCGCGGGCCTGCAGCTGCTGCCGCTGCGCGAGGTCGACCACCGCGGCCGCCGGCTCGCCGAGTTCGACCTCGACGCCGCGCTGGCGCGCAAGCCCGCGGTGCTGCTGGTCGACGAGCTGGCCCACACCAACGCGCCCGGCTCGCGCCACGCCAAGCGCTGGCAGGACGTGCAGGAGCTGCTGGCCGCGGGCATCGAGGTCTGGTCCGCGCTCAACGTGCAGCACCTCGAAAGCCTCAACGGCACCGTGGGCGCGATCACCGGCGTGCGGGTGCACGAGACCGTGCCCGACAACGTGCTCGACGAGGCCGACGAGGTGGTGCTGGTCGACGTCACGCCCGACGAGCTCACGGCGCGGCTCGCGGCCGGCAAGGTCTACCTGCCGCAGCAGGCGGAGCGCGCGGCGCAGAACTTCTTCCGCAAGGGCAACCTGATCGCGTTGCGCGAGATCGCACTGCGCCGCACCGCGGAACATGTGGAGGACGACGTGCGCGGCTGGCGCGTCGAGCAGTCGGGCGCGGCCCACGGCGGCCCGGGCGGGCTGCAGGCCTGGAACACCTCGGGCGCGATCCTCGCGTGCGTGGGGCCGCACGAAGGCGCGGCGCAGACGGTGCGCACGGCGGCGCGGCTCGCGGGCCAGCTCAACGTGCGCTGGCATGCGGCCTACGTCGAGACGCCGCGGCTGCAGCGGCTCGCGGCCGATGCGCGCGACCGGGTGCTCGCGGTGCTCAAGCTGGCCGAGGAACTGGGCGCCGACACCGCCGTGCTCACGGGCGCGGACGTGGCCGAGCAGCTCGCCGAGCAGGCGCGCCGGCTCAACTGCGCCACGCTGGTGCTCGGCCGGCCCGCGCCGCTCGCCGGCTGGCGCCGCTGGTGGTGGCCCGCGCGATCGCTGCCGCTCGCCCGCGCGCTGGCCGAGCGCGCGCCCGCGCTCGACATCCTCGAAGTGGGACAGGCCGGCAGTTCGCGCCGCCTTGCGCGGTCGCCGCTCGGCGGCATCCTCGCGGCCGACGCCGAGCACGACGACCGGGCCGCGCGCCACTGGCCCGGCTATGCCTGGGCCGCGGCCACGAGCGTGGCGCTCACGCTGGTGTGCATGCCGCTCGCGCATGTGCTGGATCTCGCCAACATCGTGATGCTGTTCCTGCCCGGCGTGGTCGGCGTGGCGATGCGCTTCGGCCGCGGGCCCTCGGCACTGACCGCGCTGCTCAACGTGGCCGCGTTCGACTACTTCTTCGTGCCGCCGCGGCTGTCGCTCGCGGTGAGCGACCTGCAGTACGTGCTGACCTTCATCATCATGCTCGGCGTCGGCCTGCTCGTGGGCCAGCTCACCGTGGGGCTGCGCTTCGCGGCGGGCGTCTCGACCAGCCGCGAGCGGCGCGCGCGCTCGCTGTTCGAACTCACGCGCGAGCTGTCGGCCGCGCTCGAGAGCGCGCAGGTCGTGGCGCTCGGCGCCGCGTCGGTGCAGGGCCACTTCGGCGGCCATGCGCTGGTGCTCGCCACCGATGCCGCCGACCAGCTGGTGCGCCCGGACGATCCGCCCGAGGGCTTCGACATGCAGGTGGCCGACTGGGTCTTCCGCCACGGCCAGCCCGCCGGGCTGGCCACCGCCACGCTCGCGGCGCAGCCCTGGCACTACGTGCCGCTGCGCGCGCCGATGCGCGTGCGCGGCGTGCTGGCGCTCGCGCCCGCGCAGCCGCGCTGGCTGCTGATCCCGGAGCAGGCGCAGCAGCTCGAGACGCTCGCGCGGCAGATCGCGATCGCGCTCGAGCGCGTGCACTACGTCGAGGTCGCGCAGCAGGCCGTGGTCGAGATGGAATCGGAGCGGCTGCGCAATGCGCTGCTCGGCGCCATCTCGCACGACGTGCGCACGCCGCTCACCGCGCTGATCGCGCTGGCCGAGTCGCTGCAGTCCCTGCCGCCGGAGGAACACGCCCAGGCGGCGCGCGCCATCGTCGCGCAGGCGCACGAGCTGCACGCGCTGGTCAACAACCTGCTCGACATGGCGCGGCTCGAAAGCGGCATCGCCGGCGGCGCGGTGAACCTGCGGCGCGACTGGCAGTCGGTGGAGGAGGTGGTGGGCTCGGCCATCCGCGCGGCGCGCACCGCGCTCGGCCGCACGGTGGTGCAGACCGCGCTCGCGCCGGCGCTGCCGCTGGTCGAGTTCGATGCGGTGCTGATCGAGCGCGTGCTCGTCAACCTGCTCGAGAACGCCGCCAAGTACGGCGCGCCGCCCGTCGTCGTCGGCGCGCGCGCCGAGCCCGGCGTGCTGGTGCTGAGCGTGCGCGACCATGGCCCGGGCCTGCCGGCCGCGGTGGCGGGCCGCGAGCACCGCCTGTTCGACAAGTTCACGCGCGGCGACAGCGAGTCGGCCACGCCCGGCGTCGGGCTCGGCCTCGCGATCTGCCGCGCGGTGGTGAGCGCGCACGGCGGCGAGATCGGCGCGCGCAACGCCCCGGGCGGCGGTGCAGAATTCACCGTCCGGCTGCCGCGCCGCGAACCGCCCGAGCCCGCCGAGGCCGCCCTCTGAACCTTCTTCTTCTCCCATGCCGACGCCCACCGCCATCGTGATCGAGGACGAGCCGCAGATCCGCCGCTTCGTGCGCGGCGCGCTCGAGGCCGAGGGCTGGCAGGTGCACGAGGCCGCCACGCTGCGCGACGGCCTCGCCGCGGCCGGCACGCGCCAGCCCGACCTGCTGGTGCTCGACCTCGGCCTGCCCGACGGCGACGGCGTCTCGCTGATCCGCGACGTGCGCGGTTGGTCGGCGGTGCCGATCATCGTGCTCTCCGCGCGCAGCGACGAGGCCGACAAGATCGCCGCGCTCGACGCCGGCGCCGACGACTACCTGACCAAGCCCTTCGGCACCGGCGAGCTGCTCGCGCGCGTGCGCGCCAACCTGCGCCGCCCGCGCGCCACCGGCGGCGAGGAAGCGGTGGCCGAGGCACTGTTCCGCTTCGGCGAGATCGAACTCGACCGCGCGGCCCGCATCGTGCGCCGCGCCGGCGCCGAGGTGCACCTCACGCCCACCGAATACCGCCTGCTCTCCGTGCTCGTCGCCAACGCCGGCCGCGTGCTCACGCAGCGCCAGCTGCTGCGCGAGGTCTGGGGCCCGTCGCACACCGGCCAGAGCCACTATCTGCGCATCTACATGGGCCACCTGCGCCAGAAGCTCGAAGCCGATCCCGCGCAGCCGCGGCATCTGCTGACGGAGACGGCGGTGGGGTATCGGCTGGTGGTTTGAGGGGCGGAAGACCGGACGCAGAGGACGCGAAGGTTACGCGAAGGACGCGAAAGGAATACCGAAGAATGGTGTGGGCTGCCGTTGCACGACGGCGCCTCCCTTCGGTTCCGCCAGGGCGCTGCGGCTGCACAGGCGCAGCCCACACTTTCAGGCTGTTTTTTTGCGTCCTTCGCGAAACCTTCGCGTCCTCTGCGTCCGGCTGCCCGATTTCTCAGCCCTTGTTAGGGTTCAACAGAAACTTCTCTCCCGTCGCCTGCCGGCCGTACACCGCGATCGCATCGGGCTGCAGCGCCTCGTGGAACGACACCTCCCGCGTGTAGTGGCTTGCGAAGGTGGTCTTGAGTTCGGCCACGACGCGCGCGCGCAGCCGCTGCACGCCTTCGTCGCCGATCTTCTGCAGGAAGGGGAACAGCAGCCAGCCGCCCATGCCCCAGGCCATGCCGAAGTTGCGCACGAACTCGGTCGGACCGCGGTCGAGGCCGCCGTAGATGTAGACCTGCTTGTGCGTGGTCGAGCCGTAGCGGCTGTACTCCTTCGCGTTGCGGTTCAGCGCCGCTTCCATGCAGCCGAGGATCTGGCCCGCGAGCTTGCCGCCGCCGGTGGCGTCGAAGGCGAGGGTGGCGCCGGTCTCGGCCAGCGCATCGGTCAGGTCGTCGAGGAAGGTGGGCGAGGCGGTGCTGCAGACGTACTTCGCGCCCAGGCCGCGCAGCAGCGCCTCCTGCTCGGGCTTGCGCACGATGTTGACCAGCGCGATGCCGTCCTTCTGGCAGATCCTGTTGAGCATCTGGCCCAGGTTGGAGGCGGCTGCGGTGTGCACCAGCGCCTCGTGGCCCTCGCGGCGCATCGTCTCGACCATGCCGAGCGAGGTGAGCGGGTTGACGAAGCATGAGGCGCCCTCGGCCGGCGTGGTGCCCGCGGGCAGTTCGAGGCACTGCGCCGCGGCGACCGCGCGGTACTGCGAATACATCGCGCCGCCGATTGCCGCCACGGTCTTGCCGAGCAGCGCCTGCGCGGCCGGCGATGCACCGGCCTGGACGACCACCCCCGCGCCCTCGTTGCCGACCGGCATCGACTGGTCCAGCCGCGCGGCCATGGCGGGCATGGCGCGCTCGGGCACGGTGGCGGTGACGACCGGGCGCTCGGGCGTGCCCGACGCCTTGACGGTGCCGATGTCGGCGGCGCCGAACAGCAGGCCCAGGTCCGAGGGATTCATCGGCGCGGCCTCGACGCGGATCACCACCTCGTGGGGCTGCGGTTCGGGCATCGGCACGTCGTGCAGCGAGAGTTCGAGTTCGCCGCTCGCGCGGATCAGGGAGCGCAGTTGCAGTGCCATGGCGGGCCTTCCGTGGATCGAGGGGCCGGCCAGTATAGGAGCGGCTCGCGGGCGCCGCTGCCGCCTTCAGGACACTTGGGGAATCGCCGGCGCCTGCGCGAGCGCATGGCGCATCTTCTCGGGGTCGAAGCGATCGAGGTAGCGCGGGATGTTGCGCCAGACCGTGTGGTAGCCGTAGCCGCCGCGCAGCATCTCCAGGCGCGCGCTCTCCTTGTCCCAGTCCTGCACCGCCATGCGGTAGGCGGCCGCGACCACGCCGGTGCGGTCGGCGCCGTGCATGCAGTGGATCAGCACCGGCCCGTGCTTCTCGGCTTCGCGGATCGCCGCCAGCGCGCGCAGCACCTTCGCGTCGTCGATGGCCCAGGTGTTGATCGGCACGCGCACCAGCCGCATGTCGTGGCCCGCGAACACTGCGCGGTCGTCGTTGAAGGAACGCAGGCTCACGATGGTGCGGATGCCGAGCGACCGGAGCGCCGCCACGTTGCCGATGCGCGGCTGCGCACTGCGGTACAGCGTGGGCGTGATGCGGTGCAGGTTCTCGACGCCGAGCACGTCGAGCGGATCGGCCCAGTGGCCGGGGCGCGGCACGGCGCGCGCGGCGGCTTCCTGCTGCCGGCGGTGCTTGCGCTTGGGCATCCTCATCGCGCGCGCCCCGGCCGGTGCCGCACGAGCAGGATCACGCAGGCCACGGCCAGCCCGCCCCAGTAGTCGACCGGCGCGCCCCAGAGCCAGTGCTTGTGCCAGAAGGCATCGACCGGGTTGAAGCGCGCCCAGCCGAAGGCCGGGTTGATCATGAACCAGAGGAAGTCCTCGCAGACCCAGAACACGATGAGGCCGACGACGGCGAGCCCCGCGTCGCGCCAGGTCCAGCGCCCGTTGAAGGCCAGCGGCGCGAAGAACACCAGCGCCATGAAGGTGAAGACCCAGGCGTGGTAGCCGGTCATCGCGCGGCCGCCCCAGAACAGGTCGAGCCAGATGCTGTTCTCGATGCGCCACGTGGGCAGCGACGTGGCCCAGCCCGCGCCGCCCTCGATCTGGATCTCGGCATTGGCGAAGAAGAAGGCCATCACCACCACCCATGCGAGGTAGCCCAGGGTGCGGGCGATGCCCGTTCTTTCCGTTGGGCCGCTCATCCGGCCTGCCCCAGCACGTGGCGCAGCACCGCGGCCGCGGCCCGGGGCTTGCCGAGCGCGCGGCTGCGCGCCGCCATCGACGCGAGCTTGGCCGGATCGGCCATCAGGCGCGCGACCTTGTAGTCGAGGCCGATCGCGTCGTAGGCGAGCCAGGCCGCGCCTTCCTCCATCAGGAAGCCGGCGTTGTGCTCCTCCTGCCCCGGAATGGGCGAGATCAGCAGCATCGGCTTGCCGAGCGCGAGGCACTCCGACACCGTGAGGCCGCCCGGCTTGGTCACCACCAGGTCGGCGGCGGCCATGAGCCTGTGCATCTCGCTCGTGAAGCCGATCGCGACCACGCGGCCGGGATGGCGCGCCGCCAGCGCCTGCAGCCGGGCGTGCGCGTCGGCATTGCGGCCCGCGACGGCGATCACCTGGAAGCCGCTGTCGCCGCCAGGGCCGAGCACGCGCTCGACCATGCTCGGCAGGTCGCCCACGCCGGCACCGCCCGAGACCATCAGCAGCACCGGCCGCGCCGGATCGAGCCCGAGCGCCGCGGCGCAGGCATCGCGCGCGAGCGCGGGCGCATCGGGTTCCGAGAAGGCCGGCATCACCGGAATGCCGGTCACGTGGATGCGCTCGGCCGGAATGCCGCGCGCGCGCAGCCGGAAGGCCACTTCCTCGGTGGCCGCGAGATAGCCCGTCATGCCCGGCACCAGCCACATGTTGTGCAGGTCGTAGTCGGTGATCTGCAGCCACACCGGGCAGTCGATGCGGCCGCGGTTGCGCTCGCGCATCAGAAGCTCGGCCGGCAGGAAGTGGGTGCAGATCACCGCGGCGGGCTTGGCGCGGCGCAGCTCGCGCACCAGGGCGCCGGTGGAGAGGCGCTCGATGCCGCGGCGCAGCCGCTGCGAGGGCGCATGGTGCGGCGTGGCGTCGGTGCGCTGGTGCAGGTACGACCAGAGCTCGGGCGCGCGGTTCACGAGCTGGATGTACCAGTCGGTGTAGACCTTGCGGAAGCCGCCGTTCACATGGGCCATGGCGTCGATGTGCACCGCGGTGTGCGGCGGGGTCGCGGCGATGGCGGCTTCGAGGGCTTGCGCGGCGCGCACGTGGCCGTTGCCGGCACTCACACTGAGGATCAGGATTTGGGTCATGCAGGTCCGGGGCCGCCGGCGGGGCGTTGGCGCGTCATTCGGGCGCATTATCGCCACGGCGCAAGACACGTCTCGCGGGCCGCGGCCATGGGCGAAAATGCCCGCTGCCGCGCGTCGCCCGACCGCGCCCTCCTTCTTCCCCATGACCGACGCCACCGCACCGATCCGCCTCAACAAACGCATGGCCGAGCTCGGCCTCTGCTCGCGCCGCGAGGCCGACGACTGGATCGCCAACGGCTGGGTGAAGGTGAACGGCCGGCCGGCCGAGATGGGCGTCAAGGTCACGCCCGCCGACCGCATCGAGATCGACAAGGCGGCCAAGGGCCAGCAGGCGAGCCAGGTCACCATCCTCATCAACAAGCCCATCGGCTACGTCAGCGGACAGGCCGAGGACGGCCACGAACCGGCGGTCACGCTGTTCACGCCGCAGAACCGCTGGGCCGAGGACAACGCGCGCTTCTTCTTCAACGCGAGCCAGCTGCGCGGCCTCGCGCCCTGCGGCCGGCTCGACATCGACTCCACCGGCCTGCTCGTGATGACGCAGGACGGCCGCATCGCGCGCCAGCTCATCGGCGAGGACTCGGTGATGGAGAAGGAATACCTCGTGCGCGTGGCCTACCACGGCCTCGGCCAGCCGGCGCCCACCGGGCAGCTCGTGCGCCTGGACGACGAGGACCCGGTCACCACCAACGTGCAGGCGGTGTTCCCGCGCGCCATGCTCGCGAAGCTGCGCCACGGCCTCAGCCTCGACGGCCAGGCGCTCAAGCCCGCGCGCGTCGAATGGCAGAACCCGGAGCAGCTGCGCTTCGTGCTCACCGAAGGCAAGAAGCGCCAGATCCGCCGCATGTGCGAGCTCGTCGGCCTCAAGGTGGTGGGCCTGAAGCGCGTGCGCATCGGCAAGGTGATGCTCGGCAACCTGCCGGTGGGGCAGTGGCGCTACCTGGCGCCGCACGAGCGCTTCTGAGCGCCGGCGCTCAGGCTGGCCTAAGAATCCGGCAGCAGGCTGCGCCACGGCGCAGGCATGGCGGCCCGCGCAGCGACGAAGGGGCGATGCGATGCGTGTGCTGCTGGTGGAAGACGACGAGACGATCGGGCGCAGCCTGAAGCAGGCGCTCGACGGCGCGGGCTGGTCGGCCGACTGGGTGCGCGACGGCGAGCTCGCGCAGAGCGCGCTGGCCGACGGCGGCTACACCTGCGTGCTGCTCGACCTGGGCCTGCCGCGCCAGGACGGCACCGAGGTGCTGCGGCGCGCGCGCGAACGCGGCGACGCCACGCCGGTCGTGGTGCTCACCGCGCGCGGCGGGCTGGAAGACCGCATCCACAGCCTCGACATCGGCGCCGACGACTACCTGCGCAAGCCCTTCGAATTCCGCGAGCTCCTGGCGCGCATGCGCGCCGTGGTGCGCCGGCGCGACGGCGCCGCGCACTCGCTGATCGGCGGCGCCGTGCTGCAGCTCGACCTGACCACGCGCGAGGTCGTGGTGCAGGGCGTGCGCGAGGCGCTGACGGCGCGCGAGTTCGCACTGCTGCATGCGCTGCTCGAGCGGCCCGGCGCCGTCCTCTCGCGCGAGCAGCTCGAGAACCGCATCTACGGCTGGGGCGAGGAAGTGACGAGCAACGCCATCGACGTGCTGATCCACGGCATGCGCCGCAAGCTCGGCGCCGGGGCCATCCGCAACGTGCGCGGGCTCGGCTGGCGCGTGCCGCAGTGAGGGCGCGGCCGCGCTCGATGCCGAGGCCTCGTTCGCGCGGCGCCTTCGTGGTGCGGCGCTGCCGCTCGGCGCTCACGCCGGGCTAAGACTTCGCTCACGGCCGGCTCAGTCTCGCGGCCTAGAGTGGGCAGGGCCATTCATCACCAGGAGACCTCATCATGCGCATGCCCTTCCAGCTTCTTGCCCTCGGCACCGTGGCCGCGTTCACGGCCTTCGGCACCGTCCATGCCTCGGCCGAGACGATGGACGGCTCGGACTACCACCCGCTGCAGATGCGTTCGCCCGAGAACCCCGAGGTGCAGGCCGGCGCGATGGCCGCCGCGCGCCCGGCCGGCACCGAATCGATCGGCCAGTCGACCAGCGCGCCGGCGATGAACTCGACGCTGCCGGTGGCCGAGATCGAGGCCGGCGCCTATGCCGCCGCGCATCCGAGCGGCACCGAGTCCATCGGCCAGTCGACCGCGCTGCCGCGCGTGCAGTCGGCGACCGGGCTCTGAGCGGCGCCCGTTCCTTCCCGCTCCCGTTCCCGTTCAGTCGTCGCTGCTCGCGAGCAGCGCGCGGTAGATCAGCGCGCCGATCACGGCGCCCGCGATCGGCGCGACCCAGAACAGCCACAGCTCCGACACCGCGTACGAGGGTCCGAACAGCGCCGGCCCGGTGCTGCGCGCCGGATTGACCGAGGTGTTGGTCACCGGGATCGAGATCAGATGGATCAGCGTGAGGCACAGGCCGATCGCGAGCCCTGCGAAGCCGCCGGCCGCGCGCTTGGCGGTGGCGCCGAGGATCACGATCAGGAACACCGCGGTCAGCACCACCTCGCAGACCAGCGCCGCGGTCATGCCGTACTTGCCGGGCGAGTGCTCGCCGAAGCCGTTGGTCGCGAAGCCGCCGATCTCCGCGGCGGGCTTGCCGGTGGCGATGAGGTAGAGCACGCCCGCGGCCGCGATGGCGCCGAGCACTTGCGCGACGACATAGCCCGCGAGCTGGGACGCCTTGAAGCGACCCGCGGCCGCCAGGCCGATCGACACCGCCGGATTGAAGTGGCCGCCGGAGATCGGGCCCAGCGCATAGGCCCCGGTCACCACCGTCAGCCCGAAGGCCAGCGAGACGCCGAGAAAGCCGATGCCGAGTTCGGGAAAGCCCGCCGCCAGCACCGCGCTGCCGCAGCCGCCGAAGGTGAGCCAGAAAGTACCCATGAACTCCGCGGCCCACTTTTTGTAAGTGCTGTGTTCCATGTTTCTCCATCCTCGAATCGTTGTTGAAGTGCGCCCATGGTCATGGCGCGGGCGGATTCTAGGAACGGAACACGCGTGCTTTGTGAAATAACTCGCGGTGGGCGGAACCTGTTCACAAATCGCCCATCTTTCGCGGCCGCCGTGCAAGGCGAGACGGCTCAGAGCACGACCACCACCTTGCCGAACGCCCCCCGCGCCAGATGGTCGAGCGCCTCCGGCAGCGCATCGAAGTCGTAGCGCGCCGCGATCACCGGTTCGAGCGCATTGACCTCGACCGCGCGCACCAGGTCCTCGAGCGCGCGCCGGTGGCCCACGCCGATGCCCTGCACCGTGATGCGGCCGAGCACCATCGCGTAGAACGAAGCGCTGAGGGTCTCGCCGCCGAGCATGCCGATGATCGAGACGCGGCCGCCCTGTGCCGCCGCCTGCAGCGAGCGGTCGAGGTGGGGGCCGCTGGCGAGTTCGAGCACATGGTCCGCGCCGCGGCCCTGCGTGAGCCGGCGCACCTCGGCGGGCCAGTCGCTGTCGCGCATCAGCACCTCGGTGGCGCCGAGCGCGAGCGCCTCGGCGCGCTTGTCCGCGCTGCCGGTGACCACGATCGCGCGCGCGCCATGCAGCCGCGCGAGCTGCAGGCCGAACAGCGCGACGCCGCCGGTGCCGTGGATCAGCACGGTCTGGCCGGGGCGCAGCGCGCCGGTCTCGGCCAGCGCGAACCAGGCGGTGAGGCCGGCGCAGGGCAGCGTGCTCGCCTGGGCGAAGTCGAGCGTGGCGGGCGCGGCCACGGCCCATTCCTGGTCGATCAGCACGTGCGAGGCCAGCATGCCCGGCCCGGGACCGCCGGCGAGCACCGCGCCGGCATGCCAGGGCCCGTCGATCCAGCCGCCCCAGAAGGTGTTGATCACGCGGTCGCCCTCGGCGAAGCGGTGCACGCCGGGGCCGGCGGCCAGCACGGTGCCGGCCATGTCGGAGCCGGGCGTGAAGGGCAGCGGGAAGGACATGCCCATGCCGTCGCGCACCATCAGCAGGTCGCGGTAGTTGAGCGACACCGCGCCCACCTGCACGAGGAGCTGGCCCGGGCCGGGCGTGGGGAGCGGCTCTGACGCCACTTGTTCGAGCTGGTCGCGGCCGAAGGAAGCGAGTTGCCAGCGCCGGAGCGTTTGTCGGGTTTGCATGAAAAGGCCTCCGTTGAAAAAAGAAGGCTTCATGCTATTGGCGAGTAGCGCTATCCATTGGTGGATAATTTTCGTCTTCGAGTTTCTGAAAAGTATCCAATGAGCCAGCGCCTGCAGGGTATCGAGGAATTCGTCGCCGCGGTCGAGGCCGGCAGCTTCGCGCGGGCGGCCGAGCGGCTGCACGTCACGCGCTCGGCGGTCGCCAAGAGCATTGCGCGGCTGGAGGCGCGGCTCGACACGCGGCTGTTCCTGCGGACCACGCGCAGCCAGAGCCTCACGGCCGAAGGCCACGGCTACTACGAGCGCTGCCGGCGCGCGCTCGCGGAGCTCGATGCGGCCGAGGCGCTGGCCGATGCGGCGCGCAGCACCGCGGCCGGGCTGGTGCGCCTGAGCATGCCGGCGATGCTCGGGCGGCTGAAGGTGGGGCCGCTGCTGCTCGCGCTCGCGCGCCGGCATCCGCAGCTGGTGCTCGAACTCTCGTTCAACGACCGGCGCGTGGACCTGGCCGAGGACGGCATCGATCTCGCGATCCGCAGCGGCGAGCTGCCCGACACCGCCGAACTGGTCGCGCGGCCGCTGGGCGCGCAGTGGATGGTGCTGTGCGCCGCACCCGCCTACCTGGCCGAGCGCGGGCGGCCGTCGGGCATTGCCGACCTGACCGGCCCCCTGCACGAGGCGGTGGTCTATGCGCGCGACGGGCAGGTCTCGTCCTGGCGCTTCCACGATGCCGAGGGCCGGCTGGTCGAGGCGACGCCGCCTTCGCGCCTGCGCTGCGACAGCGCCGAGGTGCTGCTCGAAGCCGCCATCGGCGGCATGGGCCTGGCGCGCCTGCCGGCCTGGCTCGCGGCCGATGCACTGGCGGCGGGCACGCTGGAACGCGTCTTCGAGGAGCCGCGGCCCTTCGGCTTCGAACTGCACGTGATCCGCCCGGCGGGCCGCTACCTGCCGCACAAGACGCGCGTGGTGATCGACTGGCTGGCGGAGCATCTGCCGCCGCTGCTCGCGGCGCGCTGAGTGCGCAATGCCGCGACGACTTTGGTTCTCGCTCCGGTCACACGGTGCGGGGCATGATGAACGGGCCGCCCGGCCGGGCGTGAAATCGTCAACGAAGGGCCTCTTGTGATCCGCATCGGAAGCCCCAACTCGCAGAGTTGATAAGCCGGTGGGTTCCGCCGGAGCGCACGGCTTAGAATTTTTTCGCTTAGCAATCACTGGGTTCAAATGGCCGATTCCTCTTCCCATACCAAACTCCCGTTCCAGGCTGAAGTCGCGCAACTGCTGCACCTCGTCACGCATGCGCTGTACTCCAACAAGGAAATCTTCCTGCGCGAACTGATCTCGAATGCCTCGGACGCCTGCGACAAGCTGCGCTTCGAGGCCATCGACCATCCCGAGCTCTACGAAGACCAGCCCGAACTCGACGTGCGCCTGTCCTTCGACAAGGCCGCGCGCACCATCACCATCACCGACCGCGGCATCGGCCTGTCGCGCCAGGAGGCGATCGACAACCTCGGCACCATCGCCAAGAGCGGCACCAAGGACTTCATGAGCAAGCTCAGCGGCGACCAGAAGGCCGACGCGCAGCTCATCGGCCAGTTCGGCGTGGGCTTCTATTCGGGCTTCATCGTGGCCGACAAGATCACGGTCGAATCGCGCCGCGCGGGCCTGCCGCCCGAGCAGGGCGTGCGCTGGACGAGCGGCGGCGCGGGCGACTTCGAGGTCGACGACATCACGCGCGCCGAGCGCGGCACGCGCATCACGCTGCACCTGCGCGAGGACGCCGACGAATACCTCAACGCCTGGAAGCTCAAGCAGATCGTCGGCAAGTACTCCGACCACATTTCGCTGCCCATCCTCATGGAGAAGGAGGAATGGAAGGACGGCGAGAACGACCAGCCGGGCGACATGGTCAAGACCGGCGAATGGGAAACGGTCAACAAGGCCAATGCGCTCTGGAGCCGCAACAAGAAGGACATCACGCCCGAGCAGTACGAGGAGTTCTACAAGGCGATCAGCCACGACTTCGAGGCGCCGCTCGCCTGGAGCCACAACCGCGTGGAGGGCAGCACCGAGTACACGCAGCTGCTCTACATCCCCTCGAAGGCGCCGTTCGACCTCTGGAACCGCGACAAGAGCGCGGGCGTCAAGCTCTACGTGAAGCGCGTCTTCATCATGGACGACGCCGAGGCGCTGCTGCCGAGCTACCTGCGCTTCGTGAAGGGCGTGATCGACTCGTCCGACCTGCCGCTCAACGTGAGCCGCGAGCTGCTGCAGGAAAGCCGCGACGTGAAGGCCATCCGCGAGGGCAGCACCAAGCGCGTGCTCGGCATGCTCGAGGACCTCGCGAAGAAGCAGAAGACCGGCCCGGAGAGCGGCGAGGGCCGCATCGACGTGGGCTCGGGCGAATCGGTGCCCGCGCCCGAGCCGACCGAAGGCGTGACCGACGTGGTCGACAAGAACGCGCCCACCGCGGCCGAAGCCGCCGCGGCAGCGGCCGACGAATCGGGCAAGTACGCGAAGTTCTATGCCGAGTTCGGCGCCGTGCTCAAGGAAGGCCTGGGTGAGGATTTCGCCAACCGCGACCGCATCGCCAAGCTGCTGCGCTTCGCGTCGACCACCAGCGACACCGTGAGCGTGAGCTTCGCCGACTACAAGGCGCGCATGAAGGACGGCCAGGACGCGATCTACTACATCACGGCCGACACGCTGGCCGCCGCCAAGAACAGCCCGCAGCTCGAGGTCTTCAAGAAGAAGGGCATCGAGGTGCTGCTGATGACCGACCGCGTCGACGAGTGGGCGCTCAACTACCTCACCGAGTTCGACGGCACGCCGCTGCAGAGCGTGGCCAAGGGCGCGGTCGATCTGGGCAAGCTGCAGGACGAGGCCGAGAAGAAGGCGGCCGAGGAAGCGGCCGAATCGTTCAAGCCGATGCTCGAGAAGCTCAAGGAAGCGCTCAAGGACAAGGCCCAGGACGTGCGCGTGACCACGCGCCTGGTCGATTCGCCCGCCTGCCTGGTGGTGCAGGACGGCGGCATGAGCACGCAGCTCGCGCGCATGCTCAAGCAGGCCGGCCAGCCCGCGCCCGACCTGAAGCCGGTGCTCGAGGTCAACGCCGAGCATGCGCTGGTGAAGAAGCTCGAAGGCTCCGAGCATTTCGACGACCTTGCCAACATCCTGTTCGACCAGGCGCTGCTGGCCGAAGGCGGCCTGCCGGCCGATCCCGCGGCCTACGTGAGGCGCGTCAACGCGCTCCTGGTGTGACGCCCCGGCCGCGCACCGCAGGCGTTCGCACGGCCGCCGTGGCCGTGGCGGCACTGCCCTTGCTGCTGGTGGGCGGCTGTTCGCACTATCACGTCGGCATTCCGCTGGTGCCGGGACTCTCGCTCGGGCTCGGCGCCACGAAGGACGGCAATTTCTCGGTCGGCCTGAACACCGGCTGGGGCCCGCTCGGCGCGGGCGTGTCGGTCAACAACACGGGCGTGGTGGCCGGCACCGCGGGGGTGGGTGTCGGCGTGGGCATCGGCCCGATCGGCACCGGCGTGGGCGTGGGCAAGAGCGTGGTGCTGCACGATCCCAACGCGGGCAAGGCCGCTGCGGCGCCGGTCGCCACCACCACCGTCGGGCCCGCACTGGCCGTGGGGCCGGCCCCCGCGACGGCGGCCACGACGGCCGCGGCGGCTGCGCCGGTAGCGCCGGTGCGCGTGGTCTACCGCACGCCCAGGGCGGCCACCGCGCCTGCGCCTGCGCGCGAGCTCGGCACGCCCTTCAATCCGATCGCGCCTTAGCCTTCGTCAGGTCCGCCTGCGGGCAGGAACGTGCTGCCCGGCGTCAGCGGCGCATGCCGGTAGCTCGCGGGCGTGCGCCCGAGCTTCACGGGCGCGCCGATGCCACGGTAGCCCCCTTCCATCTCCACCACCATGCCACGGTGTGCCGTGTGCGGATGTTCGAGTGCGGCGTCCACAGGCAGCACCGGCGCGGCGGGCACGCCGGCGGCCATGAGCTGCTCGACCAGCGCGCGGCCGTCGAACGCCGCCAGCGCGGCCTCGAGCCGCTGCTTGAGGCCGGCGCGGTGCACCGAGCGCGCGCCGGCCGTCTGGTAGAGCGGATCGTCGGCCAGCTCGGGCAGGCCGATGCAGCGGCACAGGCTCGCGAACTGGCGGTCGTTGCCGACGGCGACGAACACGGGGTCGGTGCCGGTGGCGAGTGCGTCGTAGGGATAGATGTTGGGATGCGCGTTGCCGGTGCGCCGGGGCGCGGTGCCATCCATGAACCAGTTGGCCGCATGCGGATGCAGCAGCGAGAGGCCGCTGTCGTAGAGCGCGGCCTCGACGAGCTGGCCGCGGCCGCTCTTCTGGCGCTCCTGCAGCGCGAGCAGCACGCCGATGACGGCGTTGAGCCCGGTCACCATGTCGACCACCGGCAGGCCGACGCGCAGCGGGCCGCCCTCGGCCTCGCCGTTGATGCTCATGATGCCGGTCATGGCCTGCACCGCGGCGTCGTAGCCGGGCAGGGCGCCGAGGGGGCCGTCGGTGCCGAAGCCGGAGACGCGGCACCACACGAGGCGCGGAAAGCGCTGCGAGAGCACGTCGAAGCCGATGCCCCAGCGTTCCATGGTGCCGGCCTTGAAGTTCTCGATCAGCACGTCGGCCTCGGCGACGAGCGCGAGCAGCGCGGCGCGGCCGTCGTCGGTGGCCAGGTCGAGGTGCTGCACGCGCTTGTTGCGGTTGAGGCCGTGGTAGTACGAAGCCACGCCGTCCTTGAACGGCGGGCCCCAGGTGCGGGTGTCGTCGCCCTGCGGGGGTTCGACCTTGAGCACGTCGGCACCATGGTCGCCGAGGATCTGGCCGCAGTAGGGACCGCCGAGGATGCGGGAGATGTCGAGGACGCGGATGCCTGCGAGGGCGCCTGGGGTGCTTGTCATTGGCTTTGTTTCGTTTGTGTGCTTTTCAGGAGACGTGTTCGGAGCGCGTGTTCGGGGCGCGTGCACAGGGCACCGGGTACTCCCCTCCGCGAATGTCCCCCGCCTTCGGCTCCTCCTTTATTTCGCTGCGGGGAGCACCCGATGCCCTGTGCACGGGGCACGCGGCTGGTTTGCGGCCGATCAACCAGTGCTCTGATCCGCTCCCACCGTCGGCGGGAGCGCGCCCTGAACGCAAGCCATGTCAATCGAGCTGCGCCCCCGACTTCTTCACCACGTCCTTCCACTTCGAAGACTCGCTGGCGATGAACTGCCCGAGCTTCTGCGGCGAGGTGTCGGCCGCCGATTCGAGGCCTTGCGCCGCGAACATCTGCTTCACCTTGGGCGAGCCGAGCACTTCGGCGAACGCCTGGTTGAGCTTGCCGATGCGGTCCGCGGGCGTGCCGGCCGGCGCGACGATGCCGAAGAACACGCTCACGTCATAGCCCTTGTAGCCCTGCTCGGCGATCGTCGGCACCTCGGGCAGCGCCTGCGAACGCGCGGCCGTGGCCACGCCGAGCGCGCGCAGCTTGCCGGTCTTGACGTAGGGGAGCGCGGTGAGGATGTCGGTGAAGGTCATCTGCACCTGGCCGCCGAGCAGGTCGTTGAGCGCCGGCCCGGTGCCCTTGTAGGGCACGTGCTGCAGGTCGGTGCCGGCGACCGAGTTGAACAGCACGCCCGCGAGGTGCGACGACGCGCCGTTGCCCGAGGAGGCATAGCTGAGCTTGCCCGGGTTGGCCTTGGCATAGGCGACGAGTTCGCGCACGTCCTTCGCGGGCACGGAGGGATGCACCACCAGGATGTTCGGCAGGTGGCCAACCTGGATCACCGGGGCGAAGCTCTTGACCGGGTCGTAGCTGATCTTGCGGTAGAGGCTCGAATTGATCGCGAGCGGGCCCGAGGTGCCGAAGAGCAGCGTCTGGCCGTCGGCCTCGGCGCGCGCGACGTAGTCGGCCCCGATGTTGCCGCCGGCACCGGCGCGGTTCTCCACGATCATCGGCTGGCCGAGGCGGTCCTTCATCTCGGCCGCGAGCGTGCGCGCCATCGCATCGGTCGGCCCGCCGGGCGGGAAGGGCACCACCAGCATCACCGGCTTGGAAGGAAAGGGTTCGGCGGCCTGCGCGGCCGGCATGGCCGCGAGCAGCACGGTGCATGCGGCGGCGGGGAGGCGCAGCGAAAGAAGAAGGGTGCGAAGAAGAGGGCGCAAGTTTGTCTCCGGTGAGGTCTGTCTTTTTGAGGGATGGCGGCCTGCGTCAGGCGACGGCCGCGTCGGCGCGTGCCACGCCGGGATTCCATTCGGCCGGCAGCGCGTCGGGCATCAGCGGATCGCGCGGCAGCACGCGGTGCGCGAGCGCGAGCTGCGCCCAGCGCAGCCGCGCGGCAGAGCCGGTGCGCGCGGCCTCCCAGGCCATCGCGATCGCGCTCGTGCAGTGGTAGAGCGCCGAGGCCGCCTGCCGCGCCAGCGCGTCGCCGCCCTCGCGCGCGGCGGTTTCGGTCAGTGCCGCGGCGCGCGCCAGCGCATCGCGCAGGGCCTTCGCGAACGCGGGCGAGAGCGCCGGGGAACGCGCCGCATCGGCGAGCAGCGCCTCGCAGTGCGCGCGCAGCACCGGCAGCGAGCCTTCGCGCTTCACCGCGCGGATCACGTCGAGCGCGACGATGTTGCTCGTGCCTTCCCAGATCGAGCCCAGGTGCGCATCGCGCACCAGCCGCGGGTCGCTCCATTCCTCGATGTAGCCGCAGCCGCCGCGCACTTCCATCGCATCGCCCGTGACCTTGCGCGCATCGCGGCAGGCGCGGAACTTGATGAGCGGCGTGAGGATGCGCAGCAGCGCGTAGGCATCGGCTTCGCCCGCGTCGGCGCGCGCGAGCGCCTGCGCGGTCTGGCACACCATGGTGCGCGCCTGCTCGGCGGGCACGCGCAGCTTGTCGAGCTGGCGCTGCATCAGCGGCATCTGCGCCAGCGTGCGGCCGAAGGCGCGGCGCTCGGCCGCGATGTACTCGGCCTCGGCCCACCGCGCGGCGCATCAGGCCGGCGGCGCGCACCCCGTTCGACAGCCGCGAGTTGTTGACCATGTCGGCCATCTGCACGAAGCCGCGGCCTTCCTCGCCCACGAGGTAGGCGACCGCGCCCTCGAGCCGGATCTCGCCGCTCGCCATCGAGCGCGTGCCGAGCTTGTCCTTCAGGCGCACGATGCGGTAGTGGTTGAGGCGGCCGTCGTCGAGCCGGCGCGGCAGCAGGAAGAGCGACACGCCCTTCATGCCTTCGGCGCCGTCCTCGGCGCGTGCGAGCACCATCGCAAAGTCGGCATCGGGGTTGGAGCAGAACCACTTGTCGCCGGAGAGGCGCCAGCTGCCGTCGGGCTGGCGCGCGGCGCGCGTGGCGGTGGCCGCGATGTCGGAACCCGCGGCCTGCTCGGTCATGAACATCGCGCCCTGGGCCAGTTCATCGAAGTCGAGCGAGGTCAGGCGCGGCAGGTACTTGGCGACCAGGTCCGGGCTGCCGAACTTCTTCAGCGTGCGCGTGAGCGAATCGGTCATCGAGACCGGGCAGCACAGGCCGAACTCGGCCTGCACGAAGAGATAGGTCAGCACGTACTTGACCAGCGGCGGCATGCGGCCCTGCCAGCCCAGCGTGTCCTCGCGGTGCGAGATCGCGGCCAGCCCGAACTCGCTCAGCGCGAGGCGCTCCATCTCGACGTAGGCCGGGTGCTTGATGATCTTCTGCTCGTCGAGCCCGGTGCGCGTGCGCTGGCGCAGCACCGGCGGATGGCGGTCGGCCGTGCCGGCGAGCTCGTCGAGCAGGCCGCCCGCGAGGCCGCCCAGGCGCTCGAAGTGCGGCTGCATGTGGCGCAGCAGGTCGGCCGGCAGGTAGAGCGCGAGCAGCTCGCCGAAGCCCGCGTCGGCGGTGAACAGGTTCTGGCCGTGGCGGTCGGGAATGGGATGGGCGTGCGGCGTGGCCTGCGCCTGGGCGGCGGCCGCGGTTTCGGTCGGCATCGAAGTCGTCTCCTGGTTTCCGCCGCATTGTTCGCAGGGCTGCGATCCGTGTCTAATATCGAATAGGTCTTGTTCGATTCGATCTGGCTATTGATGGAACTCCGGCACCTGCGCTATTTCTCCGTGCTCGCCGAAGAGCTGCACTTCGGCCGCGCCGCGCGGCGGCTGTCGATCTCGCAGCCGCCGCTGTCGGTGGCGATCCGCCAGCTCGAAGACTCGGTGGGCGCGCGCCTGTTCGAGCGCAACAGCAAGGAAGTGCGGCTCACGCCCGCGGGCGAGGCGCTGCGCGCTTCCGCGCGGCGGCTGCTGCGGCAGGCCGAGGAGGCCGCGCTCGAGGCGCGCGACGTCGCGGCCGGTTCGGCCGGGCGGCTGCGCATCGGCTTCGTCGGCGCGATGCTGTACCGCGGCCTGCCGCAGGCGCTGCGCGCGTTCCAGGCGCGGCATCCGGCGGTGCGCATCACGCTGGCCGAACTCAACTCGGGCCTGCAGATCGCCGAGCTGCTGCACGACCGGCTCGATCTCGGCTTCGTCCACACCGCCCGCATGCCGCCCGAACTGCAGCACCGGCTGCTGCTGTCGGAACCCTTTGTCTGCTGCCTGCCGGCCGGCCACGCGCTCGCGCGCAAGCGCGTGCTGGCGCCGGCCGACCTGCGTGCGCAGCCCTTCGTGCTGTTCTCGCGCGAGGTCTCGCCCGACTACCACGAGCGCATCCTCTCGATCTGCGCCGAGGCCGGCTTCCAGCCCGAGGTGCGGCACGAGGTGCGCCACTGGCTCGCGGTGGTCTCGCTGGTGTCGCAGGGCCTGGGCGTGGCGCTGGTGCCGCAGGCGATGCGCCATTCGGCACTGCCCGGCGCGGTGTTCCGCCCGCTGGACCGGGCCGTCGCGCAGTCGGAGGCCTACGGGGTCTGGCGCGCGGGGCCGGTCGGTCCGCTGGTCGAGCGGCTGCTGGAAGGCGTGGCCGAGGCGGTGCCTCAGGCGTAGAGCGGCTCCTCGGCCATCTGCTCGCACTGCTCCTGCAGCACGAGGATCTGGCCCTTCCAGTAGTCGCTCGAACCGAACCACGGGAAGTTGATCGGGAAGATCGGGTCTTCCCAGCGCCGCGCGAGCCAGGCGCTGTAGTGGATGAGCCGCAGCGTGCGCAGCGGCTCGATCAGCGCGAGCTCGCGGCGGTCGAACTCGCGGAACTGCTCGTAGCCGTCGAGCAGGCCCGAGAGCTGCGCGGTGCGCTGGGCGCGCTCGCCCGACAGCAGCATCCACAGGTCCTGCACCGCGAAGCCGGTGCGCGCGTCGTCGAGGTCGACGAAGTGCGGGCCGCCCTCGGGCCGGTCGGTGGGCGTCCAGAGGATGTTGCCCGGGTGCACGTCGCCGTGCAGCCGCAGCTTGCGCGGCTGGAAGTCGCCCGCGTTCGGCGCGGCGGCTGCGAGCGGCGTGGCGGCGATCATCTCGAGCGCCTCGTTGCAGGCCTTTTCCCAGTCGCGCTGCACGTCGAGCGGGATCTTGTCGTGGCCGAGCAGCCAGTCGCGCGAGGCGGTGCCGAAGTTCTGCATGTCGAGCGCGGGCCGCGCCTCGAAGGGCCGGGCGCTGCCCACGGTGTGGATGCGCGCGAGGAAGCGCCCCACCCATTCGAGCACCTCGAAATCGTCGAGCTCGGGTGCACGGCCGCCGCGGTAGGGGCTCACGCTGAAGGCAAAGCCGGCGTGGTGGTGCAGCGTGCGGCCGTCGAAGGCCCGCGGCGGCACCGCCGGGACTTCGGCCGCGGCCAGCTCGAGCGAGAAGCCGTGCTCCTCGAGGATCTCGGCCTCGCTCCAGCGTTCGGGCCGGTAGAACTTGACCACCACGGCGCTGCGGTCCTCCAGGTACACCTGGTAGACCCGGTTCTCGTAGGAGTTCAGGCTGGTGAGGCGGCCGTCGCCATGCAGGCCGAGCGTTGCCAGCGCGTCGAGCACCACGTCGGGCGTGAGGCTCTCGTAGGGATGGGTGTTGGCGGGCGCTGCGGGGGAGGAAGGGGTCATGCGGCGATTGTCGCTACCTGCCGCCCGCGCCGTGCGCTCACAAGCCCCCGGGCCGCTCCCGCAGCGAAAGAATGTGCCCGATGCGCGGATCGCCCCGGCCGGCCAGCACCTGCGCATAGGCGGCCGCCGCGGCCTCGGCGCCGTGGTGGTGCGCGACACGCAGCCAGGGCTGGCGCGCGTCCGTCACCGCGGCGATGAAGTTCTGCCAGGCCGCCGTCATGCGGCGGCCGAACGCGTCGGCGCCCCATTCGGCGGTGCGCTTCTTGATCTGCGCCGGCGCGAAGAACAGCGTGGCGCGCGGGCCCGCAAGACTCTTTCCCGCGCCCTTGGCGGCGAGCTGTTCGAGGTGCGTGCCGCCGATCGAGCAGCTGTACCTGAGGTGGTCCGCGAAGCGCGCGTGGATCGCTGCGCGCAGCGGCCCGTCGCCCGCGAAGTCGACGTACACGCAGGGCGTGTCGGCCGCGATCTGCGCATCGATCGCGTCGTAGGTCAGCACGCGGTGGTAGCAGCCCAGGCTTTCGCAGAAGGCCACGTTGCCCGGCGAGGTGAGTCCGATCACCTCGATGCCTTCGCGCTGGTGCAGCTGGAACGCGGTGCCGTAGGCCGTCTTGCTCGACGCGCTCGACAGCAGCAGGGTGCGGGCGCCGAAGAAGTCGTTGTCGGCCATGAAGTCGTCGATCAGCCACGAGGTGATGAAGAGCGGCCGCAGCAGTGCCTGCACGTCCTCGGTGTCGGCGGTGTAGAGCGGATCGGCCTGGCAGCGGAAGTACTGGTTGTAGACCGCGGGCAGCGCCGCACGGTGCGCCGCGCCGTCGCCGAAGCGCTCGGGCGAGAGGCGCTCCGGGCTCAGCACCGCGCCGCTCGCCATCGGCCAGTAGCCGTAGAGCCGCTCGCCCACCGCCACGCCCGGATGCAGCGACTGCACCACGCTCGCGAAGCCCCAGACGGGAATGCAGCCCCAGCCTTCCTCGCCGGTCGGGAAGAACTGCCAGTAGTTCATCGCGTCGCCGAAGGCGGCATAGGTGATGTTGTTGGCCGTGAGCGCGAAGCTGTCGATGCGCACGCGCACCTGGCCCTCGGCGAGCGGCTGGTCGGTGGCGGTGTGCAGGCGAGTGGACGAGAGTTCTTCCTTGCGGATCAGCAGGCTGGTGGTGGTGCTCATGGCGCGGTCTCCAGTCGGTGAAGATGGGCCGGCCACATTAGCCAAGCTTGGTGAAACGCGCCATCGCGCGGCGGCTTTCGGCGTCACCCGTGGGACATCGGCGAGGCAAGAAAGAAAAAAGGCGGCCCGGCTCGTGGCCGGGCCGCCGCCTCGCATGAGCCGCCTTCAAGAGAACACCGAGGAACCGGCTTTGCCGGGCCTCAGGTGTTGCCCCCGGGAGGGGTTGGAGGGGGCGAGCCCGTCAAGCGATCGTCAGTTCGACGTCGATGTTGCCGCGCGTGGCGTTCGAGTACGGGCAGACCTGGTGGGCGGTGTCGACCAGCTTCTGCTTGGCTTCGGCATCGAGGCCGGGCAGCGTGATCGCGAGCTTGACCGCGATGCCGTAGGCGGCGCCGCCGTTCGTCGGGCCGAGCGAGACGCTGGAGTCGATGGCCACGTCGTCGGGCACCTTCACGCCGATCTTCGGGCCCACGGCCTTCATCGCGCCGATGAAGCAGGCGGCATAGCCGACCGCGAACAGCTGCTCGGGGTTGGTGCCGGGCTTGCCCGAGCCGGGCGAGCTGAGCTTGACGTCGATGGCGCCGTCGCTGGACTTGCCGGCGCCGTCGCGGCCGCCCACGGTGTGGGCTTCGGCGGTGTAGAGAACCTTGTCGAGCTTGGTGGTCATGGTGGTGATTTCCTTCTGTGGTTGGGTGGAGGGGAGAGAAAAAAGGGGCTGGCCGGTGCGCCTCAGGCGGCCTTGCGGATGCGGTCGCGCAGGGTCTGGATCTGCTGGGTGAGCGCGACGAGCTCGGGCACCGAGCACTGCGACGCGGCCATCAGGCAACCCGGCACGCTCGCCGCCCGGGCCTTGAGCCTGCGGCCCGAGGCCGTGAGCGTGACCCGCACGCGGCGCTCGTCCGCCACGTCGCGCAGCCGGGCGACGTAGCCGTTGGCTTCGAGGCGCTTGAGCAGCGGGGTGAGCGTGCCCGAGTCGAGCGAGAGGCGCTCGCCGAGCTCGGAGACCATCAGGCCGTCCTGCTCCCAGAGGGCGAGCATGACGAGGTATTGCGGATAGGTGAGCTGCAGCTTTTCCAGGACCGGCTTGTAGAGGCGGGTCATGGCCAACGAGGCGGAATAGACGGCGAAGCAGAGCTGGTTGTCCAGCTTGAGCATGTCGTCTGTTGTTGGTGGGGTGGGCATGGGGTGGATTGTAGTGTGCGATTTAATTGTGTGCAATGTAATTCTTTTTTAGGCATGGGTGGAGTTGTTTTCCGGGGCCGGGTCTCGCCCCGGCGGGCGACTCACTTTCTTTGCTTCGCCAAAGAAAGTAAGCAAAGAAAGGCGACCCCCACTGTCTGCGACCCCTTCGCTGCGCTACGGGGCAACCTGCGGTGCTCGCGTTTCGCGGGGTCTCGCAGAACTCGCTTCGCTCAAACAGCTGCGAGCCCTGATCCGCGAAACACTCCGCTCCTCGGCGCAGCCAGAGGGGGAGGGAAACCGACGGGCCGTCGCTTCGCTCGGCCCCAAACACAAGCGCGCACGCTGCGCGTGCGCGCGTTGCTGGCCGAGCGAAGCGATGGCCGGCTGGGCTCCCCCTCCCTTCTGGCTGTGCCGAGGAGCGGAGATGGAGGCGGGATCAGGGCCGCAGCTGTCTGAGCGCAGCGCAGCGGAGCGAGTTCTGCGGACCCCCGCCGGAGTCGAGCACCGCAGGTTGCCCGCAGCGAAGCGGAGGGACACAGACAGTAGGGTCGCCTTTTCTTTGCTTACTTTCTTTTGGCGAAGCAAAAGAAAGTGAGTCGCCCGCCGGGGCGAGACCCGGCCCCGGACCCCAAAAACCCCTCACCGCCGAAACCGCCTCCGAGTCAACCCCAACGCCACCCAAAACGCCACAACCGCATAAACCACCAACACCGCCCCATGAACAGCCCACCCCCGCGGCCATTGATCCATGAACAGGGGCCGAACCAGCGCCACCGCATTGGTCAAAGGCAGCCACGCGGCCACGGCCCGCACCACCGAAGGCAGTTGCTCCAGCGGAAAGAACACGCCGCTCAGGAACATCATCGGCGTCATGAACAACGTGAAGTAGTAGGTGAAGAAGTCATACCCCTTCGCGAGCGCGTTGAAGATCAGCGCGATCGAGGAGAAGGTGATGCCCGCCCCCGCCAGCACCATCCACGCCACCACCAGCTTCGGGCTGTGGCTGATGCCGAGCCCGAGCATCACGCACAGGATCGCGGTCACGGTGAAGATCGACTTGAACGCGGCCCAGAGCATCTCGGCCAGCACGATGTCGTCCAGCCCGACGGGCGCGTTCATGATGCCGTCCCAGGTCTTCTGCACGTGCATGCGCGAGAAGGCCGAATACAGCGCCTCGAAGCTCGCGGCGTTCATCGCGCTCATGCAGATCGAGCCGCTGGCCAGGAAGAGGATGTAGGGCACCTGCCGGCCGTCGACCGTCACCTGCCCGACCAGCGCGCCCATGCCGTAGCCGAAGGCCACGAGCCAGATCAGCGGTTCGGCGATGTTGCCGATGAGGCTGGGTATCGCGAGCTTCCTCCACACCAGCAGGTTGCGCAGGAACACCGGCCACCAGCGCAGCGAGAGTTCGGGCGCGCGCCATGCCGAGGGCGGCGGGGGCGATGCGCGAAGGGGTTCGGGCGCCGATGCGGTGGCGGCGGGCGTGGTGGTGGTCGTCGTCATGTCGATGAAGTCTCCGGCTAGCCGTCCTCGCGGATCTGCCGGCCCGTGAGCTTGAGGAACAGGTCTTCGAGGTTGGCGGGGCGGTGGAAGGTGCGCAGCCGCCCGTGCCGCCCCAGCGCTTCGAGCAGGCGCCGCGCATCCTCGGTGTAGAAGAACACGGTCTCGCCGCTCACTTCCACCCGCGCCGCCAGCCCCTGCAGTTCGGGCGCATTGGCCAGCGTCAGGGCGCCGTTGCCGTACACCTCGACCACGTCGGGTTCCAGATGCGCCTCGATCAGGTCGCGCGGCCGGCCCTCGGCGATCTTGCGGCCGTGGTCGAGCACGAGCAGGCGCGAGCACAGGCGCTCGGCCTCGTCCATGAAGTGCGTGGTCAGAAGGATCGACTTGCCCTGCTGCAGCAGCACCTGCAGCCGCTCCCACATCAGATGGCGCGCCTGCGGATCGAGGCCGGTGGTGGGCTCGTCGAGCATCAGCAGCTTCGGGTCGTTGACCAGTGCGCGCGCGAGCGACAGGCGCCGGCGCATGCCGCCCGAGAGTTCGCCGGGCTTGGCGTCGGCCTTGTGCGACAGCGCGGCGAAGTCGAGCAGCTGCGGCACGCGCGCGAGCACCTCGGCCTTGCCGTAGCCGAAGTAGCGGCCGTAGACCACGAGGTTCTCGGCGCAGCTGAAGTCGGGGTCGAGCGTGTCGAACTGCGTCACCACGCCGAGCTGCGCCTTGATCGCGAGCGCGTCGCGCGGCATCTGCAGCCCGAGCGCTTCGATGCGGCCGCTGTCGGGCTCGGTCAGGCCCAGGCACATGCGGATGGTGGTGGTCTTGCCGGCGCCGTTCGGGCCGATCACGCCCAGGCACTCGCCGGGCGCGATCTCGAACGAGAGATCGTCGACGACGGTGGTGTCGCCGTAGCGCTTCTGGAGCTGGCTGGCCCTGAACAGGAACGAGGGCGGGGAGGCGGGGGTGGGGTCTGGCGTGGGGGTCGGCACGCGGCCATTCTGACGCAGCCGCGCGGCGCTGTCTGTGGGCGGCCGGCGCGCAGGAAGCAGTCCTACAACCGGAAGCCGTCGAACTCCGCCTTCATCCAGTCGATGAACGCGCGCGTGCGCGCCGGCAGCAGCCGCGCGTTCGGATAGATCACGCTCACCGGGCGCGGCGGCGGTTCGAAGTCCTCGAGCACCAGCTGCAGCCGCCCCTGGTCCACGTGCGACAGCACCTGGTAGGAGAAGAAGCTGCCGAAGCCCATGCCCGCGGCGCAGGCCTCGACGGCGGGCGCGAGGTGGTTGAAGGCGAGCCGGTTGTCGGGCGTCACGCCGATGCGCTTGCCGCCTTCGCGGAAGGTCCATTGCGTCGGCGCGTCGAGCCGGCCGCGCACGCAGGGCGCGCCCGCCAGGTCGCGCGGATGCCGCGGCACGCCATGGCGCTGCAGGAACGCCGGGCTCGCGGCCACCACGCGGCGGATGGTGCCGAGCGGCTGCGCCACGAGCGAGGAATCCTCGAGCGGGCTGATGCGGATGCCAACGTCGATGCCTTCCTCGAGCAGGTTCACCGTGCGGTCGTGCAGCAGCACGCTGCAGCGCACCTTCTCGTGGCGCTGCATGAAGCGCGTGATGGCCGGCGCCACGTACATGTGGCCGAACAGCACCGGCGCGGTGATCGTGAGGTGCCCCGCGGGCTCGCGCGCCTCGGTCTTGAGCGCGCGGTCCGCGGCCTCGGCCGCGAGCAGCACCTCGCGCGCGCTCGCGAGGTAGTGGCGGCCTTCCTCGGTCAGCGAGAGGCGGCGCGTGGTGCGCTGGAACAGGCGCACGCCGAGGTGGGCCTCGAGCGCGGCGAGCGAGCGCACCACCGCGGGCAGCGAACTGCCCAGTGCGTCGGCGGCGCGCGTGAGGCTGCCCTGGTCGGCGATCTGCACGAAGGTCTGCATGGCTTTGAAGCGGTCCATCGCGCGATTAAACCGGAAATCGAAGCAGTGAAATCCGAAGAAGGCTATTCATTCATTCCGCGGAGTAAAGAAGAATGCGTGCATCCCACAGCCCCTTCGAGGAAACGCACCATGGACGCCCGCCACACCAACCCCGCCGCCCCCACTGCCCATACCCCGGCCGCCCGCCCCGCGCAGCCGATCAAGCTCTTCGGCACGCCGATCTCGGGCCACGTGCACCGCGTGCGGCTCTTCCTGTCGCTGCTCGACCTGCCCTTCGAGTTCGTCGAGGTCGACCTGCGCCAGAAGGCCCACCGCACGCCCGAGTTCCTCGCGCGCAACCCCTTCGGCCAGGTGCCGGTGATCGAGGACGGCGAGCTCACGCTGGCCGATTCGAATGCGATCCTGGTGTACCTCAACGCGCGCTACGCGAGCGACCCGGGGCGCTGGATGCCGCGCGATCCGGTCGGCGCGGCGCGCGTGCAGCGCTGGTTCTCGGTGGCCGCGGGTCCGCTCGCCTACGGCCCAGCGGCGGCGCGGGTGATGGCGCTGTTCGGCCTGCCGGCCGATCCCGCGGAAACCGTCTCGCGCTCGCACCTGCTGCTGGCGGTGATGGAAACGCACCTGCAGCGGCAGGACTTCCTCGCCGGGCCGTCGGTCACCCTCGCCGACATCGCGAACTACGCCTACGTGGCCCATGCGCCCGAGGGCAGCGTGTCGCTCGACCCCTACCCGCAGCTGCGTGCCTGGCTCGCGCGCATCGAGGCACTGCCGGGCTTCGTGCCGATGGTGCGCACGCCCGTGGGGCTCGCGGCCACGTCGTCGGCCACAGCGGCGGCTACGGCATGATCGCCGCGCCGTTCCACGCCGGCGAGCGTGCGCTGCAGCAGCAGACCGGCTGGCGCGACCGCATGGCGGCCGCGGGGCCGCGCGTGATCCGGGACTACATGCCCGACCAGCACCGCGAGTTCTTCGCGCAACTGCCGTTCCTCGTGGTCGGCAGCCTGGACGCCGAACTGCAGCCCTGGGCCAGCGTGCTCGCGGCGCCCGCGGGCTTCGCGCATTCGCCCGATCCCACGCACCTGCGCATCGATGCGCTGCCCGCGGCCGGCGATCCGCTGGCGGCGCAGCTCGCCGAAGGCGCCACGCTCGGCCTCCTGGGCATCGAGCCGCACACGCGGCGGCGCAACCGCATGAACGGCACGGTCGAGGCGCTCGACGCGGGCGGCTTCACGGTCGAGGTGCAGCAGAGCTTCGGCAACTGCCCGCGCTACATCCAGGCGCGCGAACCCGCGTTCATGGCGGCAGGCGCCGCCGCCGCGCCCGTGCAGCGGCTCGATGCGCTCGACCTTGCGGCCGAGCGGCTCATCGGCAGTGCCGACACGCTGTTCATCGCCACCGCCTACCCCGGTGCTGCCGCCGCGGGCGACGAGGCCGATGCGCGCGCGCAGGGCGTGGACGTGTCGCACCGCGGCGGCCGGCCCGGTTTCGTGCGCGTGGACGAAGGCGGCGTGCTGACCGTGCCCGACTTCAACGGCAACCGCTTCTTCAACACGCTCGGCAACCTGGTCGCGCATCCGCGCGCTGGGCTGCTGTTCATCGACCACGACAACGGCGACCTGCTGCATGTGGCGGCGACCGCGGAACTGGTGCTCGACGGCCCCGAGCTCGCGTCCTTCGAAGGTGCCGAGCGCCTGCTGCGTCTCCATGTGCGGCATGCGCTGCGCCGCCCCGGCGCGCTGCCGCTGCGCTGGGGCGAGGCGCAGCTGTCGCCGCACCTCGAAGGCACCGGCCGCTGGGCCGCGCCGGGGGCCTGACAGCGCGCGCTCGGCTTCCCGTCAGTGAAAGACGGGAATGCGCGCGTTGGCCGAGGGGCGGTAGTGCCAGCCGCGCGCGCGCAGGGCCGCGAGATCGGGCGTGCGCTTCAGCAGCGCCTCGAGTCCCGCGGCCGCGAGCGCGCAGGCCAGCGCCTGGCCCGGGCAGGCATGCACGCCGTGGCCGAAGCCCAGCGTCCTGCGGCGCGCGCGAACCAGCGAGAAATCGTCCGGCTCGGGATTGAACGCGGGATCGCGGTTCGCGGCCGCGAGCACCAGCAGCACCGCATCGCCCGCGGCGAGCTGCGTGCCCGCGAGCGTGACCGGCGCGGCCACGAAGCGCCGCGTGTTCTGCACCGGCGCATCGTGGCGCGCCGTTTCTTCCACCACCGCGCGCAGCAGCGCGCGCGTGGGCGCGGCCTGCTCCTGGAGCGCAGGCTCGCGCAGCAGCGCGACGAGGCTGTTGCCGAGCAGGCCCGCGGTCGCATCGCAGGTCTGCGAGAGCAGCCCGACCAGGTTCGCGAGCAGCGCGCGCGAGGCCGGCGTGCCGGCCGGATGCGCCTCGCGCACCTGCGCCAGCAGCGTGCCGTGGCGCGGCGCGGCGCTCGCGGCCAGTTCCTCGAAGCGCGCCATGAGTTCGGCGGCCGCGGCCGAGGCGGCCTCCAACTGGGCCGCATCGGAGAGCGGCGACAGGCAGGCGACGAAATCGCGCATCCATCGGTCGGCCTGCGGCAGCGCTTCGTCCGCGAAGCCGAGCAGATGGGCGACGGTGCGCACGGGCACGGAGAAGAGCGCTTCGGACAGGGGTTGGAGCGGCAACGCCTGCGCCACCCGCAGGGCCGCCGCATGCGCGGCCTCGAGGTCGAGCCCGGCGAGCGAGCGCTGCAGCGCGGGCTTGTGGGCCTGGTGGGCCGCGCCGTCGTTCATGCGCACCAGGTGCCCGAACACCTCGCCTGCGGCGCTGCCCGCGATCGCGCGCGGCACCGGCTCGGCCGCGGGCCGCACGCGCAGCGCGCCGTGCGCGAGCAGCAGCGGCTCGATCACCTCCGCGCGGCTCGCGACCCAGAGCCGGAGCGTGTCGTTCCACGCGAGCGGCGGACCGGCGCGAAGCGCTGCATAGAACGGATAGGGATCGGCATGCGTGACGGCCGCGACGGGGTCGGCGGGCATGCCGTCGGGCGAAGGAGCGGGGCTGTGGTTCATGGCCCGCAGTCTGCATGCGGCCGTGCGGCCACACTTCGTTCGCCGGCGAAGTGTGGGATGCGCCCGCGCCTTAGCATCGGCGCATGGACACCTCCGCTTCCGCCTCGTCGTCACCGCTGCCCGATGCCGACGTGCAGCTCGCCCGGCTGGCCGGCGCGATCGCCGAACCGGCGCGCGCCCGCATGCTGGCCTGCCTGATGGACGGCCATGCGCGCACCGCGACCGAACTTGCCGCCGTGGCCGAAGTGGCGGCTTCCACCGCGAGCGCGCACCTCGCGCGGCTGCGCGAAGAGCGCCTCGTCGAAGGGCTCGCGCAGGGCAAGCACCGCTACTTCCGGCTCGCCGGCGAGCAGGTCGCCGCCGCGCTCGAGAGCCTGATGGTGGTGGCGGGTGCGCCGCGCGCCGCCCCCTTCGCGCCGAGCACGCCGAGCCGGCTGCGCACCGCGCGCACCTGCTACGACCACATCGCCGGCACCGTGGGCGTGGCGCTGCACGACCGGCTCCATGCTCAGGGCTGGCTCAGCGGGCTGCAGAGCGGCGCCTACGAGCTCACGCAGGAAGGCGCGATCGCGCTCGAGAGCCTGGGCGTGGAGGTCGACGCGGTGCGCCGCTCGCGGCGCCGCTTCGCCTGTGCCTGCCTCGACTGGAGCGAGCGCCGCCCGCACCTCGGCGGGGCGCTCGGCGCCGCGTGGCTCCAGCTCTCGCTGCGCCGCGGGTGGCTGCAGAAGGCGCTCGACGGCCGCGCGCTCACGCTGACCCCGAAGGCGCGCCGCGAACTGCCCGAGCTGTTCGCCTGAACCTGCGGGCGCTCAGGCCTTGAGCTTGAGCAGGTAGATGATCGGCCCCGCCATCGCGAGGTCGAGTTCGAGGAAGCTCTCGAAGTCCTTGCCCGCCATCCAGTAGGCGTCCCAGTTGTTGCGCTTGATGGTCTTCTGCCACACGTCGGCGGTGGTGGCGCGCTGCACCGCCTGGAGCAGCACGGCCTTGCGCTCGGCCGGCACTTTCTTGCCGGTGAGCACGCCGCGCCAGTTCGCGAGGTCGGCGTCCACGCCCTGCTCGCGCACCGAGGGAATGCCGAGGAACGGCCGCTTCGACGACACGCCGATCGCGCGCAGCTTGCCGCTCGCGAGGCCTTCGCTGAATTCGCTGAAGCCCGAGATGCCGGCCGCCGCCTTGCCGGAGACCAGCGACTCCACCACCTGCGCGCCGCCCGGATGCGGCTGGTAGACGAGGTTGGCGGTGCTGCCCGCCACGCGCGCCAGCATGCCGGCGTACATGTGGTCCACGCCGCCGGCCGAGCCGCCCGCGATCACCGTCTTGGCGGGGTCGGCGCGCAGCTGGGCGATCAGGTCCTTGGGCGTCCTGATCGGCGAGTCGGCCTTGACCGCCACCACTTCGTAGTCGCTCGTCAGGCGCGCGACCGGCGCCACCTGGGCCATGGTGACCGGCGGCTTCTGCAGCGCCACGGCGCCCACCATGACCATGCCGCTCATCAGCAGCGTCTCGGCGTCGGCGTCGTATTTCTCGACGTACTTCGCGAGGCCGATGGTGCCGCCCTTGCCGCCGATGTTCTCGTACACCACCTCGCCCACCGCGCCCGAGGCCAGCAGCGCCGCGCCGAGCGCGCGGCCGGTCTGGTCCCAGCCGCCGCCCTCGTTGGCGGGGATCACGATGCGCAGCTTCGCGAAGAGCTGCGGCTCGGCGGCCTGCGCGGGCGCGGCCCGGAACACGGCGTAGCCGGTGCCCGCCGCCGCGGCGGCGCCTGCCATCCATGCAGTGAAGTCGCGGCGGGAAAGGCTCGCAGGGCGCGCAGTCGTCAAACGAGTCATTTTGTTAACAGTTGTGGAGAGAGGTAACGAATGATCTCCGCGAACTGCGACGCCCGCATGCACCCGCGACTAGGGGTAAACCCTTGCTGGTGCCAACGATTACTGAAAAGCGACCTCGGCGAAGCTGCGCAGCTTGCGGCTGTGCAGCCGGGTCGATCCCTGCTGGCGCAGGATGTCGATCGCCCGCATGCCGATGCGCAGATGCTGCTCCACGCGCTGGCGGTAGAAGTGGTTGGCCATGCCCGGCAGCTTGATCTCGCCGTGCAGCGGTTTGTCGCTCACGCACAACAGCGTGCCGTAGGGCACCCGGAAGCGGAAGCCGTTGGCGGCGATGGTCGCGCTTTCCATGTCGAGCGCGACCGCGCGGCTCTGGCTGAAGCGGCGCTGCGGCTGGTTGCCCGGCAGCAGTTCCCAGTTGCGGTTGTCGGTGCTCGCCACGGTGCCGGTGCGCATGATCTTCTTCAGGTCGGGGCCTTCGTAGCGCGTGACGTCGGCCACCGCCTTCTCGAGCGCGAGCTGGATCTCCGACAGCGCGGGGATCGGCACCCACAGCGGCAGCTCCTCGTCGAGCACATGGTCCTCGCGCACGTAGGCATGCGCGAGCACGTAGTCGCCGAGCTGCTGCGCATTGCGCAGGCCCGCGCAGTGGCCCAGCATCATCCAGGCGTGCGGGCGCAGCACCGCGATGTGGTCGGTGATGGTCTTGGCATTGGCCGGGCCCACGCCGATGTTGACCATGCTGATGCCGCTGCAGTCCTCGCGCACCAGGTGGTAGGCCGGCATCTGCGGCAGCCGCGGCGGCGCGGTGCCCTGGCTGCCGTCGAGCAGCTCGCCGTAGTTCGCGCTCGCCCCGGCCGCGAGGCCGCGGCGCCGCGTGATCACGTTGCCAGGCTCGATGAAGGCCACGTACTCGCTGTGCTCGTCGGCCATCGCCTCGTGGCCCAGGCGCACGAACTCGTCGATGTAGAACTGGTAGTTGGTGAAGAGCACGAAGTTCTGGAACCACTCGGGCGCGGTGCCGGTGTAGTGGCGCAGCCGGTGCAGCGAGTAATCGACCCGCGCCGCCGTGAACAGCGACAGCGGCTGCGCCTCGCCGGCCTGGGCCTCGAAGGTGCCGTTGGCGATGCCGTCGTCCATCACGCCCAGGTCCGGCAGGTCGAACACGTCGCGCATCAGCGCGCGGCGCTCGTCGCTCATGGTGCCTTCGATGTGGTCGTTCTCGGCGAAGGAGAAATGGATCGGTATCGGCTGCGTGCTGGTGCCGACCTCGAGCTCGACCTGGTGGTTCTCGAGCAGCAGCCGGAACTGGTCGAGGTAGTAGCGCGAGAACAGGTCCGGCCGCGTGAGCGTGGTCTCGTAGCGGCCCGGCCCCGCCACGAAGCCGTAGCTCAGCCCCGCATTGGCCGGCGGCGTGTGGCGCGTGACGGTGTGCGTGTGCACCCGCACGTAGGGGTAGCAGGCGCGCACCCGGCCCGGCAGCGCCTCGCCGGCCACGAAGCGCAGCATCGACGCGCGCAGATGCGCCAGCCCGTCCTGGTAGATGGCCTTGACCTGTTCGAGGGCGGCGGCGGCATCGGTGAAGCGGGCGGGGGCGACGAAGGTGGGCATGTAGGGCATGGCGGGATTGTGCAATGCGTCCGCGCCGGCTGCTGCGCTAACCTCGCGGCTGGTTCGCACATGCATGGAAAGGACGGCGATGAAGGTTGCGGTCATGGGCGCCGGCGCGGTCGGCTGCTACTACGGCGCGATGCTGGCGCGCGCGGGGCACGAGGTGGTGCTGATCGGCCGGCCGTCGCACGTGGAGGCGGTGCGCGCCCGCGGGCTGCGGCTGGAGACCCGAAGCTTCGACGTGCAGGTGCCGCTCGGCGCGAGCACCGATCCGGCGGCCGCGCGCGGCGCGGACCTGGTGCTGTTCTGCGTGAAATCCACCGACACCGAGGCGGCCGCCGCGCAGATCGGGCCGCATCTCGCGCCCGGTGCGCTGGTGCTCACGCTGCAGAACGGCGTGGACAACGACGAGCGCGTGCGCGCGGTGCTGCCGGCGAACGACGTGGCGGCCGCGGTCGTCTACGTGGCGACCGAGATGGCCGGTCCGGGCCATGTGAAGCACCACGGGCGCGGCGAGCTGGTGATCGCGCCGTCGCGCCGGAGCGAGGAAGTGGCGCGGCACCTCGAGGCCGCCGGCGTGCCGACGCAGATCTCGGACAACGTGCGCGGATCGCTCTGGGCCAAGCTGGTGCTGAACTGCGCCTACAACGCGCTCTCCGCCGTCACGCAGCTGCCCTACGGCGAACTGGTGAAGGGGCAGGGCGTGGCCGAGGTCATCCGCGACGTGGTGGCCGAATGCCTCGCGGTGGCGAAGGCCGAGGGCATCGCGGTGGTCGGCGACACCGGCGCCGCGGTGGAGGCGATCGCGCGGACCATGCCCTCGCAATACTCGTCGACCGCGCAGGACCTCGCGCGCGGCAAGCCGAGCGAGATCGACCATCTCAACGGCCTGATCGTGCGGCGCGGCGAAGCGCTCGGCGTGCCCACGCCGGCCAACCGCGTGCTGTGGGTGCTGGTGAAGCTGCTGGAAGGCCGGCAGCCTTCGAATCGACCCTGATCGGGCGCGAACACCGCGGAACCGGCTTCGCCGGGCCGCTGGTGTTGCCCCCGGAGAGGGGGGAGGAGGAGCGACACGAAGTGCGCGCAGCCTGGGGGCGAGCCCTTACCCCGGCATGGGCTCGCGCATCGTCACGAACTCCTCGGCCGCCGTCGGATGGATGCCGACCGTGCCGTCGAAGATCGCCTTCGTCGCACCCGCGCGCATCGCGACCGCGAAGCCCTGCACGATCTCGCCGGCCTCGGCGCCGACCATGTGCAGGCCGACCACGCGGTCGGTGGCCTTCTCGACCACCAGTTTCATGAAGGTGCGCTCGCTGCGACCCGAGAGCGTGTGGCGCAGCGACTTGAACTCGCTCGAGAACACCGTGACCTCGCCGAACTTCGCGCGCGCATCGGTCTCGGTGTAGCCGCAGGTGCCGATGTTCGGATGCGTGAACACGGCAGTGGGGATGTATTCGTAATCCAGGCGGCGCCGGCCTTCGCCGAACAGCGCATCGACCACCACCATCGCCTCCGCCAGCGCCACCGGCGTGAGCGGCACGCGGGTGCAGACGTCGCCGACCGCGTAGATCGACGGCACCGAACTGCGGTAGTCGGCATCGACCGCGATGGCACCGTGTTCGCCGAGCGCCACGCCCACGGCCTCGAGGCCCAGTTCGCGGGTGTTGGGCACGCGGCCGGTGGCGAAGAGCACCGTGTCCGCCTCGACCTGCTGGCCACGCGCCAGCGTGACCACCAGCCCGTCGGCGCCGCGCGCGATCGAGGCCGCCTCGACGTTGAGCCGCACGTCGACGCCGGCCTTGCCCATCTCGTGCGCGAGGAACTGCCGCACGTCGTCGTCGAAGCCCGTGAGCAGGTGCGCGCTGCGCTGCAGTTGCGTGACGCGGGCGCCCAGGCCGTTGAAGATGGAGGCGAACTCGCAGGCGATGTAGCCGCCGCCCACCACCAGCAGCCGCTTGGGGAACGGATCGAGGTCGAACATGTCGTCGGAGGTGACGGCATGCTCGCGGCCCGGGATCTCGGGCACGAAGGGCGTGCCGCCGGTGGCGACGAGCAGGTTCTTCGCGGTGTAGCGCCTGCCGTCGACCGTGACGGTGTGCGGATCGGCGAGCTGGGCCCATCCGGTGACGAGCTGCACGCCCGAGTTCTTCAGCAGCGCGGCGTACGCGCCGTTCAGCCTCGCGATCTCCCTGGCGCGCTGCGCCTTCAGATGCGCCCAGTCGAAGCGCGGCGCCTGCGGCAGCCGCCAGCCGTAGCCCGCGGCCTCCTCGAAGGACTCGGCGTAGCCGGCTGCGTAGCTGTAGAGCTTCTTCGGGATGCAGCCCACGTTGACGCAGGTGCCGCCGAGCGCGCCCGCCTCAGCGAGCGCCACGCGTGCGCCGCGCTGCGCGGCCATGCGCGCGGCGCGCACGCCGCCGCTGCCGCCGCCGATGACGAAGAGATCGAAGTCGAATGTGGCCATGGAAAAGACGCTCCTTGGCGGCGACTGTAGCCGCCGGCCTGGCGCGTCGTTGGCGCGGGGGCTTGCCTGAACTCAGCGCTGCTGCGAGTCGGGCGAGCTCATCATGCGGCGGCGATCGTCGCCGGCGCCCGGGGCCGGCACGCCCGGACGCGGTTGCGGCTGCGGCTGCGGCTGCGGCGCGGTGAAGCCGCGCTGCTGCTGCATCGCACGCACCTGTGCCTCCTGCGCCTGGCGCGCGGCGTTCTGCTGGGCCTGCTGCTGCGCCTGCAGTTGCTGCTGCATCTGCGCCGCGCGCTGCTGCGCTTCCTGCTGCTGGCGCAGCATCTGTTGCTGGGCCAATGCCTGCTGCTGGGCCGCGCGTTGCTGCTGCATCAGCTGCTGTTGCGCCTGCGCCTGCTGCTGCGCCTGGATCGCACGCTGCTGCATCTCCTGCTGCTGGCGTGCCTGTTGCTGCTGTTGCTGGATCTGCATCTGCTGTTGCTGCTGCCGCTGCTGGCGGTCCTGCCACGGGTCCTGCGCGGCGCGCTGGCGCCAGTCCTGTTCGCGCCGGCCCTGCTCATGCTGCCAATCCATCTGCTGGCGCTGCTGCTGGAGCTGCTGGTGCTGCTGCTGCATCTGGAGCTGTTGCGCCTGCTGCATCTGCTGCGCCCGGCGCTCCTGCTCCCAGCGCCGTTCCCGCTGCTCGCGCTGTACCAGCTGCACGGGCGGTGCCACCGCGGCCGGGCGGCCGAAGCCGGGCGCGAAGTTGGTGAGCGGCACGCCGGGCACGGGCACCACGGGCGCGCGCACGAAGCGCTCGTCGGGCTGGCGCACCAGGTCGCGCCGGCTGAACGCGCCGCGGCCGAAGCGCTCGGCCGGCAGCACCGTCACGGCGCCGGGCATCTGCTGGTTGGCGTAGAGGCCGCTGCGGAATTCGGCCTGGCGGTCGCGCCATGCGGCCATGCGGTTCACACGGTCGAGGTAGCGCTGGCTCGCGCGGTAGCCGGGGCGCCAGGCCTCGCCGGGCGCGAGCGGAAACCAGCCGACGTCGCTGCGGCCGTCGACGAAGCCGACCAGCGCGGGCGAATACGCCGGCCGCGGCGCGATGCGCCCCGGCACCCAGGCCCAGCGCGGGCCGATGCGGGCCCAGCGGCCGTAGTGGAAGGGCGCGAAGCCCCAGGGCGCGGCATCGACCCAGGTCAGGCCCCAGGGCGCGATGTCGACCCACTGGCCGTCGCGGTAGGGCGCCCAGTCGGCATCGACGTTGCGCGGGAACCAGACCGCGCCGTAGCCGGGGTCGTTCTGCCAGTCGCCGTAGGCGTCGAGCTGCTGGTAGCCCACCACTTCGCGCGAGACGTAGCGCGCGGAGATCGACTGGTCCTCGACGCGGTTGCGTTCGGCCACCCAGGCGTCGAAGGCGGTGTTCAGCGGCGGTGCCATGCCGGCCGCCTGCAGGTTGCGGCCGGTCACCATGAGCTGCTGGCGCGCCTCCAGCGGCTGCGATGCACCGTTCTCGCCATGCAGCGTGGCGCGGCCCGAGGCCACGGCGACCCACGTCGTGTCGCCGCGTGGATCGGCGGCGATGCGGTATTCGCCCGGCGCCTCGATCACCAGCGAGAGATTGCCGGTGTCCACCTCGACGCGCTGGCCGGCGAGCTCCTCGCGCACGCGCAGCTGCAGCTGGCCCTGGTTCGCGGTCAGGCGCACCGTGTCGTCGTCGAGTTCGGAAAACTCCACATGGGTCTGGCCGTCCATGCGCAGCGCGGCCGAGCCGATGTGGACTTCGGCGCGCGCCGTGCGGTCGGTCCAGAGCCGGTCGCCGGTGGTGAGCGGGCGGTTGGGCTGGGCGTCGTACCAGCGCTCGTCGCCCGCGGGCGCGAAGCTCACGCTGCCCTGCTGCAGGTTCAGGCGCGCCACGCGGCCCGGCGGATCCTGCTGGGCGCTGGCCGCGGCGGCGAGGCCCAGCAGCGCAAGGCCGAGCAGCCAGCGCGCGAGCGGCCGATGGAGGGAGGGAAGGGCGTTCATAAAGATTTCTGGCTTTGGCGGACCGGTGAGTGGCTTCGTATTTGTAACGCGCGAGAATCCGCTGCCGCTGTCAGCGCCGCCCGCCGGCTTGGTGAAGCGCGTGCAGATTCGGCAACCGCATGTAATGAGGAATCTCCGATGAAATCCGACAGCAGGGCCCGCGCACCGAGCGAGGTGCGCTACCAGAACCATAGCGGCTCGCGGTGGGCGGCGGCGCTGGCGGCGGCGACCCTGGGGCTGGCCGCACTGCCCGCGCAGGCGCAGCTCGCCCGCAAGCCCTCTTATTACCAGCAGCAGAATCATCCGTCCCCGCCCGAAGCCGCGGCCGCGCCGCGGCCCGGCGCACTGCCCGCGCTGCGCAGCCGCGCCGACTTCGATGCGCTCGCGCGCGTCTACGACGCCGGCACGCCGATGGCGCTGCCGCACCTGCTGTTCGTCGTCGACCGGCGCGCGAAGCCGGTCCGCACCCATTACATCGACACGCCGCGCTACCAGCTGCACCTGCGCTACGTGCGCGAGACCGGGCTCGCGCCGCATGCGGGCAAGCGCGAGATCGACCGCAACTACCTGGCACCGGACCGGCGCTTCCTGTTCGGCACGCTGAGCTGGCAGCAGAACATCGGCAGCTTCACCTACGAGTTCTGGGAAGGCGACCGGCTCACGCCCGCGCTGCTGCGCGAGGCCGATGCGCAGCTCAGGGCGAGCTTCTTCGCGCCGGTGAAGTTCAAGACCAATTCCACGCTGCACGACCGCGTGGCGCAGGAGGCCGGCATCGAGGCCGTGAGCCAGGAGGCGCTGATCCGCGAGCAGCCCTACCTGCCGATGAACCTCGGCACCGCCACCGGCCGGGTGCGCATCGTCGACGAGGCGGCCGCGGGCGCGCAGGCGCTGAATGCGCTGCTGCCCGACGACATCGCCGTGCTGCGCCAAGTGCCGATCAGCCTGCCGCCCGTGGCCGGCGTGCTGACCGAGCGGCCCTCGACCGCGCTGTCGCACGTCAACCTGCTCGCCAAGGGCTGGGGCATTCCGAATGCCTACGTGCGCGATGCGGCCGCGGTGCTGCGCGAACATGCGGGCCAGTGGGTCGCGCTCAAGGTCGCGGCCTCGGGCTACCAGGTGCGCCGGCTCACGCCCGAGGAGATCGCCGCGCTGCCGCCGCGCGCGGCGCGCGTCGCCGCCGCGGGCGCGGTGCCGGGCGGCCGGCGCGCGGTGCAGCCCGACCTGCGCGAGACCCGGCTGCTGCCGCTCGCGGCCCTGCGCGCGCGGCACAGCGCGCAGTGCGGCGTGAAGGCCGCGAACCTCGGCGCGCTGCAGGCCGCGCGCATTCCCGGCACCTCGGTGCCCGACGGCTTCTGCATTCCGTTCGCGCAGTACGACCGCTTCATGCGCGCCCACGGCCTGCCCGAGCGCATCGCGCGCATGCAGCGCGCGCCGGGCTTCGCGAGCGATCCGCAGGCGCGGCAGAAGGCGCTGGCGCAGCTGCGCGACGAGATCGTCGGCTGGCCCGTCGATCCGGCCACCGCCGCGTCCTGGCGCGCCGCCTGGCAGTCGCAGCTCGGCGGCGGCGGCGTGTTCGTGCGCAGCTCGTCGAATTCGGAAGACCTGCCGGGCTTCAGCGGCGCCGGCCTCTACACCACGGTGCCCAACGTGCGCACCGGCGATGCGCTCGAACTCGCGGTGAAGAAGGTCTGGGCCTCGGTCTTCAACGCCGAGGCCTGGGAGGCGCGCGGCGCCGCGGGCTTCGGCGCCGAATCGGTGCTGATGGGCGTGTTCGTGCAGACGGCCATCGACGCCTCGGCGGCGGGCGTGATGATCACGCGCGACCCCTTCGACGCGGGCCGCGCGCACACCACCTACATCTCGGCCAAGCGCGGCATCGGCATCCGCGTGGTCGAGGGCCGGCGCATCGCCGAGCAGCTGATCTATTCGAGCTGGTCGAAGGCGATCCAGGTGCTGAGCCGCTCGGCCGAGGACACCGCGCTGCAGCTCGACAGCGACGGCGGCGTGAAGGAGGTGCCGGTCGAGGCCGGCCGCCAGGTGCTGACCGACGCGCTGGTGGTGCGCCTCGCGGCCGTCGGCGCGGCCGTGAAGCGCGCCTTCGGCGGCGTCGACCAGGACATCGAATGGGCCACCGTGGGCGACCGCATCGTGCTGCTGCAGGCGCGGCCCTATGTGGAGCGGCGCCGCTGAAATGAAACCACCCCGTCCCTCGCGCACCGCGTGTCGCTCGACTCCCCCTCAAGGGGCGCACCCGGCGGCCCGGCAGAGCCGGTTCCGCGGGTGCCCTGGCATCGGGGCTACTTGTAGAGCAGCTGCGGCAGCCACAGCCCGATCTGCGGAAAGACGTAGAGCAGCAGGATCGCGAGCACCTGGATGCCCATGAACGGCAGCATGCCCAGGAAGATCTGGTTCAGCGTCACGTGCGGCGGGCTCACGCCCTTGAGGTAGAAGGCCGCCATCGCCACCGGCGGCGAGAGGAAGGCCGTCTGCAGGTTGAGCGCCACCAGCAGGCCGAAGAACAGCGGATCGACGCCGAAGTTGTCGAGCAGCGGGATGAAGATGGGCATGAAGATCACGATGATCTCGGTCCACTCGAGCGGCCAGCCGAGCAGGAAGATGATGACCTGGCTCAGCACCAGGAACTGCAGCTTCGTGAGGTTCATGCCGAGCACCCACTGCTCGACCAGCGCCTGGCCGCCGAGCAGCGCGAAGGCGGCCGAGAAGATGGCCGAGCCCACGAACAGCCAGCACACCATGGCCGAGGTCTTGGCCGTGAGGAACACCGACTCCTTGAGCACCGTGAGGTTGAGCCGGCGGTAGGCCGCGGCCAGCAGCATGCCGCCGAGCGCGCCCATCGCCGCCGCCTCGGTCGGCGTGGCCAGGCCGAGCACGATCGAGCCGAGCACCGCGAGGATCAGCAGCACCAGCGGGAAGAACGAGGCCAGCAGCATCTTGAAGACCTCGAGCCGCGCGAAGCTCAGGAACAGGTAGAACAGCACGGTGATCGCGCCCAGCACGGCGAAGGTGATCCACCACCACCTGGGCGCGGGCTGGGTCGATGCGCCGTCGGCCGGGGCCTGCTCGGCGTTCGCCGCCGCGGCCGGCGCGGCCGGTGCGGGGGCTGCGCCCGGCGGCTCCGCGACCCCGCCTGCCGCGGGCGCCGCGGGCGCGGCTTCGGCCGAGGGAGGCTCCTGCAGTCCGCCGCCCTCGGCCGGGGGCTCGGCGAGCCCGCCTTCGGCCGGCGGCTCCTGCAATCCGCCCGCCGAGGGCTCGGCGAGCGAGGAGCCGCCGCCGCTGCGCGCGGCGCCGATCTCCTGGATCTCGTAGCGTTCCTGCACCGCGACCGTGGTCACGGCCTTGTAGCTGAAGCCCGCGAGCAGCAGGAAGATCACGCCCGGCAGCGCGACGATGCCGAGCTGTCGCAGGATGTGCGAGAGCGGCACCTCGGCATTGCGCCGGCCCTTGAGCAGCCCGAGCACCGCATGCGAGGCGGGGCTCCCGGCGATGCGCTGCGACAGCGGCGGCAGCGGCACCACGCGCTCGGCCGCCGACAGCGGGGGCGCCGACTGCGGCTTGAGCTTCGCGACGATGATCACGTACACCACGTAGAGCGAGGCCAGCATCAGCCCCGGGAAGAACGCGCCCGCATAGAGCTGCACCACCGACACGCCGGCCGTGGCGCCGTAGACGATCAACAGCACCGAGGGGGGGATCAGGATGCCCAGGCAGCCGCCCGCGGTGATCGCGCCCGCGGCCAGCGGCACGCTGTAGCCCGCGCGCAGCATCGAGGGCAGCGCCAGCAGGCCCATCAGCGTGACCACCGCAACCCACGATGCCGGTCGCGGTCGCGAAGATGGTGCAGGTCACGAGCGTCGCCACGGCGAGCGCGCCCGGCAGCCGCGCGAGCGACAGGTGCAGGCTCTTGAACAGCGACTCGATCAGGTTGGCGCGCTCGACCAGGTAGCCCATGAAGACGAACAGCGGCACCGCGATCAGCACGTCGTTGGCCATGGTCTTGTAGGCCGACTGCACCATCAGGTCGAGCGTGCGGTGCCAGTCGCGGTCGTAGGCGAGCCAGGTGAAGAGCATGCCCATGCCCATCAGCGTGAAGGCGGTCGGAAAGCCCAGCATGATCGCCACCACCACGAGCGAGAGCATCAGCAGGCCGAGGTGGCCGTTGGTGATGGTGTCGGCGCTCAGCAGCATCGCGGCGGCGCCGATCACGATCAGCGCCATGAACGAGAGGCCGAACCAGAGTTCGCGGCGGATTCTCATCGCGTGCCCTCCTTGGCCGTCACCACGCGGTCGAGCGCGGCGATGTCCTCGTCCTTCACGTTCACCATCTCCTTGAGCTTGTCGACGTCGACCTCTTCGACGTCCTGCTCGCGCGAGGGCCAGGACCCGCGCTGGATGCACTGCACGCAGCGGATGATCTCGACCAGGCCCTGCAGCAGCAGCGTGAAGCCGGCGAGCGGGATGATGTACTTGAACGGATAGAGCGGCAGCGGCTCGGCCGAGAAGGTCTGCTCGCGGATCGCGAGCGATTCGCCCGCATAGACCCAGCCGGCCCAGGTCAGCGCGACGATGCCCGGCAGGAAGAAGACGATGTAGAGAACCAGGTCCACCAGCGCCTGCGTGCGCGGACGGAAGAAGCCGTAGAGCACGTCGCCGCGCACGTGGCCGTTCTTCGACAGGGTGTAGGCGCCCGCGGTCATGAACATCGCGCCGTACAGCATGATCTGCGCATCGAGCACCCAGGCGTGCGGATGGTTCAGCACGTAGCGCGAGAACACCTCCCAGCTGATCAGCAGCGTCAGCAGCAGCGCGCACCAGGCGAAGGTCTTGCCGATCCAGGTCGAGAACCGGTCGACGGCCAACAGGAAAGATTGCATCGAGAAGAACTCCTCGCCGCGGCCGGGCGCGGCATGGACGGGCATGAAAAGAGGGCACCGCCCGGTGCCCTCGCATCGACGTGGCGGCCGTCTCAGGACTTCTTGGCCTGCGCGCCGAAGTAGTGGTTGTAGGCCATCTTGAAATCGACCGTGTAGTCGTTCTGCCACTGGCCGGCGCGCTGGGCGAAGGCTTTCTGCGAGTCGAGCACCTTCTTGAACATCGGGTTCTCGGCCGACTTCTTGGCCACCGTCTTGTCCCACGAGGCGAGCTGCGCGCGCAGGATCGCATCGGGCGTCTTGTAGAACTTGATGCCGGACTTCTTGAGCTCGATGTAGTCCTGCGAGTTGCGCTCGATCGCCTTCCAGCTCATGTCGGCGCTCGCGGCCTGCACCGCATAGTCGATGATCGACTTGAGCTCGGCCGGCAGCGCTGCGAGCTTGCCCTTGTTGAACAGGATCTCGAACTGCTCGCCCGACTGGTGGAAGCTCTGCAGCATGCAGTTCTTCGCCACGTCGGGAAAGCCCAGCACGCGGTCGCTCGAGGCGTTGTTGAACTCGGCCGCATCGATCAGGCCGCGGTCGAGCGCCGGCACGATCTCGCCGCCGGGCAGCGGGTTCACGGCCGTGCCCATGTCGGTGAACACGTCGACCGCGAGGCCCACGGTGCGGAACTTCAGGCCCTTCATGTCCTCGGCGCGCGCCACCGGCTTCTTGAACCAGCCGAGCGGCTGCGTCGGCATCGGGCCGTAGAGGTAGGACACCACGTCGAGGTTCAGGCCCTTGTAGATCTCCTCGATCAGCGCCTTGCCGCCGCCGTAGTAGTGCCAGGCCAGCACCATGTTCGCGTCCATGCCGAAGCCCGGACCCGAGCCCCAGAGCGCCAGCGCCGAGTTCTTGCCGTACCAGTAGGCCACCACGCCGTGGCCGCCGTCGAGCGTGCCCTTGGCCACCGCATCGAGCAGCTGGAACGCCGGCACCACCGAACCGGCCGGCAGCACCTCGATCTTGAGGCGGTTGCCCGCCATGTCGTTGACCTTCTTGGCGAAGTCCTGCGCGTATTCATGGAAGATGTCCTTGGCAGGCCAGGTGCTCTGGAAACGCAGCGACGTGGTCTGCGCCATGCTGACCATGGGCGCGGACATCGCGCCAGCGGCCACCGCCGCCCCTTTCAGAAGATTGCGGCGGCGAGGCGATTTGCTGTCTGTCATGTGTCTGTCTCCATTTAGAGTGCGGTCTGGAAAATCCAGAACGCCATCTTTGGGGTGCAGCAAAACGTGACAAACAGGGTTTTTACGAAGGTTATAGAAATGAATGTTCAGAGCAAGGCCGCCCCGGCGATCGAAAGGACGCGGAAATGAATGCACCCGTCGAGCGAAACACGGCGACGCAGCCTGCCGACGGCTATGCCGGCGACGTCACGCCCGAGCAGGCGGCGCAGTGGATGGCGAGCGGCGAGGCGGTGATGGTCGACGTGCGCAGCGACGCCGAGCGCGAGTGGGTCGGCTTCGTGCCCGGCGCGGTGCCCGTGGCCTGGAAGCAATGGCCCGGTATGGCGATGAACCCCGGCTTCGACGAAGGCGTGCGCGCCGCCGCCGAGGGCGGCCGCAGGAAGCTCGTGCTGCTGTGCCGCAGCGGCGTGCGCTCGGTGGCGGCCGCGAAGCGCGCGACCGAACTGGGCCTGGAGGCCTACAACATCCTCGAGGGCTTCGAGGGCAACCCCGACGAGCACGGCCACCGCGGGCAGCTGGGCGGCTGGCGCAAGCGTGGGCTGCCGTGGAAGCAGAACTGAACCGGCGCGCATGAAAAAAGGCCCGCCGTCTCCGGCGGGCCTCTGGCGTCATGCGCGGTAGGCGCCGCTCACTTGAGCGGCGGAATGCGCAGCTTCTGCCCCGGATAGATCTTGTCCGGATGGCTCAGCATCGGCTTGTTGGCTTCGAAGATGGTGTTGTACTTGTTGGCGTCGCCGTAGTACTTCTTCGAGATGGCCGAGAGCGTGTCGCCCTTGACGACGTCGTGGTACTGCGCGGGCGGTGCCGGCGGGGCGACGAGGTTGTTTTCGACGCTCGTCACGTTGGCCACGTTGCCGGCGGCGAGCGAGGCCTTTTCGCTGGCTTCCTGCGAGGGGGCATTGCCGGCGAGGGTCACGACGCCGCTGCTCGCGGTGTAGGTGACTTGGAGATTGCTGAGGCCGAGGTTCTGTGTCTCGATGTAAGTCTTGATGGCGGCGGCCGCGGCCTGGTTGGCATCGGGGCCGGCGGGCGTGGCGGCGTTGGCGGACGAGCCGCCGAACAGCTTTTCGCCGGCTTCCTTGATGAAACTAAGCAAACCCATGGTTCTCTCCTTGCACCTTGGTTGTTGGGAACCGCGAATGTAGCGGCGAAATGCGGCAGGAGCGAGTAGGCGCGAGGCGCATTCGGGACCGATACGTCAGCAGGCGTAACCACAAAGTCGCAATAATGCCGCGCATGGCTTCCCCCTTCCTCGCGATCGACATCGGCAACACGCGGCTCAAATGGGCGCTCTACGACGCACCGCGCCCCGGCGCCGCGCTGCTCGCGCACGGGGCCGAGTTCCTCGACCACATCGAGCGCCTCGGCGACGGGCCCTGGGCCGCACTGCCCGCACCGGCGTCGATGCTCGGCTGCGTGGTGGCCGGCGACGCGGTGCGCCGACGTGCGGAGGAACAGGTGACCGAGCGCTTCGACTGCATGCCGCGCTGGGTGGTCGCGAGCGCGGCCGAGGCCGGCATCGTCAACGGCTACGACCATCCGACGCGGCTCGGCGCCGACCGCTGGGTGGCGATGATCGGCGCGCGCCACCGCATGCTGGCCGCGGGGCCGGCGCGGCCGATGGTGGTGGTGCTGATCGGCACCGCGGTCACGGTGGAAGCGGTCGATGCGAACGGCAGGTTCCTCGGCGGCCTGATCCTGCCGGGCCACGGCATCATGCTGCGCGCGCTCGAGTCGGGCACCGCAGGCCTGCACGTGCCGACCGGCGAGGTGCGCGAGTTCCCCACCAACACCAGCGATGCGCTGACCAGCGGCGGCACCTACGCCATCGCGGGTGCGGTCGAACGCATGGTGCAGCACGTGCGCTCGCACTGCGGCGCCGAGCCCGCCTGCTACATGACGGGCGGCGCGGGCTGGAAGATGGCGCCCGCGATGAACGGGCACTTCGAGCTCGTCGAGAGCCTGATCATGGACGGGCTGCTCGTCATCGCGCAGGCGCGCGGCTGAGCGCCGCTCAGGGTGCCATCAGCGCCTCGGCCAGCGCCTGGAAGGCCGGCAGCGTGAGCGGGTCGTTGCCCGCGTTGGCCGCCACCGGATGCGCGGCGTAGCGCGCGATCACCATCTCGGCCTTCGGATCGACGTAGAGGCTCTGGCCGTGGATGCCGCGCGCCATGTATGCGCCGTGCGGGTTGTGCGAGACCCACCACATGTTGCGGTACGACCAGCCGGGCAGCAGCGCGTAGCCGCCCTTCGCGAACTTCGCGCGGTCGCCGCCGCGCCGGATGTCCTCGACCACGGCCTTCGGGATGGCCTGCTGGCCGTCGGCTGCGCGCCCGCCGTTGCGCATCGTCTCGCCGAAGCGCGCGAGATCGCGCAGCGTGGTGTTGAGGCCGCCGCCGCCCGACTCGGTGCCGATGCGGTCGACCATGAAGTACGCGTCCTGCTCCGCGCCGATGCGGCGCCAGATCTTCTCGCTCAGCAGGTCGGCGAGCGACTGGTTGCTCGCGCGGCGCAGCACCCAGGCGAGCACCTCGGCATTGACGGTCTTGTACGCGAAGCCCTCGTCGTGCGCGCCTTCCTTCTGCAGCGTGCCGAGGAACTCGTAGAAGGACTTCGGCCCCGCGTAGTCGGCGCCGCGCGGAAGCATGCCGCCCGCGCGCGCGTAGTCCCAGATCTCGGCCTTGGGATCGGCGTAGTTCTCGGAGTAGCGCACGCCGATGGTCATGTCCATCACCTGCCGCACGGTGGCGTCGCCGTAGGCCGTGTCCTTGAGTTCGGGCAGGTACTTCGTGACCGGTGCCGCCGGGTCGAGCCGGCCTTCGTCGGCGAGGATGGCCGCGAGCGTGCCGACGAAGGACTTGGTGACCGACATCGCGAGGTGCGGCCGCTCGGGCGTGAGCGCGCCGAAGTACTTCTCGTAGACCACGCGGCCGCGATGCAGCACGAGGATGCCGTCGGTGTAGGTGCCCGCGATCATCTGCGCGAAGCTCATCGTCTGGTCGCTGCCGAGCGGCCTGTAGCGCACGGCCTCGAGGTCCGCGCGCGGCGCCGCGGGCAGCGGGCTCGCCGCGCCGCCGCCGCGCCAGACGTTGGCCGTGGGCACCGTCTCGCGCACGTGCGAGAAGCTCCAGCGCGTGCGCGGAAACACGCCGCCCGCGGGATTGTCGAAGGTGATCAGCTTGTCGGGCGGCGGCGGAAAGCCCTTCATCCAGCCCAGCGCTTCGACGGAGGTGGCCTGCGGGTCGGGCAGTGCGGCGGGCGCGGCGGTCTGGGCGCTGGTGGAAGTGTTCACGGCAAGCAGTGCGAGGGCGGCGGCGGCGAGCGCCGCGCGGGGAGGGAGGATGCGCATGGTCAACGCCCGCTGAAGCGCGCCGGCCGGCGCTCGACGAAGGAGCGCACGCCTTCGGCCGCGTCCTCGCTGTTCGACAGGCGCTTCTGCGTCTCGATGAATTCGGCCACCGCGGCGAGCGGCCCCTGCTCGATGGCCTTGATGACGTTGAGCCGGGTCGCCACCACCGCCAGCGGCGCCTGCGCCGCGATGCGCTCGGCGATGGCGAGCGCCGCGTCGAGCTCCTGGCCAGCGGGCACCACCTTCTGCACGAAGTGCAGGCGGTAGGCCTCGGCGCTGTCGAACTCGTCGGCCGTGAGCAGGTGCAGCATCGCATTGCCCAGCCCGGCGCGCTCGGCCATGCGCAGCGTGGCGCCGCCCGTGGCCATGATGCCGCGCTGCACCTCCATCTGCGAGAAGCGGCAGTCGTCGGCCGCCACCACGATGTCGGCGCCGAGCATCAGCTCGATGCCGACCGTGAAGCAGATGCCCTTGACCGCCGCCACCATCGGCTTGCTGCGGCGCCGGTAGCCCTCGAGGCCGTAGTCGTGCGGCTCCACCAGGCCCGGCGGGATCGCCTTCTCGCCGCGCTTCATGTACTCGGCCACTGCCGGCAGGTCGAGCCCGGCCGTGAAGTGGTCGCCGAAGGCATGCAGCACGCCCACGCGCAGCTCGGGGTCGTCGTCGAGCCGGGTGTAGGCCTCGGCCAGCTGGCGGAACATCGGCGGCGTCCAGCCGTTGCGCTTGGCGGGACGGTTGATGCCGATCAGCAGCACGTGGCCGATCACCTGGGTGTCGATGCAGCCCTCGGGCGGCGGGGTGGTGGGTATGGCGGTCATGGGCGGGTTGTCTCCTTTCTTCGTTGTTTCTTCTGCGCGCGCTCAGTAGCTGTACACGCCGCGGCCGGTCTTGCGGCCCAATTGGCCCGCCGCGACCATTTCCTTCAGCAGCGGGCAGGGCCGGTACTTCGAGTCGCCGAACTGCTCGAGGTAGACCTCCATCACCGCGAGGCAGACGTCGAGGCCGATCATGTCGGCCAGCGCGAGCGGGCCGATCGGCTGGTTGCAGCCGAGCTTCATGCCCGCGTCGATGTCCTCGGCGGTCGCGATGCCTTCGGCGAGCACGAAGAAGGCCTCGTTGATCATCGGCACCAGGATGCGGTTCACCACGAAGCCCGGCGCGTTCTTCACCGTGATCGGCGACTTGCCCAGGCGCTCGGCCAGTTCCTTCACCGTGTCGTGCGTCGCATCGCTCGTGAGGTAGCCGCGGATCAGCTCCACCAGCGCCATCATCGGCACCGGGTTGAAGAAGTGCATGCCGATGAAGCGGTCGGCGCGCGAGGTAGCGGCCGCGAGCTGGGTGATCGAGATCGAGGAGGGTGTTCGAGGCGATGATCACCTCGGGCGCGAGCATCTCGTCGACCTGCTTCAGGATCTTGAGCTTGAGCGCATGGTTCTCGGTCGCGGCCTCGATCACGAGCTGCGCGCCCTTCAGGTCCTCGTAGTTCGTCGAGCCCTTGATCAGCGCGAGCGCCGCGGTCTTCTGCTCGGCCGTGAGCTTTTCCTTCTTGATCAGCCGGTCGAGGCTGCCCGAGATCGTGGCGAGGCCCTTGTCCACCGCCGCCTGGGCGATGTCGACCATCACCACCTGGACGCCCGACACGGCGCAGGCCTGCGCGATGCCGTTGCCCATCGTTCCGGCGCCGATGATGCCGACAGTCTGGATAGCCATGAGAGAACTCCTTGCAAAGAAAACACGAATAAAAGATGAGGGGTTGCGCGGCATGCGCCGCGGCAGGCCGTCGATTGTGGAGCAGTCCCCGGGCCGCGCCGTTGCCGCGTGTGACAGCGTGCGCGCCGGTGGCTTACAGTGCGGCGGTCGCTGTTTTCTTCTTTCTTTTCCTCTTCTCCCATGACCACCCTCGGCACCCCTCTTTCCCCTTCCGCCACCCGCGTGATGCTGCTCGGCTCGGGCGAGCTCGGCAAGGAGGTGCTGATCGCGCTGCAGCGCCTCGGCGTCGAGACCATCGCGGTCGACCGCTACGAGAACGCGCCCGGCCAGCAGGTGGCGCACCATGCGCGCACCATCACCATGAGCGATCCCGACCAGCTCAAGGCGCTGATCGAGGCCGAGAAGCCGCAACTCGTGGTGCCCGAGATCGAGGCCATCGCCACGCCCATGCTGCAGCAGCTGGAGGACGCCGGCGTGGTGCGCGTGATCCCCACCGCGCGCGCCGCCCGGCTCACGATGGACCGCGAAGGCATCCGCCGCCTCGCGGCCGAGACGCTCGGCGTGCCGACCAGCCCCTACAAGTTCTGCGATTCGCTGGCCGAGCTGCAGGCAGCGATCGACGGCGGCATCGGCTATCCCTGCATCGTCAAGCCGGTGATGAGCAGCTCCGGCAAGGGCCAGAGCAAGATCGACGGCCCGGCCGACGTGCAGAAGGCCTGGGACTATGCGATGGCCGGCGGCCGCGTGAGCCACGGCCGCGTGATCGTCGAGGGCTTCATCGACTTCGACTACGAGATCACGCTGCTGACCGTGCGCGCGAAGGATGCGTCGGGCCAGGTGCAGACGCAGTTCTGCGCGCCCATCGGCCATGTGCAGGTCAGCGGCGACTACGTCGAGAGCTGGCAGCCGCATCCGATGGCGCCGGCCGCGCTCGCCAAGGCGCAGCAGATCGCACAGGCGGTCACGGCCGACCTCGGCGGCCAGGGCCTGTTCGGCGTGGAGCTGTTCGTCAAGGGCGAGGAGGTCTGGTTCAGCGAGGTGAGCCCGCGGCCGCACGACACCGGCATGGTCACCATGGCCACCCAGTGGCAGAACGAGTTCGAGCTGCATGCGCGCGCGATCCTCGGCCTGCCCGTGGACACCTCGCTCAAGAGCCCGGGCGCGAGCGCGGTGATCTACGGCGGCGTCGATGCCGCCGGCATCGCCTTCGACGGCGTGGCCGAGGCGCTGCAGGTGCCCGGCACCGACCTGCGGCTGTTCGGCAAGCCCGAGAGCTTCGCGAAGCGCCGCATGGGCGTGGCGCTCGCGCATGCGTCCGACGTGCAGACCGCGCGCGCCAACGCGAAGGAAGCCGCCTCGCGCGTGAAGCCCCGCAAGGCCTGAGCCGCGACATCGATCAAGGAGCCGCCATGCCGCAGTACTGGCTGATGAAGTCCGAGCCCGACGAAGTGTCGATCGACGATGCGCTCGCCGCGCCCGATGCCACGGTCGCGTGGACCGGCGTGCGCAACTACCAGGCGCGCAACTTCATGCGCGACGGCATGAAGATCGGCGACGGCGTGCTCTTCTATCACTCGAGCTGCCCCGAGCCGGGCATCGCCGGCATCGCGCGCGTGGCCTCGGGCGTGCGCGCCGACCCGACGCAGTTCGACCCGAAGTCGCCGTACTACGACGCCGCCTCGAAGAAGGACGATCCGCGCTGGCTGCTGGTCGACGTGCAGGCGCTGCGCAAGACGCGGCTGCTGTCGCTGCCCGAACTGCGCGAGCGGCCCGAGCTGGCGGACATGATCGTGCTGCGCAAGGGCAACCGGCTGTCGATCACGCCGGTCGAGGCAGCGCACTGGAAGATCATCGAGAAGATGTTGGGCTGAAGAATTCGGACAGCCGAACGCAGAGGGCGCGAAGGTTTCGCAGAAGACGCAGAAGAAAGCCAAAGAAATTCTGAAATTTCTTGAAGTCTTCTTCTTCTGCGACTTTCGCGTTCCTTTGTCTTCCTTCTGCGTTCGGCTGCCCGATCCCGGTCAACCCGCCCGGCTCAGCAGCGGGAACAGCTTGCCCAGCCCGTCCGCCATCACCTCGACCGCGAGCGCCGCGAGGATCAGCCCCATGAGCCGGGTCATGATGTTGATGCCGGTCTTGCCGAGCACGCGCGCGATCGGCTGCGCGAGCGAGAAGGCCAGCGCGGTCGCGAGTGCCACCACCACGCCGTAGCCCACCAGCACCGCGAGCTCCCACAGGTGCTGCGCCTTGTCGGCATAGATCACCACCGTCGAGATCGTCGCCGGCCCGGTGAGCAGCGGGATGGTCAGCGGCACCACCGCGATCGATGCGCCCATGGAGGCCTTCACCTCGGTCGCGCGCAGTTCCTCGACGTTGGTCTTGCTCTCGGCCGGTTTGGCGTTGAGCATGGACAGCGAGCTCATGAGCAGCAGCAGGCCGCCGCCCACCTGGAAGCTCGCGATCGAGATGCCGAAGAAGGACAGCAGCTGCAGCCCGAGCAGCGCGCTCACCGCGATCACCACGAAGGCGCTGAACGCGGACATGCGCACCGTGTGCCGTCGCTGCGCGTCGGAGTACCCCTGCGTGTAGTGGATGAAGAAGGGCACGATGGCCAGCGGATTGACGATCGCCACCAGCGTGACCAGCGGCTTGATCAGGTCCATCGAGGTGCTCATCGGGTCGGCCTTGTGCAGTGGGGATGGGAATGCGGCCGCATCAGCGCCCGCCGGTCACGTCGAGCAGCGCCATCGTGGTGTAGCTCGCCTCGTCCGACAGCAGCCAGAGAATCGCGCCTGCGATCTCCTCGGCGCTGCCGGTGCGCTTCATCGGCACCGTGGGCGCGAGTTCGAAGGCGCGGTCGGGCATGCCGCCGGAGGCGTGGATCTCGGTGTCGATCAGGCCGGGCCGCACCGCGTTGACGCGGATGCCCTCGGCCGCCACCTCCTTCGCGAGCCCGATGGTGAAGGTGTCGATCGCGCCCTTGCTCGCCGCGTAGTCCACGTACTGGTCGGGCGAGCCGAGCCGCGCGGCGCCGCTCGAGATGTTGACGATCGCACCGCCCGTGCCGCCGTGGCGCGTGCTCATGCGCCGCACCGCCTCGCGCGCGCAGACGAAGCTGCCGATCACGTTGATGCGGAACATGCGCTCGAGGCGCGCCACGCTCATCTCGTCCACGCGGGCCTGCACGTCGACGACGCCGGCGTTGTTGACCAGCGCGGTGAGGCGGCCGAGCCTGGCGTCGATCTTCTCGAACATGGCGACCACCTGGGCCTCGTCGCCCACGTCGGCCTGCACCGCCATCGCCGTGCCGCCGCCCGCGCGGATCGTGCGCACCACCTCGTCGGCGGCGAGCGAGTTGCTGGCGTAGTTGACCGCCACGGCGTAGCCGCGCCGCGCCGCGAGCAGGGCCGTCGCGGCGCCGATGCCGCGGCCGCCGCCGGTGACCAAGAGCACTGGGTTCAAAACCTACCTCCTGCAGAGAAACCGCGTGTCAGTTAAAACCGTCGGCGTGGATTACATCATCCGGGGCAGGCGCCTCGAACCCGCGCACCACCGCCCCAGTCCCGCTCGCACCGCAGTGCGGCGCACGGAGGTTACCGAATGAGCACAGCCAAGACCGTCGACTACTACTTTGCGCCGCAGAGCCCGTGGACCTACCTGGGGCATGCCCGGTTCCAGGCCGTCGCGGCCGCCGCGGGTGCCGAGGTGCGGGTGCGGCCCATCGACCTGGGCAGCGTGTTCCCGGTGTCCGGCGGGCTGCCGCTGGGCAAGCGCGCGCCGCAGCGGCAGGCCTACCGGCTGGTCGACCTGGCGCGCTGGTCGCGCCACCTCGGGCTGCCGCTGAACCCGAAGCCGAAGTTCTTCCCCGTGGCCAGCGACGATGCGGCGCGGCTCATCATCGCGGTCGACATCCACGACGGCACCGAGGCGGCGATGCGCATGTGCGCCGCGGTGTTCGCGGCGGTCTGGGTGCAGGAGCGCAACATCGGCGACCCGAAGGTGCTCGATGCGCTGGTGGTGGAATGCGGCCTCTCGCCCAAGCGCTCGGAGCAGTCGCAGAGCCAGATGGTGCAGGAGCGCTACGAGGCCTACACGCAGGAGGCCATCGAGATCCAGGTGTTCGGCGCGCCCAGCTACGTGATCGACGGCGAGATCTTCTGGGGCCAGGACCGGCTCGATTTCGTGGAGCGCGCGCTGCGCGCGTGACGGCGAACCGTCGCCGTTCTTCCTTTTCCTTCTTTTCTTATTCACCGGTTGCTATCAGGAGCATGACGACCATGGGTCAATTCATCGATCTCACCGCCAAGGACGGATTCGCCTTCCCGGCCTACGTGGCCGAGCCCGCGGGCACGCCGCGCGGCGCGGTGGTGGTGCTGCAGGAAATCTTCGGCGTCAACTCGCACATCCGGTCGGTGGCCGACGGCTATGCGGCGGAGGGCTACCTCGCGGTGGCGCCTTCGACCTTCCACCGGGTGCAGCCCGGCGTGGAGATCGGCTACGGGCCGGAAGACATGAAGGCGGGTTCGGCACTCAAGGCCGCGGTCGAGGCGCTGCCGGCGCCCGGCGTGCTGCAGGACGTCGAGGCTGCCGTGGCCTATGCCGCGAAGGCCGGCAAGGTGGGCATCGTGGGTTATTGCTGGGGCGGCCTGCTGACCTGGCGTGCGGCCAGCCTGATCCCGGGCCTGGCCGCGGCCGTGCCGTACTACGGCGGCGGCATGACCACGCCCGACGAGGCGGCGCGCCAGCCCAAGGTGCCGGTGCTGGCGCATTTCGGCAAGCGCGACCACTGGATCCCGATCGACAGCGTCGAGGCCTTCGGCAAGGCGCACCCCGAAGTCGAGGTGCACGTCTACGACGCGGACCACGGCTTCAACTGCGACCAGCGCGGTTCGTACGAGGCGGCCTCCGCAGCGCTCGCACGCACCCGCACGCTCGCCTTCTTCGCGCGGCACGTCGGCTGAAGAAGATGCTCGCGCGCCGCTACCGCGGCTGCTGCTTCTTGGCCCCGGTCGCGCCCTTGCCGACGCGGGTCTGCAGAAAGTCGAGCAGCGCCCGCAGCGCGGCGCTGTTGTGGCGCCGCTGCAGGTACGCGGCCGAAAGCCACATGTCCTTGCGCGCATAGCCCTGCAGCACCGGGACCAGCTCGCCATGCTCGATGTGCGACTGGACCAGGATCGAGGGCAGGTAGATCACGCCGAAGCCGCGCATCGCGACGCGGATCAGCGGCGCGCCCTCGGTGCAGTCCATGCGGCTCTTGACCGGCACGTCGAGCGGCTCGCCGCCGTCGTCGAAGCGCCAGACCGGCTGCGCGCCGAGCAGCGAGTGCGTGAGCGCCTCGTGGCCCGCGAGTTCGCGCGGATGCTCGGGCTTGCCGTGCTTCTTCCAGTAGACCGGGGAGGCGCAGACCACCATGTCCATCCGCATCAGCTTGCGCACGATCAGGTTGGCGTCTTCCACCGGGCCGCTGCGGATGTCGACGTCGATGCCTTCCTCGGCGAGGTCGACGGTACGGTTGGTGAGCTGCAGGCTGATGCTCACGTCGGGGTAGTAGCGCATGAAGTCGGCCAGCAGGCTCGGGAACTCGCCGTTGCCCATGCCGTGCGGCGCCGAGATCCGCAGCCGGCCGCCGGGCTGCCGTGCGCGCTCCTGCAACTCGGCCTGCGTGAGCTCGACCATCTCGAGCACCGGCGTGCTGCGCTCGAGCAGCAGCTGCCCCGCGTCGGTCAGGCTCACCGAGCGCGTGGAGCGGTTGAGCAGGCGCACGCCGAAGCGCGTCTCAAGTTCGGCCACGTACTTGCTCACGGTGGCCTTCGACATGTCGAGCTTCCTGGCCGCATGCGAGAAGCTGCCCTGCGAAGCCACCTCGCGGAAGGTTCTGATCAGATCGAGACTGTCCATGTCATAGCGCCCGTTGTTTTTTCTTGCGCGCGCGAGGCGGCGCGCTGTGGATTCTGGAGGTTTTGCGAAGCGGCTGCCCGATCCGGTGCGATGAAGGACCGGCCACGACTTCGCTTTGTCATTGTTTCAATAGAGGAAACACGGTGTCTCTGTTCCACATGGTTTGTTAACGAATTTCAGTTGGACACTCGCCGCACAGGTGAGCGAACCAGCGAGCCTGGTGGACGAACCATCCAACGAACACAAGGAACCCGAAATGAAGACCTCGCACATCCTCGCCGCCGCTGCCATCGCCGTGCTGGCTGCCACCGGCGCCCAAGCCGAATCCTACGAAGGCGTGAACACCGCCGTCTCGACCAAGAGCCGCGACGAAGTCAACGCCGAAGCCGTGCGCGCCGCCTCGGCGCCGAACCAGAACGTGACCCGCGGTTCGCGCGGTCCGGAAACGGTGGCCGTGTCGAAGGACCGCGCCCTCGTCGAAGCCGAAGCCATCCGCGCTGCCTACGCGCCCGACCAGAACGTGACCGGCGGCTCGCGCGTGAACAGCAAGGTCATCTCGACCATGCCCCACCCGATGGACGCCCGCGTTCAGGCCCAGCAGGGTTCGGGCGCCGTCGCCAAGTAATCGAACCCTGGCGAGGACCGCGCCCTCGCGGTTCTCACCCCCCGAAGGCCACGCGATGCGTGGCCTTTTTGCGTGGCGCGCGTCAGCGCGTGCGGGCGAGGTAGCGCTTGCGCCAGAACACCACGACCAGCAGCAGCGCGATGACCAGCATCGCGAGCATCGCGATCCAGAACCCGTCCGCCTTGTGCACCAGCGGGATGAACTCGAAGTTCATGCCGAAGATGCCCGCGATCAGGTTGAGCGGCAGGAAGATGGCGGTCAGCACCGTGAGCACCCGCATGATGTCGTTCGCGCGGTGGCCCTGGACGCTGAAATGCATCTGCACCGCGGTCTCAGCGTTCTGCTCGAGGCGGCGCACATGGTGGACCACGCGCTCGATGTGCTCCAGCACGTCGCGGCTGCGCACCATGATCAGCTCGCGCTCGCGCTTGTCGGCCTCGTTCTTGGGCACGGGCAGCGTCTCGAGCGAATCGATCCAGTCCTGGATCGCCGCGCGCTGGTCCTCGCAGATCTCGTCGAGGTGGTGCAGCGACTGCCGGGCTTCCATCAGCGCGCTCCAGTTCGTGAAGCGGCTGCGCGGATCGATCAGCTCGGTCTGCCAGTGGTCGAGCTGGCGCGTGAGCTCGCGGCGCATGTCGAGGTAGCGGTCGACGATCTGGTTGATCACGCGCAGCATCAGGTCGGCGGTGCTGGTCGGCACGCGCGCCGAGATGGCGCGCACGTCGAGCGCCGGGGCGCCCTGGTCGTCGGGCGAGGCGGCCGCGAGCAGGCGGGCGGCAAAGGCGTCGCGCACCGCGCCGTCCTCGGGGTGCACCGACAGCAGCACGCGGTCGAACAGCGCGAAGCCCACGGGCCGCGTGTCGACGCGGCGCAGCACGGGCGGCCCGCGCCGCGAGGGGGTCGTGGGGAGCGGGGCTTCGCCTGCACTCCCGTTGCCGTTTCCATTGCCGTTCGCCGCGGGCGCGGTCGGACCGCTCGCGAGGCGGCGGAACACCAGCACGTCGTACTGCGAGGTGTAGTCGTAGTGCGACGGCAGCTGGTCGTTGAGCAGGTCGGCCACGTGCAGGTCGACCAGCTGCGAGAGGCAGAGCGACTGCAGGATCTGCTGGACCTCCGCGAGCGAGGCGCGGAACTCGTCGCGCGTGAGCGAGATCCAGAGATAGCCCGACGCGGCGCAGGCGCCCGGCAGCGCGAGCGGGGCCAGCGCGCTGTGCTCGCTGACCTGCGAGCCGTTGATTTCGAAGATGCGCATGGGGCGGCCTCTCTCGTCTCTCGTTGTCTTTCTTCGGTCCCCGGCAGGCGGCTGCCGGGTGCAAGAACCGCTACGGCTGCTGCAGCAGGCGCACCGCGTCGAGCGCGAAATAGGTCAGCACGCCGTCCGCGCCCGCGCGCTTGAACGCGAGCAGGCTCTCGAGCACCACCGCATCGTGGTCGAGCCAGCCGTTCTGCGCCGCAGCCTTGAGCATCGCGTACTCGCCGCTGACCTGGTAGGCGAAGGTGGGCACGCGGAACTCGTCCTTCACGCGGCGCACGATGTCCAGGTAGGGCATGCCGGGCTTCACCATCACCATGTCGGCGCCCTCGGCGATGTCGAGGCCCACCTCGCGCAGCGCCTCGTCGCTGTTGCCCGGGTCCATCTGGTAGACCTTCTTGTTGCTCTTGCCGAGCGTCGCCGCCGAGCCGACGGCATCGCGGAACGGTCCGTAGAAGGCGCTCGCGTACTTGGCGCTGTAGGCCATGATGCGCGTGTGGACGTCGCCGCGCGCTTCGAGCGCACGGCGGATGGCGCCGATGCGGCCGTCCATCATGTCGCTCGGCGCGACAATGTCCACGCCGGCCTGGGACTGGGCGAGCGCCTGCTTCACCAGCACCTCGACCGTTGCGTCGTTGAGGATGTAGCCGCTGTCGTCGAGCAGGCCGTCCTGGCCGTGGCTGGTGTAGGGGTCGAGCGCCACGTCGGTCATCACGCCCAGTTCCGGGAAACGCGACTTGAGCGCGGCGACCACGCGGGGAATCAGCCCCTCGGGATTGAAGGCCTCGTCTCCCTCGGGTGTCTTGAGGCTCGCGTCGATCACCGGAAACAGCGCCATCACGGGAATGCCCGCTTTCACGCATTGCTCGGCCACGGGCAGCAACTGGTCCAGGCTGAGGCGCTCCACGCCGGGCATCGAGGCCACGGCATCGCGCTTCTTCTCGCCTTCCTGCACGAACACCGGGTAAATCAGGTCATGTGCGGTCAACGCATGCTCCCTCACCAGGTTGCGGGTGAAGGTGTCGCGGCGCAGGCGGCGCGGCCGGCCGGCCGGGTACATGGCGAAGGAAGTGGAGGATGACGTCATAGGCGGAAAATTGTGCCCGATGCGTTGCGTGGCCGCCCGGCAGCCGCTTCCGGTTGTCGGACAACTTGGCCTGAAATTAACCCAAAGGTTCCTAATTTTTGCGCCCAAATGTCAAAGAAAGTGGGCTTCTTGCTTGAAACCTTGATTTGTCTTTGTTAAATTCTCCGTGGGCGGCTTGCCGCTCCCCGCTTTTCCTCCCTGAGCGGGTGCCTTGATGTGTGACAGCAAAAGGGCTTCCCAGCCCGGCGTGAAGACGTCGGGCTTTTTTTTGCCCGGCGCATCCGCGCCGTGGCGCCCAGGTCAGGGGGGAGCCCTGCCGGACCACTAAACTGACCCCATGCTCTGGGTCAAATCGTTCCACATCGTCTTCATTGCCAGCTGGTTCGCGGGCTTGTTCTACCTTCCGCGGATCTTCGTCAACCTGGCGATGGTGCCGCCCGAATCGGTCGCTGAACGCGAGCGCTTGCTTCTGATGGCGCGCAAGCTGCTCCGGTTCACCACCTTCCTCGCCGTGCCGGCCATCGGCTTCGGCCTCTGGCTGTGGCTGGGCTACGGCATCGGTCGCGGCCCGGGCAATGGCTGGATGCATGCCAAGCTCGCGCTGGTGCTGGTGGTGATCGGCTATCACCACGGCTGCGGCGTGCTGCTGCGCCGCTTTGCGGCCGGCGGCAACCGGCGCAGCGACCGGTGGTACCGCTGGTTCAACGAACTTCCGGTCCTGCTGCTGCTGGGCATCGTGGTGCTGGTGGTGGTCAAGCCGTTCTGAGCGCGGTCGCGACGGTGGAGAAGCCGCACAAATCCGCCGCCCTGCCGCTGGCGCTCGCCTATGCGGCGCTCATCGTCTACGCCAGCCTGTACCCGTTCGCCGACTGGCGCGACCAGGGCATCGCGCCGTGGTCCTACCTCTGGGCGCCCTGGCCCAAGTACTGGACCGGCTTCGACTTCGCCGTCAACGTGGCGGGCTACGTGCCCTTCGGCTTCCTGTGTGCGCTCGCGGTGCTGCGCACGCATGCGGAGACCCGCGTCTGGGGCGCCGTGCTGCGCGCCACGGTGGCCGGGGCGGCGGTGGCGTTCGCGATGGAAACGCTGCAGAGCTATTTGCCGGCGCGCATCCCGTCGAATGTCGACCTCGGGCTCAACACCGCGGGCGCGCTGCTCGGCGCGCTGCTCGCGGCGGGGCTGGAGCGCATCGGCGCGGTGGCGCACTGGGGCCGCACGCGCTCGCAGTGGTTCGTCGACGACGCCCGCGGCGCGCTGGTGCTGCTGGCGCTCTGGCCGCCGGCGCTGCTGTTCCCGGCCGCAGTGACCTTCGGGCTCGGCCAGGTGTTCGAGCGGCTCGAGGTCGCGATCGCGGAATGGCTGCTCGACACGCCCTTCATTGACTGGATGCCGCTGCGCCAGTTCGAACTGGAGCCGCTGGTGCCGGCGGTCGAACTGCTGTGCGTGATGCTCGGGGCGCTGGTGCCCTGCCTGCTGGCCTTTCTGGTGACCCGCACGGTGGTGCGCCGCGCCGTGCTGCTGCCGCTCACGCTGCTGGCGGGCGTCGGCGCCTCGGCGCTGTCGGCCGCCCTGAGCTACGGGCCCGAGCACGCCTGGGCCTGGCTCGGCCTGCCGGTGCAGATCGGCATCGCGGCGGCGCTGGTGGCCGGCGTGCTGCTGCTCGGGGCGCCGCGCCGGCTCTGCGCGGCGCTGCTGCTGGTGAGCCTGGTGGTGCAGCTGAGCCTGCTGAACCAGGCGCCCGAAAGCGCCTACTTCGCGCAGACGCTGGCCACCTGGGAGCAGGGGCGCTTCATCCGCTTTCACGGGCTGGCGCAGTGGCTCGGCTGGCTCTGGCCGTTCGCGGTCCTGGCTTATGTCGTGGCCGTGCTGTCGCGCCGGACGCCCGCGGCCGTCCCGGCGCGTTGAAGGCGGCGTCACTAAAATCCGCGGATGCCCAGTTCCACTCCCGACGCGCCGCGCGGCTACTACGAGCGCCACATCTTCTTCTGTCTCAACGAACGCAAGAGCGGGGAAGACAGCTGTGCCCTGCACAACGCGCAGGCGGGTTTCGACCGGTGCAAGGCCAAGGTCAAGGAAGCGGGGCTCGCGGGACAGGGCAAGGTGCGGGTCAACAAGGCCGGCTGCCTCGACCGCTGCGCGGGCGGCCCGGTGGCGGTGGTGTACCCGGAGGCCGTCTGGTACACCTTCGTCGATGCGGACGACATCGACGAGATCGTGGACTCGCACCTGAAGCAGGGCAAGGTGGTCGACCGCCTCGTGCTGCCGCCCGATGTGGGCCGCTGAACTTTTGCGGAAGTCCCGCGCTCGTACCGTGCACCCGGGCGGCCGACATCCGAACGCCCGATTCTTCGCATCATGAATTCACAGACAGAAAAGATCCGTCTCCAGGGCGCCGCAGGCGCGATCGAGGTGCAGCGTGACCGGCCCGCCGAGGCATCGGCCGCGCGCGGCATCGCGGTGATCGCCCATCCGCATCCGCTCTTCGGCGGCACCATGGACAACAAGGTGGTGCAGACGCTGGCGCGCGCCTTCGTCGCCTGCGGCTGGACGGCCGTGCGCTTCAACTTCCGCGGCGTCGGTGCGAGCGAGGGCGCGCACGACGAGGGCCGCGGCGAGTGCGAGGACATGCTCGAGGTCGTGCGCCAGCTGGCGCCCGAGGGGCCGCTCGCGATCGCGGGGTTCTCGTTCGGCGCCTTCGTGGCGAGCAGCGCCGCCGAGAAGCTCTGGGCCGCGCGCGACATCCGCCAGCTGGTGCTCGTCGGAACCGCCGCAGCGCGCTTCACGGTGCCCGCGCTGCCGGCCGAGGCGCACGAGCGCACGCTCGTGATCCACGGCGAGGCCGACGACACCGTGCCGCTCGCGGCCGTGATGGACTGGGCGCGGCCGCAGTCACTTCCTGTCACGGTTGTCCCCGGGGGCGGCCATTTCTTTCACGGACAATTGCCGCTGCTCAAGAGCCTGGTCGTCCGCCATCTGCGCGCGGACGCCGCATGAAAGCCCGCCGGGCTTGTTCTCGTTTCTTTCCTATCTTTCCCATGAATCGTTTTCTCGACGCGTTCCGTGCGCTGGTCTTCGTCGCCTTGGCCTCGGTCGGCCTGACCGCCGCCGCCCAGGTGCCGGCGCCGCCCGAAATCGCCGCGCGCAGCTACCTGCTGCTCGACGTCACGGCCAACCAGATCCTCGCGCAGAAGGACATCGACAGCCCGGTCGAGCCGGCCTCGCTGACCAAGCTGATGGCGGCCTACGTGGTGTTCGACGCGCTGCGGGCCAAGAAGATCACGCTGACCCAGACCCTGCCCGTCAGCCAGCGCGCCTGGAAGATGCCCGGTTCGCGCATGTTCATCGACCCGAAGATGCAGGTGCCGGTCGAGGACCTGATCAAGGGCGTGATCGTGCAGTCGGGCAACGACGCCACCGTGGCGCTGGCCGAAGGCGTCGGCGGCACCGTGGAGCACTTCGTCGAGATGATGAACGCCCAGGCCAAGGCGCTGGGCATGAAGAACACCACCTACAAGAACCCCGAAGGCCTGACCGCGCCCGGCCACACCACCACGGCGCGCGACCTGAGCATCCTGGCGACGCGGCTGGTCCGCGACTTCCCCGAAGAGGCCAAGTACTACGCGATCAAGAAGTACCGCTATCCGGGCACCCCTTCGACCAACGACACCAACCGCAACCTGCTGCTGTTCCGCGACCCGACCGTCGACGGCCTGAAGACGGGTCACACCGACGCGGCCGGCTACTGCATGATCGCCACCGCGAAGCGCGATTTTCCGAACCTGACCCGGCGGGCGCCGGCTGCTGTCGATCGTGCTCGGCGCCTCGGGCGAGACCGTGCGCGCGAACGAGTCGCAGAAGCTGCTGAACTGGGGCTACACCGCCTACGACGCGGTGCGGCTGTTCGACGCCGGCCAGCCCGCGGCCACGCCGGCGGTCTGGAAGGGCAAGGTCAACACGCTCAAGCTGGGTCGGCCGGAGCCCATCGTGGTGGCGGTGCCGGCCGGCACCGCGAACAAGATCAAGTCGCAGGTGGCCCGCCCCGAGCCGCTGGTCGCGCCGTTCACCAAGTACCAGCCGGTCGGTTCGCTCAAGGTCACGCTGGACGACCAGCCGCTGGCGGAGGTGCCGCTGGTGGCGCTCGAGGGCGTCGAGCAGGCGGGTGTCCTGGGCCGCGCCTGGGACGCCGTGCGGCTCTGGATCAAGTAGGCGAGCGGCGTCGCGGGGCGGGGCCCCGCCGCTTTCGCCGCCGTATTTGCAGTGGGCGGGACCGACTGCTATACTCGCGGGCTTTTCGGAATTTTCCGAAGGGTTTCACGTTTTCGTCATCTCCCGGCTTCCTTGCGTCACGACAAGGGCGATCCAGAGCAAAAAGTTCGGGTCGGGCCGGGGCAGTTTCTCGTTTTGGGACTTATTCATTCATGCCAACCATCAATCAACTGGTGCGTCAGGGTCGAACGGTCGAAAAGATCAATTCGAAGAGCCCTGCCATGCAGAACTCGCCGCAGCGCCGCGGTGTCTGCACCCGCGTCTACACCACGACGCCCAAGAAGCCGAACTCGGCACTTCGCAAGGTTGCCAAGGTCCGCCTGACCAACGGCTTCGAAGTCATTTCCTACATCGGCGGTGAAGGCCACAACCTCCAGGAACACAGCGTCGTGCTGGTTCGCGGCGGTCGTGTCAAGGACCTGCCCGGTGTTCGCTACCACATCGTGCGCGGCTCGCTCGACCTGCAAGGCGTGAAAGACCGCAAGCAGTCGCGTTCCAAGTACGGCGCGAAGCGTCCCAAGAAGGCTTAAGCCTTCCTGTCGTAAAAAACAAACGGTGTTCGGTGGCCTTGGCGGGCACATCGGACGTAGTGACCCAAGGTCGGGTCGAGTAAGTGAGAGTTCGAAATGGCTCTCGCGGTACCGGAAGCGGTGCCAACTGAAGCAAAGAGGTTAGAAAAATGCCACGTCGTCGCGAAGTCCCCAAACGTGAAATCCTGCCGGATCCCAAGTACGGCAATGTCGAGCTGTCCAAATTCATGAACGTGATCATGGAAGGCGGCAAGAAGGCTGTGGCCGAGCGCATCATCTACGGTGCACTCGACTTCATCGAAAAGAAGAACCCCGACAAGGACCCGCTCGAGGCCTTCACCGTTGCCATCAACAACGTGAAGCCGATGGTCGAAGTCAAGTCGCGCCGCGTCGGCGGTGCCAACTACCAGGTGCCGGTCGAAGTGCGCCCGGTTCGACGCCTGGCGCTCTCGATGCGCTGGATCAAGGAAGCCGCCCGCAAGCGCGGCGAGAAGTCGATGGCCCTGCGTCTGGCCAACGAGCTGATGGAAGCCACCGAAGGCCGTGGCGGCGCCATGAAGAAGCGTGACGAAGTGCACCGCATGGCAGAAGCCAACCGGGCGTTCAGCCACTTCCGCTTCTAAGAATCAAACTTCGCTTGGGCGTTGGGCGTCGGGTGTCGGGCTGCAAAGGCCGGACCCGGGGCCCAGCGCTCAACGCATTTAACCCGAAAGTAAATCATGTCCCGCAAGACCCCCATCGAGCGCTACCGCAACATCGGTATTTCGGCGCACATCGACGCCGGCAAGACCACGACGACCGAGCGCATCCTGTTCTACACCGGTGTGAACCACAAGATCGGTGAAGTGCACGATGGCGCCGCCACGATGGACTGGATGGAGCAAGAGCAGGAGCGTGGCATCACGATCACCTCCGCCGCCACCACCTGCTTCTGGAAGGGCATGGCCGGCAAGTTCGACGAACACCGCATCAACATCATCGACACCCCCGGGCCACGTGGACTTCACGATTGAAGTCGAACGCTCGATGCGCGTGCTCGACGGCGCGGTCATGGTGTACGACGCCGTGGGCGGCGTGCAGCCCCAGTCGGAAACCGTCTGGCGCCAGGCCAACAAGTACAAGGTTCCGCGCCTCGCGTTCGTGAACAAGATGGACCGCACCGGCGCCGACTTCCTGCGCGTGCGCCAGATGATGATCGACCGCCTGAAGGCCAACCCCGTCGTGATCCAGATCCCGATCGGCGCCGAAGAGCACTTCCAGGGCATCGTCGACCTCGTGAAGATGAAGGCGATCATCTGGGACGAGGACAAGGGCGTCACCTTCCAGTACGGCGACATCCCGGCCAACCTGGTCGACGTCTGCAACGAATACCGCGAGAAGCTCGTCGAAGCCGCTGCCGAAGCGAGCGAAGAGCTGATGAACAAGTATCTCGAAGGCGGCGAGCTGTCCGAGGAAGAAATCAAGAAGGCCATCCGCCAGCGCACCATCGCCGGCGAGATCCAGCCGATGCTGTGCGGCTCGGCCTTCAAGAACAAGGGCGTGCAGGCCATGCTCGACGCCGTCGTCGAATACATGCCGTCGCCGCTCGACATCCCGCCGGTGGCCGGCGTGTCGGAAGACGACCAGCCCACGACCCGCAAGGCCGACGACAACGAGAAGTTCTCGGCCCTCGCGTTCAAGCTGATGACCGACCCGTTCGTGGGCCAGCTGACCTTCGTGCGCGTCTATTCGGGCGTGCTCTCGAAGGGCGACAGCGTCTACAACCCGGTGCGCGGCAAGAAGGAGCGCATCGGCCGTATCGTGCAGATGCACGCCAACAACCGCGAGGAAGTCAGCGAAATCCGCGCCGGCGACATCGCCGCCTGCGTGGGCCTGAAGGACGTGACCACCGGCGAGACGCTGTGCGATCCCGAAGCCGTCGTCACGCTCGAGCGCATGCACTTCCCCGAGCCGGTGATCCGCCAGGCCGTGGAGCCGAAGAGCAAGGCCGACCAGGAAAAGATGGGTATCGCCCTGGGCCGCCTGGCGCAGGAAGACCCCTCGTTCCGCGTCAACACCGACGAGGAATCGGGCCAGACCATCATCGGCGGCATGGGCGAACTGCACCTCGAAATCATCGTGGACCGCATGAAGCGCGAGTTCGGCGTGGAAGCCAACGTCGGCAAGCCGCAGGTGGCCTACCGCGAGACGATCCGCAAGACCGTCGAGGAAGCCGAAGGCAAGTTCGTCCGCCAGTCGGGCGGCAAGGGCCAGTACGGCCACGTGGTGCTCAAGATCGAACCCCAGGAAGCCGGCAAGGGCTTCGAGTTCGTCGACGCCATCAAGGGCGGTGTGGTTCCGCGCGAATACATCCCCGCGGTCGAGAAGGGCATCGTGGAGGCCCTGGGCCAGGGCGTGCTGGCGGGCTACCCCGTCGTGGACGTCAAGGTCACGCTGCACTTCGGTTCGTACCACGACGTGGACTCGAACGAAATGGCGTTCAAGATGGCCGCCATCTTCGGCTTCAAGGAAGGCGCCCGCAAGGCCAACCCCGTGATCCTCGAGCCGATGATGGCCGTGGAAGTCGAGACGCCCGAAGACTACGCCGGCAACGTGATGGGCGACCTCTCGTCCCGCCGCGGCATGGTGCAGGGCATGGACGACATGGTCGGTGGCGGCAAGGCCATCAAGGCCGAAGTGCCGCTGTCGGAAATGTTCGGCTACTCGACCACGCTGCGTTCGATGTCGCAAGGCCGTGCCACGTACACGATGGAGTTCAAGCACTACGCCGAAGCTCCCCGTAACGTCGCCGAAGCCATCGTGGCCGCCCGCGCCAAATAAGGTTCGCCCCCAGGCTGCGCGCACTTCGTGTCGCTTCGCCAACCCCCGTCCGGGGGCGGCGCCAGAGGACCGACAAAGCCGGATCCTCGGCGCCTCGCGAAGGGGCCGAGCTTGTGCTGCCGGGGCAATTCTCTGTCTGCGATCCGGTGCCGCCCTGTTCCCGTGCGGGGCGAACCAGCAACCGGATGCAGACGTAAAACCAATACACGGGAACTGCTCTTTCAAGGATTGAAAAATGGCAAAAGGTAAATTCACCCGCACCAAGCCGCACGTGAACGTGGGCACGATCGGTCACGTCGACCACGGCAAGACCACGCTGACGGCGGCGATCGCCACGGTGCTGTCGGCCAAGTTCGGCGGCGAAGCCAAGGCCTACGACCAGATCGACGCGGCGCCCGAAGAAAAGGCGCGCGGCATCACGATCAACACCGCCCACGTCGAGTACGAGACGGCCAACCGCCACTACGCGCACGTCGACTGCCCCGGCCACGCCGACTACGTGAAGAACATGATCACCGGTGCCGCCCAGATGGACGGCGCCATCCTCGTGTGCTCGGCCGCCGACGGCCCGATGCCCCAGACCCGCGAGCACATCCTGCTGGCGCGCCAGGTGGGTGTGGGCTACATCATCGTCTACCTGAACAAGTGCGACATGGTGGACGACAAGGAGCTGCTCGAGCTGGTCGAAATGGAAGTGCGCGAACTCCTCGACAAGTACGAGTTCCCTGGTGACGACACCCCGATCATTCACGGCTCGGCCAAGCTCGCCCTCGAAGGCGACAAGGGCGAGCTCGGCGAAGGCTCGATCATGAAGCTGGCCGAAGCGCTGGACACCTACATCCCGACGCCCGAGCGCGCCGTGGACGGTACCTTCCTGATGCCTGTGGAAGACGTGTTCTCGATCTCGGGCCGCGGCACGGTCGTGACCGGCGCCGTCGAGCGCGGCGTGATCAAGGTCGGCGAGGAAATCGAGATCGTGGGCATCCGCCCGACGGTCAAGACCACCTGCACCGGCGTGGAAATGTTCCGCAAGCTGCTGGACCAGGGCCAGGCTGGCGACAACGTGGGCGTGCTGCTGCGCGGCACGAAGCGCGAAGAAGTCGAGCGCGGCCAGGTGCTGTGCAAGCCCGGTTCGATCAAGCCGCACACGCACTTCACCGCCGAGGTGTACGTGCTGTCGAAGGACGAGGGCGGCCGTCACACGCCGTTCTTCAACAACTACCGTCCGCAGTTCTACTTCCGCACGACGGACGTGACCGGCGCGATCGAGCTGCCCAAGGACAAGGAAATGGTCATGCCTGGCGACAACGTCAGCATCACCGTGAAGCTGATCAACCCGATCGCGATGGAAGAAGGCCTGCGCTTCGCCATCCGTGAAGGCGGCCGTACCGTGGGTTCGGGCGTCGTGGCCAAGATCCTCGACATCTAAGCCGGACGCAAAGGAACCACCATGGCCACCAAGCAAAAAATCCGCATCCGCCTGAAGGCATTCGACTACAAGCTGATCGACCAGTCGGCAGCCGAGATCGTCGACACCGCCAAGCGCACCGGCGCGATCGTCAAGGGCCCCGTGCCCCTGCCGACCCGCATGAAGCGTTTCGACATCCTGCGTTCGCCGCACGTCAACAAGGCGTCGCGCGACCAGCTCGAGATCCGCACGCACCAGCGCCTGATGGACATCGTCGACCCGACCGACAAGACCGTGGACGCGCTGATGAAGCTCGACCTGCCGGCCGGCGTGGACGTCGAGATCAAGCTGCAGTAAATCAACGGCAAAGCGGCCCTCGAGCCGCGCTTGCAAACGCAAAAGTCTGCCCGCAGAAATGTCGGCAGACTTTTTCCATTTGTCTCCCCGGTATGGCATTCTGGCCGCCTTGTATTCAACAAGGGGGCCTCATCCATGTTTGAAACAAAAGCAATATGGTCACCAAAGACCGGCCTTTCATTTGCGTGGCTGGCAGTCTTTGTTGCTGTCATGTTTCTGTCTGGCTGTGGAGGCGGCGGTGGCGGTGGCGGCGGTGGATTGATCGGGCTGCCGTTGCCGACGACCACCCCGGGCGCCGGCGGCGGCCAGCCGGTCGGCGCCGTGGCGCTGAGCGGAAAGGCCACCTACGAATCCGTTCCGAACCCCAACGGCACGCTGGTCTATGCGAGCGCCGCACCGAAACCGGTGCGCGGCGCCATGCTGGAGGTGATCGATCCCGCCACCTCCGCCCAGCTCGCTACGACGACGACCGACGAGAACGGCGCCTATGCGGTCTCCGTTCCTCCCAACACGACGGTGGCGGTACGCGTCCGGGCGCAGCTGACCCGCACCGGCGCGGGCGGCAGCTGGGATGTGACGGTGCGCGACAACACCCGATCCAACGCGCTGTACACCGTCCAGAGCAACCCCTTCTCGTCCGGCATGGGGGCGATGGTGCAGGACGTGCACGCATCCTCGGGCTGGGGCGGCTCGGCCTATACCGAGACGCGGGCGGCGGCGCCCTTCGCCATCCTCGACGCGGTCTATACCGCCATGCAGAAGGTCAGGACGGTGGCGCCCGACGCGGCATTTCCTGTGCTGCGGGTGTACTGGAGTGCCAACAATGCGCCGTCTTCCGGCAGCATCGCGGCCGGCCAGATCGGCACCACCTTCTTCGTCAATCGAAGCACGGGCCGCGAAATCTACGTGCTCGGCAAGGAAGACGTGGACACCGACGAATACGACAGCTCCGTCATCACCCATGAATGGGGGCACTACTATCAGTCCGCCTTCAGCCGCGACGACTCGACGGGCGGCTCCCACTCGCTGACCCAGAGCCTCGATCGCCGGCTGGCCTTCTCCGAGGGCTGGGGCAATGCGTGGTCGGGCATCGCCCTGGCGCGGCAGAACTACACCGACTCGGGCGGTGCGCAGCAGGCGGACTCGCGCGCGAGCATCGGCTTCGACCTGTCGACCCGGATCGCCTCCGCCACGCCGGGCTGGTTCAACGAGTCCTCGATCCAGTCGATCTTCTGGAATCTCCATCGGCAGGTCGGCTTCAAGCCGATTCACGACACGCTGACCGGCAGCCAGTTCAAGGGCGCCGCCGCCGTGACCTCGATCCATCCCTTCGCCGCGGCCTTCAATGCGGTGGCGCCCGCGCAGGCGGGCACACTGGCGGCGCTGCTCACAGGCGAGAGCATCAGTGCCGCCGGGGATCCGTTCGGCAATGGCGAAACGAACGACGGCGGCGTGCCTGTCGCCCTTCCGATGTACCGCTTGGCCACCGTCGGCACCCCCGCCCAGGCCTGCGTTTCCAGCACCGCGGGCACCGGGAACAAGCTCGGCAACTTCTCCTACCTTCGGTTCACCGCCCCCGAGAGCCGGAACTACCAGTTCAGCTTCAGCGGCGGCCCGGCGGGCGCGATCTACGACTTCGACGTCTTCCGAGGCGGCCGGCTCCCGCGGGGCGGGGGCAACACGGTCCAGTTGTCCGCCGGCGAGCAGGTCCTGGCGGTGACGATCACCAACAATTCCGCCCCGTCCGCATGTTTCGACGTCACCATTCAGTAGGAAGGAAGGCCGCCATGAACACCCGTTTCATCTCGACCCTCGTGGCAGCCGGCCTGTCGCTGGCCGTCTTGCCGGCCTGCGCGCAGGGCCATGACGCGCCGGCGCGCCAGTCGCAACAGCAGGGCGCCTCACAGCAGGCCAAGCCCATGACGGCGGCGGTGCAGAAGCCCGGCCGCGCCGGCGTCACGGTGGCGTACCGCGTCGAGGCCGTGCCGCAGCTGAACCGCGCCACGCCCGTGGTCCTGCAGTTCGACGGCGTGACGGCGCCGGAGGGCGCCACGGTCCGCCTGAGTGCCGATGCGGGCCTGCGGCTGCAGGGCAGCGCCGAGCTGTCGCTGCCGCAGGGCCAGCGCACCACCGCCACCGTGCACGTGGTGAGCGAGCGCGAAGGCCTGGCGTACCTCAACCTCTTCGTGAATCAGGGCGGGGCGTCGAGCGCGATCTCCATTCCCATCCAGACCGGCACGGCGGCGCCCCAGCTGAAGTCCGCGGGCGAGATCAAGTCCACGCCCGACGGCGAGCGCATCATCACGATGCCCGCCAAATAGGCGGCAACCGGTGTCCGGCCGGTCGGCCGGAGGGGCCGGCGTGCCCCCTTTTCCACTGCTTGCGTCATCCCCGCATCGCGGGCTATAATCGCTGGCTCTGCCCAAGTTGCGTCCGTGCGTTTTCGCCCGTGATGCCGCCGCGGTGGAGATTTATCAACCTTCTTTCGCAGGCCGGGAAACCGTCGGTAGCTCGGCCAAACGCTGTTGCCAATTGAAGTGACGGCGGCGAAAGAGGATCCATTTTTTGGAGAAAACAAATGAGTCTGAGCAACTCCCTCGGGTTGCTGGGCCGCAAGGTGGGGATGATGCGTCTCTTCACCGATGACGGGGACGCAGTTCCTGTCACGGTGGTGGATGTGTCCAACAACCGTGTGACCCAGATCAAGTCGCAAGACAACGACGGCTACGTCGCGCTGCAAGTGACGTTCGGTTCGCGCAAGGCCTCGCGCGTGACCAAGCCCCAAGCCGGCCACCTCGCGAAGGCGGGCGTCGAAGCCGGTGAAATCATCCGCGAATTCCGCGTGACCGCCGACACCGCGGGCCAGCACCAGCCGGGCGCCGTGATCGCCGCCAGCAGCGTGTTCTCCGCCGGCCAGAAGGTCGACGTGCAGGGCACCTCGATCGGCAAGGGCTACGCCGGCACGATCAAGCGCCACAACATGGCCTCGCAGCGCGCATCGCACGGTAACAGCCGTTCGCACAACGTGCCCGGCTCGATCGGCATGGCGCAGGACCCCGGCCGCGTGTTCCCCGGCAAGCGCATGACGGGCCACCTCGGCGACGTCACCCGCACGACGCAGAACCTCGATCTGTTCCGCATCGACGAAGCGCGTCAACTGTTGCTCATCAAGGGCGCGATCCCGGGCGCAAAGGGTGGCTTCGTCACCGTGCGTCCCGCCATCAAGGCCAAGCCGCAAGCGGCCGAAGGAGCGAAGTAATGCAACTCGAACTCCTGAACGAACAGGGCCAGGCCGCGTCGAAGTTCGACGCCCCCGAGACCGTGTTCGGCCGTGACTACAACGAAGACCTGGTCCACCAGATCGTCGTCGCATTCCAGGCCAACGCCCGCCAAGGCACGCGCGCCCAGAAGGACCGCGAGCAGGTCAAGCACTCGACCAAGAAGCCTTTCAAGCAAAAGGGAACGGGCCGCGCCCGCGCCGGTATGACGTCCTCGCCGCTGTGGCGCGGGGGTGGTCGCATCTTCCCGAACATGCCTGACGAGAACTTCTCGCAGAAGATCAACAAGAAGATGTACCGCGCCGGCATGGCGTCCATCTTCTCGCAGCTGGCTCGCGAAGGCCGTCTGGCCGTGGTCGATTCGATCAAGGTCGACTCGCCCAAGACCAAGCCGCTGGCAGCCCGTTTCAAGGCGATGAATCTCGAGTCCGTGCTCGTGATCGCCGAAGAAGTCGACGAAAACCTGTATCTCGCATCGCGCAATCTGGTGAACGTTCTCGTGGTCGAGCCGCGCTACGCCGATCCGGTGTCGCTGGTGCACTACAAGAAGGTGCTGGTCACCAAGGGTGCCGTCGACAAGCTCAAGGAGATGTTCGCATGAGCCGCGTGAACCCTACCGCTGCTGAACGTACGTTCGAAGAAGGCCGCCTGATGGCGGTGCTGGTCGCCCCGATCGTGTCCGAAAAGGCCACGATGGTCGGCGAGAAGTCGAACGCTGTCACTTTCAAGGTGCTGCAAGACGCCACCAAGCCCGAGATCAAGGCCGCCGTCGAACTGATGTTCAAGGTCGAAGTCCAGGGCGTGTCGGTGCTCAACACCAAGGGCAAGACCAAGCGCTTTGGCAAGTCCATCGGCCGCCGCGACAACGTTCGCAAGGCCTATGTCACGCTCAAGCCGGGTCAAGAGCTCAACCTCGTCGGGGAAGGCGCTTAATCATGGCCGTCATCAAGATGAAACCCACTTCGCCGGGCCAACGCGGCGCGGTGAAGATCTCGCGTGACCACCTGTACAAGGGTGCGCCTCACGCCCCCCTGCTGGAACCCCAGTTCCAGAAGGCCGGCCGCAACAACAACGGCCACATCACGATCCGTCATCGTGGCGGCGGTGCCAAGCACCACTACCGCGTCGTCGACTTCGTGCGCAACAAGGACGGCATCCCGGCCAAGGTCGAACGCATCGAGTACGACCCGAACCGCACCGCCCACATCGCTCTGGTGTGCTACGCCGACGGCGAGCGCCGCTACATCATCGCCCCGCGCGGTCTGGAAGCCGGTGCAACGCTGCTGAGCGGTTCGGAAGCCCCGATCCGCGCCGGCAACACGCTGCCGATCCGCAACATCCCGGTCGGCTCGACGATCCACTGCATCGAACTGCAGCCCGGCAAGGGTGCGCAGATCGCGCGTTCGGCCGGTACCTCGGCCACGCTGCTGGCTCGCGAAGGCGTCTACGCCCAGGTCCGCATGCGTTCGGGTGAGGTGCGCCGCATCCACATCGAATGCCGCGCCACCATCGGTGAAGTCGCGAACGAAGAGCACAGCCTGCGCCAGCTCGGCAAGGCCGGTGTGAAGCGTCACATGGGTATCCGCCCGACCGTTCGCGGCGTGGTGATGAACCCGGTCGACCACCCGCACGGTGGTGGCGAAGGCAAGACCGGCGAAGGCCGCCATCCTGTCGACCCGTGGGGCAACCTGACCAAGGGCTACCGTACCCGTAACAACAAGCGCACGCAGGTCTTCATCGTGTCGCGCCGCAAGAAGTAAGGGATAGCAAATGACTCGCTCTCTCAAAAAGGGTCCGTTTGTTGACCATCACCTCGTGGCCAAGGCCGACAAGGCCGTGACGACGAAGGACAAGAAGCCGATCAAGACCTGGTCGCGCCGCTCGATGGTCCTGCCCGAGTTCATCGGCCTGACCATTGCCGTGCACAACGGCAAGCAGCACGTGCCCGTGTACATCACCGATCAGATGGTCGGCCACAAGCTCGGCGAATTTGCGCTCACGCGCACGTTCAAGGGGCACCCCGCGGACAAGAAAGTCCAGAAGAAGTAAGGAACGACCATGTCTGAAACACGTGCAGTCCTCCGCGGTGTCCGCCTCTCGGTCGACAAGGGCCGTCTGGTCGCCGACCTGATCCGCGGCAAGAAAGTGGATCAAGCGCTCAACATTCTGCAGTTCACGCAGAAGAAGGCCGCTGTGATCGTCAAGAAGGTGCTCGAGTCGGCCATCGCCAACGCCGAGCACAACGACGGTGCCGACATCGACGAACTGAAGGTCAAGACCATCTACGTCGAGCAGGGCGCCACGCTCAAGCGCTTCACGGCGCGCGCCAAGGGTCGCGGTAACCGCATCAGCAAGCCCACGTGCCATGTGTACGTGACGGTTGGCAACTAAGAACGCCTGGAAGAAATATGGGACAGAAAATCCATCCGACCGGCTTCCGCCTTGCGGTTACCCGTAACTGGTCCAGCCGCTGGTACGCAAGCGACCGCGATTTCGCGGGCATGCTGGCCGAAGACATCAAGGTCCGCGAATACCTGAAGAAGAAGCTGAAGAACGCTTCGGTGTCGCGCGTCATGATCGAGCGTCCCGCCAAGAACGCACGCATCACGATCTACTCGGCACGTCCGGGCGTCGTGATCGGCAAGAAGGGCGAAGACATCGAGAACCTCAAGCGCGAACTGGGCAAGCAGCTCGGCGTGCCGGTGGCCGTCAACATCGAAGAAGTGCGCAAGCCCGAAATCGATGCCCAGCTGATCGCCGACAGCATCACGCAGCAGCTCGAGAAGCGGATCATGTTCCGCCGCGCCATGAAGCGCGCCATGCAGAACGCCATGCGTCTGGGTGCCCAGGGCATCAAGATCATGTCGGCTGGCCGCCTGAACGGCATCGAAATCGCTCGCACCGAGTGGTATCGCGAAGGTCGCGTGCCGCTTCACACGCTGCGCGCCGACATCGACTACGGCACCTCGGAAGCCAAGACCACCTACGGCGTCATCGGCGTCAAGGTCTGGGTCTACAAGGGCGACACCCTGGGCCGCAACGACCTGCCCGCCGTCGAGACCCCGCGTCCCGAAGAAGAGCGTCGTCCGCGCGGTCCGCGCCGTGATGGCCGCCCGGGTGGCGACCGTCCGGGTTCGGACCGTCGTGGTCCCGGCCCGCGCGCCGGTGCCCGCGGCCCGATCGGTGGCAACACCGCACCGGCCGATGGCAGCGACAAGCCCGCAGAAGCAACCGGCGCCGCCGGTGCAGACTCGAAACCCGCCGTTAAGCGCGTCCGCAAAGCCGCGCCAGCTGCAGCAGCTGACGGTGCCAAGACCGAGTGATCGGTCTTAGAACCACGGAGTAACAAACATGCTGCAACCTGCACGCAGAAAGTTCCGCAAGGAACAAAAGGGCCGCAACACCGGCGTCGCAACCCGGGGCAACTCGGTTGCCTTCGGTGACTTCGGTCTCAAATGCACCGACCGCGGCCGCCTCACGGCGCGCCAGATCGAAGCCGCTCGTCGCGCGATTTCGCGTCACGTGAAGCGCGGTGGCCGTATCTGGATCCGCGTGTTCCCGGACAAGCCGATCTCGACCAAGCCCGCCGAAGTGCGGATGGGTAACGGCAAGGGCAATCCGGAGTACTACGTCGCTGAAATCCAGCCTGGCAAGATCGTGTTCGAGATCGTCGGCGTGCCCGAAGAACTCGCCCGCGAAGCGTTCCGCCTGGCCGCCGCCAAGCTTCCGCTGCGCACGACGTTCGTCGCTCGCCAGCTCGGCGCCTGAGAGGAGAACATCCATGGCAACACGTAAGAAAAAAGAAACCGCGGCTCCGGCCAAGGTGACCAAGGCTGCAACGCTGCGCGAGAAGGACGTCGCGGGCCTGCAAGCCGAAATCAAGGATCTGCAGAAGGCCCATTTCGGTCTGCGCATGCAGAAGGCCACGCAGCAGCTGTCGAACACCGCGACGCTGCGCGTGACGCGCCGCGACATCGCGCGCGCCAAGACCATTCTTGCGCAGAAGCAGCAAGAAACCCAAGCCGCCAAGTAAGGAGTGAACATGACGGAAGCTAAAAAATCCCTCAAGCGCACCTTGATTGGCAAGGTGGTCAGCGACAAGCGTGCCAAGACCGTGACCGTGCTGGTCGAGCGCCGTGTGAAGCACGAGCTCTACGGCAAGATCGTGGCCAAGACGAGCAAGTACCACGCCCATGACGAAAAGGGCGAGTACAAGCTGGGCGACACCATCGAGATCACCGAAAGCCGTCCGATCTCGAAGACCAAGAACTGGGTCGTGACCCGTCTGGTCGAGAAGGCCGTCCTGGTCTGATCCCCCGGCTCACGCAGCCCATCCGGAAACGGCCCACAATGTGGGCCGTTTTTCTTTTTCAGGAGCATCCACATGATCAAAGTCGGCGACACCCTTCCTTCGGCAACCCTGCAGGAATATTCCGAGGTCGAGGGCGAAGGCTGCAGCATCGGCCCGAACCCCGTGGACGTGAGCAAGGCCGCGGCCGGCAAGACCATCGCGCTGTTCGCGCTGCCGGGCGCCTTCACGCCCACCTGCTCGGCCAAGCACGTGCCGGGCTATGTGCAGCGCTTCGACGAGTTCAAGGCTGCGGGCGTGGACGAGATCTGGTGCGTGAGCGTGAACGACGCCTTCGTCATGGGCGCATGGGCGCGCGACCAGAAGACGGGCACCAAGGTCCGCATGCTCGCCGACGGCAGTGCCGAGTTCGCCAAGGCCACCGGCCTCACGCTCGACCTGACGGGTCGCGGCATGGGCCTGCGCAGCAACCGCTATTCGATGCTCGTGAAGGACGGCAAGGTGGCTTCGCTCAACGTCGAGGCGCCGGGCAAGTTCGAAGTCAGCGACGCCGACACGCTGCTGGCGCAGGCACGCGGCTGAGCCTGCGCCGCCTGAAGGCCGGCAGTCGCTAGAGATCGGCCTTCAGGTAGTGCGCCCCGGCAATGGGGTTGTGATAGTAGGGCGGCACCTCGGCGAAACCGAGGTCTTCGTAGAGCGCGCGTGCCGATTCCATGTCGTCCAGCGTGTCGAGCAGCACGCAGGCATAGCCCGTGCCGCGTGCGGCATCGAGGATGGCTTCCGCGAGCTGCCGGCCCACGCCCAGGCCGCGAAAGCCGGGCCGCACGTAGAGCCGCTTCATTTCCGCGGCATTGGCATAGTCGGCGTTGTCGAGCGGGCGCAGCGCGCAACAGCCGGCCACGTGCGCCAGGGCGCCGTTGGCGCGCCGCAGCGTCGGCGCACGCTGCCCGGCTTCTTCGCGGATGTGGTCGGCGTCGACCAGCGCGAGCAGCAATGCGCCGCGCGGCTCGGCGTAGTCGCCGGGCAGGCCGGCCACTTCCTCCTCGAAGTTCTGGAAGCAGAGGTCGATGTTCAGCGAGGCCGCATAGTCGCGGAAGATCGCGCGCGCCGCCTCGAGCTCGTGGGCCTCGTCGGGCGTGAGCAGCACGACGGCCGGCGTGTGCGACAGCGGCAGGGGGCGTGAAACGGAAAAGCTCATACGCGCAGCGAGGCAATCCACCAGGCCACCCCGGCGCACGCGGCGAACAATGCCAGCGCGAGGCCGCGCGAGGCGGCGTCGTCGCGGCTCGGCGATACCTGGCGGCCGGGCGCGGTGATGAGCTTGTCGCCCGAGAGCATCGGCCGCACCAGGTGGTGCCGCCTGACCAGCACATAGAACAGGATCGCCAGCACATGCAGGCTGACGAGGGCAATGACGATGGTCTTGCCCGAGCCCTTGTGCCAGCCGGTGGCGAGGCTCACGACCTCCCCCGAGACGAAGCGCGTGAGCGGGCCGGCGGCCGAGATCTCGTCGTCCGCCACCAGCCCGGTGGCGACCTGCAGCACGAGCACCGCCAGCACCGCGAAGACCGACAGCGCGCCGAGCGGCGTGTGGCCGATCACGTGGTCGGGGTGGGCGCGCCCGCGCAGGTAGGCCACGAGCGATCCGGGTCCGTAGAAGAAGGCGGCGAAGCGCGACCAGCGTCCGCCGACGAAACCCCAGAGCAGGCGGAACAGCAGCAGCGCGAGGACCGCGTAGCCGAGGCGGAAGTGCCATTCCATGACGCCGCCGAGCCCGGTGGCGATCAGGCCGATCACGGCAGCGCCGAGCGACCAGTGGAAGACGCGCGTCGGCAGGTCCCAGATGCGGGTGGGGACGGGGTCGCTGGACGTTGCGGCCCGCCGGGCGGCCGCGGAGGAGTCGGTCATCGAGAAGACGGGGGGCGCAGAAAACTGCGGAAGGCGCAGATTAGCAAAGTCCGCGCTGCCCCAGGCTTCGGGTTGTTGCTATGCGAAGCGGCGACGCTGCCCCTACACTCGGCCCGGCACCGCGCTCGACGGTGTTGCACCCACAACGAGGACCCCCGATGATTCGACTTGCTTTGTTCGCCCTGGCCGCGTCGTGCGCCGCTTTCGCCCTGCCGGCCTCGGCGCAGTTCGCCAAGACCGAGGACGCCGTCAAGTACCGCCAGAGCGCGCTGTTCGTGATGGGCCAGCACTTCGGCCGCGTCGGCGCCATGGCCAACGGCCGCGTTCCCTACGACGCGGCCGCCGCCACGGCCAATGCCGAGATCGTGGCCGAGATGGCCAAGCTGCCCTGGGCCGGCTTCGGCGCCGGCACCGAGAGCGGCAAGAGCAAGCCCGAAGTCTGGAAGGAAAGCGCGAAGTTCAAGGAACTCCAGGACAAGATGATCGCCGAGACCGGCAAGCTGGCGGTCGCCGCCAAGGCCGGCAACATCGATGCGCTCAAGGCCCAGTTCGGCCCCACGGCCGCGAGCTGCAAGGCCTGCCACGACAGCTTCCGCAATCAGTAGGCAGACCGCAGACGGGCCGTGCGCCCCGCAAACGGAAAGCGCTCCCACGGGAGCGCTTTTCTTTGGAGCCGGCACTCGCGGCGCGGCGCTGTCAGGCCTCCGCGAGCAGCTTCTCGATCAGCTTGTGGAGTTCTGCGAAGTCCGGCTCGCCGACGTAGCGCTTGACGATCTCGCCCTTCTTGTTGACCAGGTAAGTCGTGGGCGTGAGCTTCACGTCGCCCCAGGCCTGGGCCACCGTGCCGGTGTTGTCGATCGCGACCTTGAACGGCAGCTTGCGGGTTTCAGCGAAATTGACGACGTAGCTCGGCGGGTCGTAGCTCATGGCCACGGCGAGCGTGTCGTAACCCTTCGACTTGTACTTGTCGTAGGTCGAGATGATCTTGGGCATCTCGGCCACGCAGGTCACGCAGCTCGTGGCCCAGAAGTTCACCAGCGTGACCCGGCCCTTCAGGTCGTCGGTGCTTTTCTTGCTGCCGTCGAGCAGCACGAAGGTCGATGCCGGTGCGGCGGTGGCGCCGGAGCCCAGGTACACGCCCACGCCGGCCGCCAGTGCAAGGGCGACGGCGGTGGCGGCGATGTATTTTTTCATGGCGTCTGATGGAGAAGGGCGGCGCGATTTTAGTTCCGACCGGCCGTGCCTGCAGGCGCGCGACGCCGGGCGGGATAATCCGCCCGATGCCCACGCCCGTTTCCCGCTCCTGGCTCGCCCTGGCCGCCGCCGGCGCGGTGGCCGCCTGCAGCCCCACCTTCAACTGGCGCGAGGTGCCGATCGCCGACGCCGCCCTCGTGGCGCTGCTGCCCTGCAAGCCCGACCGGGCCCACCGCGCCCTGCCGCTGGGCGCCGAATCGGTGCGCATCGAGATGGCCGGCTGCGAGGCCGGCGGCGCGACCTTCGCCGTCGCCCATGCGTCCGCGGCCGATCCGGCACAGGCCGAAGTCTGGCTCCGCGCCTGGCGCACCGCCACGCGCGCCCAGCTCGGCGAGGCCGGGGCGGCTGCCGAAGCGCCCGCCAGCGTCAAGCGTGCCGCCGCCGTGCCTGCCCCCGTGCGGCTCGACGCCCAGCCGCGCCAGGCGGGTGCGGCACCGGTCCAGGTGCTCTGGTTCGCCCAGTCGCAGAAGGACGGCCGCATGGCGCTCTACCAGGCCACCGTGCTCGGCCGGCCCTCGGCGCCCGAAGCCGCGACGACCTTCTTCGAAGGCCTTCGGCTCCCATGAGCGGCGGGTTCACCGCCCGAATGGCCGATTCCGGGGCTGTTGCGTTATGTCTCCTATCCACCGGCTTCCCCTGGGCGCCCCCGCATAATCGATGCGTCGTCCTCCGACCCGCATGAACAGCAGCATCCTCATCATCGCCCACTCACCGTTCGCACAGGCGCTGCGGCGTTGCGCGCTGCATGTGTTTCCCGACTGCGAGCAGGCCATCGTCGCGCTCGACGTGCTGCCCAACGTGTCGCCCGAAGAAACCCTGGCGGCCGCACGCATCACGCTGGCGCAGCAGCTCAACGCGCCGCGCTCGCAGGTGCTGGTGCTTGCCGACGTGTTCGGCGCCACGCCCTGCAACGTGGCGCAGAAGCTCGTGGACGGGGTGCGCTCGCGGCTGGTCGCGGGCGTCAACCTGCCGATGCTGCTGCGCGCCGTGACCTACCGGCACGAGCCGCTCGAAACGCTGGTGCAGCGCGCCATCGCCGGCGGCACCGCCGGCGTCATGCAGGTGGCGGTGGCGGCACCCCAGAACCAGGCCAAGAGAAAGCACAGTGATCAAGAAATCCGTGACCATCAGCAATAAGCTGGGCTTGCATGCGCGCGCATCGGCCAAGCTCACCAAGCTCGCAGGCAGCTTTCCCTGCGAGGTGTGGCTCTCGCGCGGCGACCGCCGCATCAATGCCAAGAGCATCATGGGCGTGATGATGCTCGCGGCCGGGCTGGGCGTCACCGTCGAACTCGAGACCAACGGTCCGCAGGAGGAAGAGGCGATGGACGCGATCATCCAGCTGATGAACGACAAGTTCGGCGAAGGCGAATGACGATCTCGATCCACGGTCTTCCGGTCGCCCGTGGCATCGCCATCGGGCGCGCGGTGATGGTGGTGTCCAGCCGCATCGACGTGGCGCACTACTTCATCAAGCCCGAGGAGATCGAGGCCGAGATCGACCGGGTGCGCATCGCGCGCAACGAGGTGGCCGAGGAACTCGCCAAGCTGCAGGCGAGCGTCTCGCAGATGGGCCCCAACGACGCGCCGCACGAACTGGCCGCGCTGCTCGAGGTGCATCAATTGCTGCTGCAGGACGAGGCGCTCACCGGCGGCGTGAAGCACTGGATCACCGACCGGCTCTACAACGCCGAATGGGCGCTGACCACCCAGCTCGAGATCGTGGCGCGCCAGTTCGACGAGATGGAGGACGAGTACCTGCGCGAGCGCAAGGCCGACCTCGAGCAGGTGGTCGAACGCCTGCTGCACCGCATGAAGGGCACCGCCGCGGTGCTCGCGCCCAGCCCGCCGCGCCGCAAGCGCCCGGCGGCCGAGGACGACGATCCGACGGCCGGCGAAGGCATCGACGCGCCGCTGGTGCTGATCGCGCACGATCTGTCGCCCGCCGACATGCTCCAGTTCAAGAAGAGCGTGTTCGCCGGTTTCGTGACCGACGTGGGCGGGCGCACCTCGCACACCGCGATCGTCGCGCGCAGCATGGACATTCCGGCCGTCGTCGGCGCGCGCTCGGCCAGCCAGCTCGTGCGCCAGGACGACTGGGTCATCATCGACGGCGACGCCGGCGTGGTGATCGTCGATCCCTCGCCGATCATCCTGGCCGAGTACGGCTTCAAGCAGCGCCAGGGCGAGCTCGAGCGCGGCCGGCTCGCGCGCCTGCGCCACAAGCCCGCCGTCACGCTCGACGGCCAGCGCATCGACCTGCTCGCCAACATCGAGCTGCCCGAGGACACCGACGGCGCCGTCAAGGCCGGCGCCGTGGGCGTGGGCCTGTTCCGCAGCGAATTCCTCTTCATGGGGCGCGAATCGCAGCGGCAGACCCGCCTGCCCGACGAGGAAGAGCAGTACCAGGCCTACAGGCGCGCGGTCGAGGGCATGCAGGGCATGCCGGTCACCATCCGCACCGTCGACGTGGGCGCCGACAAGCCGCTCGACGGCAAGGGCGCCTTCAAGCAGGAGCACCTGAACCCGGCGCTCGGCCTGCGTGCGATCCGCTGGAGCCTGGCCGACCCGGCGATGTTCCTGACCCAGCTGCGCGCCATCCTGCGGGCGGCCGCGCATGGCGAGATCCATCTGCTGATTCCCATGCTCGCGCACCTGAGCGAGATCCGCCAGACGCTGTCGCTGATCGACTTCGCGCGCGCCGAACTCGACAACCGCGGCGTGGCCTACGGCCCCGTCAAGCTCGGCGCCATGATCGAGATCCCGGCGGCCGCGCTCATGCTCAAGACCTTCCTGAAGCATTTCGACTTCCTCTCGATCGGCACCAACGACCTGATCCAGTACACGCTGGCCATCGACCGCGCCGACGAGGCCGTCGCCCACCTCTACGACCCGGCCCATCCGGCCGTGCTCAGGCTGGTGGCGGAGACCATCGCCGAATGCCGGCGCCAGGGCAAGGGCGTGGCGGTGTGCGGCGAGATGGCGGGCGACGTGGCCTTCACGCGCCTGTTGCTCGGCCTGGGGCTGCGCAGCTTCTCGATGCATCCGTCGCGCATCCTCGCGGTCAAGCAGGAGGTGCTGCGCGCCGACACCGGCAAGCTCGAAGCCTGGGCCCGCAGCGTGCTCGACGCCGACGACCCCGCCGCCGCCCTGGCCGGCTGATCGCGCGCCGGGCGCGAACTGAAACTTAACGAAACACGCCGAAACCGCGGCGAAAGGACTTGCCGCGCCCCGGCAAGCACCATCAGGCCTCCTCTTCACCACCGAAAGAAAGGCCCGAAATGAAATCCCTCTCGCAGCTTCCGCAGCTCGTCGCCGTCGCCTCCTTCGCCATGCTCGCCGCCGCCGGCGCCAAGGCCGAGACCTACGAAGGCGTGCAGCCCATCGCGTCGGCCCTGAGCCGCGCCGACGTCAACGCCGAAGCCGTGCGTGCGGCTTCCGCCCCCGACCAGAACGTGGTGCGCGGCTCGCGCGGCGCCGAGACGGTGGCGGTGTCGAAGGACCGCGCCAGCGTCGTGGCGGAGGCCATGCGCACCGCCGCCCAGCCCGACCAGAACGTGACGCCGGGTTCGCGCGTCAACAGCAAGGTCGTCTCGACGATGCAGAACCCCGTCGACATGCGCGCCGCCACGGCCGCCAGCAGCAGGCTCTGAAACCCCGCCCGCGGGGCGGCAGGTCCCCGGGGCCAGCAAGGAACATCATGAAACACTGGATCAAACGCACGCTCTTCGGCTTTGCGGGCCTCGCGGTCGTCGCGGGCAGCATCGCCGGCTGCGCCGGCCATCGCCATGGCTGGGGCGGCGGCGACGGCGCGGAATTCCGCGCCAGGATGGTCGAGCGCATCGGCGGCAAGCTCGAGCTCGACGCGGCGCAGAAACAGAAGCTCACCGTGCTGGCCGAGAAGCTGCAGGCGCAGCGCGAGGCCATGCGCGGGGGCGGCGATCCGCGCTCGCAGTTCCGCGCGCTGTTCGCCGGCGACAAGCTCGACCAGGCCGGCGCCGCCCGCCTGATCGAGGAAAAGACCGCGACCGTGCGCAGCGGCAGCCCCGAGGTCATCGCCGCCGCGGCCGATTTCTTCGACCACCTGAATCCGGCGCAGCAGCAGAAGGTGCGCGACTTCCTCGAGCGTGGCGGCCGCCGCTGGAGGCACCATGGATAGGCTGGCGTCGTTGCCGGTCGTCGCGCAGCGCGCGTCCTCGGCGGGCTTGTCGGCGCCGTGGGGTCGGCCGCATGCCGGCGCCGCGGCCTCCGCGGCCCCGCAGGACGCGGCCGTCGCGGGCGGCGTGCGGACGCTGCTGCGGCTCGAAGGCGCAGTGGTGCTCGGCGCGGCACTGGCCGCCTATGCGCAGTTCGGTGCCGGCTGGGGCGTGTTCGCGCTCTGGCTCTTTGCGCCCGACCTCGCACTGCTGGGCTATCTCGCGGGACCGCGCGTCGGCGCCGCGCTCTACAACGCCACGCACTCCTATGCGGGCGCGGTGGCGCTGCTGGTCTTCGGCGTGCTCGCCGCAGCGCCCTGGGCGCTGGCCGGCGGCCTGATCTGGTGCGCCCACATCGGGCTCGACCGCGTCTTCGGCCACGGCCTCAAGTACGCGACCGGCCTGGGCGCGACGCACCTGGGCCGCATCGGGCGGGCCGACCCGTGGTGATGAAGCGATGCCGGCAGGGCTGATCGTCAGCCAGCTGTTCGCCAGGAGGCACAATCCCGCCATGCCGCGCATCCTGCTGATCGACGACGACGAGCATCTCGCCGCGCCGCTGACCACCTACTTCGCACGCTTCGGCTGCACGCTCGAGAGCGCCGCCCGGCCGAGCGAAGGGCTGGCCCGGCTGCGCGCCGGCAGCTACGACGCCGCCATCCTCGACGTGATGCTGCCCGAGATGGACGGCTTCGCGCTGTGCCGCGAGATCCGCAAGGAGAGCGACATCCCGATCGTGATGCTCACCGCGCGCGGCGAAGTGATGGACCGCGTGGTCGGCCTCGAACTCGGCGCCGACGACTACGTGCCCAAGCCCTTCGAGCCGCGCGAGCTCGTGGCGCGCGTGCAGACCATCCTGCGGCGGCAGCGCGCCGCGCCGCCCGCGGCCGCCAGCGCGCAGCTGCGGGTGTTCGACGGGCTCACGCTCGACATCGACCGGCGGCAGGTGCTGCGCCACGGCGAGCGCGTCGAGCTCACGGGCACCGAGTTCGAACTGCTGGCACTGCTCGCGGCCGAGCCCGGCAAGGTGTTCAGCCGCGACGACATCCTCAACCGGCTGCGCGGCCACGAGGCCGAGCTCTACACGCGCGCGGTCGACATCGTGGTGAGCCGCCTGCGCAAGAAGCTCGAGCCGCTGGACTGCATCAAGACGCTGCGCAACGCGGGCTACGCGCTGGCCGTGGCACGCAGCGAGCCCGCATGAGAGCGGGCCGAAGGCGCGGCCTTCGCGCCGCGTGGTGCGAGATGGCCGCTCGCCGCAAGGAGCTGCACCGCGAGTGGCACGCGCAGTGGCACGAGAAGGTGCAGGGCAAGCGGCGCTGGCGCCGGTCGCTGCGCATCCGGCTCGTCATGACCTTCATGATGCTGGCGCTGGTGATGGCGGTGGTCTTCATGGGCGGCATGAAGCGCGCCTTCTCCACCGGCTGGGCCGAGGCCGCGAAGCCGATGCTCGTCGACTATGCGGACCGGCTCGTCGCCGAACTCGGCACGCCGCCCGACGTGGCGCGCGCGCAGGCCATGGTGAACCGGCTGCCGATCACGATCCGCATCGTGGGCCCGACGGTCAACTGGGACTCCAACCCGCGCGGCACCAACGGCCGCAGCGGCTGGATGCACGGCCGCGACGACGAGGCGCCCTGGAGCGACAAGTGGTTCATCCGCCCGACCGCCGACGGCCACCGCGTCATCTTCGGCTGGGCGCCCAAGCTCTGGCAGCTCGCGCCGCGGGCCGCCGGCTGGGCCACGCTGTGCATGCTGCTGCTGCTCGTGGTGCTGGGCTATGCCTACGTGAGCCGGCTGCTGCGTCCGCTGATCGACATCCGCGAGGGCGCGCAGCGCTTCGGCCGCGGCGAGTTCAGCGAGCCGATTCCGGTGCGCCGCAACGACGACCTGGGCGACCTCGCCGAGCGCATCAACACCATGGCCAACGACATCCAGGCCATGCTCGACGCCAAGCGCGGCCTGCTGCTCGCGCTGAGCCACGAGTTGCGCTCGCCGCTCACGCGCGCGCGGCTCAATGCCGAGCTGCTGCCCGCCACGCCCGAGGGCGCGGCCGAGCGCGAGGCGCTGCTGCGCGACCTCAACGAGATGCGCGACCTCATCAGCGACCTGCTCGAGAGCGAGCGCCTCGCGAGCCCGCACGTGGCGCTGCAGCGCGAGCCGGTCGATCTGGCCGGCCTGGTGCGCGACACCGTGGCCGAGATGCCCGACGCGCAGCGCGTGCACCTCGACCTGGCCGAGGGGCTGCCGCCGCATTCGGTCGACCGCATGCGTATCCGCCTGCTGCTGCGCAACCTGCTCGACAACGCGCTGCGCTACAGCGCCGACGCGCCGCGGCCGCCCTGCGTGGCGCTGCGCGCGGTGGTGGACGGCGCGACGCAGGGCGTCGAACTCGAGGTGCGCGACCACGGCCCCGGCGTGGAGGAGGCGCAGCTCGAACGGCTGACCGAGCCCTTCTACCGCACCGACGGCGCCCGTGCGCGCGCCACCGGCGGCGTGGGCCTGGGCATGTACCTGTGCCGGCTGATCGCCGAGGCGCACGGCGGCAGCCTGACGGTGCGGAACGCGGCGCCCGGGCTGCAGATCGTCGTGCGGCTGTAGCGCGCCGGCGGCTCTGTCGCCTGCGCTACCGGGCGGCGCGTGCCGCGGGGCTACGATGCGCAGCCTTCCGGCGCCATCGATCAAGGAGACCCCATGAGCAGCCCCCTCGTCAACCACCAGGTCCGCCTCGCCAAGCGCCCCGAGGGCGCCGCCACGCGCGAGCACTGGCGCTTCACCACCGAGCCCGTGGGCGAGCCGGCCGAGGGCGGCGTGCTGGTGCGCACGCTGTCGCTGTCGCTCGATCCGGCCATGCGCGGCTGGCTCAACGACGCGAAGAGCTACATCGCGCCCGTGGCCATCGACGCGGTGATGCGCGCGGGCGGCGTCGGCCGCGTGGTCGCTTCGAAGAACCCGCGGTTCGCGGTGGGCGACACCGTCTACGGCACGCTCGGCGTGCAGGAGTACGCCCTCGTTGCGCAGGAAGACATCCAGCGCAACGGCCTCGCGAAGATCGACCTCGGCATGGGCAGCATCCACCAGTGGCTCAACGTGCTCGGCATGCCGGGCATGACCGGCTACTTCGGCCTGATGGACGTGGGCCAGCCCAAGCCCGGCGAGACGGTCGTCATCTCCGGCGCGGCCGGCGCGGTGGGCCAGACCGTGGGCCAGCTCGCGAAGATCAAGGGCTGCCGCGTCGTGGGCATCGCGGGCGGCCAGGCCAAGTGCGACTGGGTGGTGAAGGAGCTGGGCTTCGATGCCTGCATCGACTACAAGGCCGGCCCGGGCGCGGTGCGCGAGGGGCTCAAGACCCATTGCCCGAAGGGCGTGGACATCTACTTCGACAACGTGGGCGGCGAGATCCTCGATGCGGTGCTCGCGCGGCTCGCGCGCAAGGCGCGCGTGATCATCTGCGGCGCGATCAGCCAGTACAACAACGCCAACAGCATGCCGTCGGCGGGCCCGAAGAACTACCTGAGCCTGCTCGTGAACCGGGCGCGCATGGAAGGCATCGTGGTGTTCGACTACGCCGACCGCTTCCCGGTCGCGGTGGCCGAACTCGCCGGCTATCTGAAGGACGGCCGCATGAAGAGCAAGGAAGACGTGGCCGTGGGCCTCGACACCTTCCCCGAGGCGCTGAACCGCCTTTTCAGCGGCGAGAACTTCGGCAAGCTGGTGCTGCAGGTGGCGCAGGACTGAGCGCGCACTGCGGCGCGGCCTCCGGCTGCCCTGTCAGCCTTCGTCGGGGCGCCTCGGAATGTCGCCCATCGCGTCGTCCTCGCGCAGGCTGCCGGCGGCCTTCAGCAGTTCGATCGACAGCCCGCCGCCCTGGCCGGCGAAGCCCTTGGCGACGCCTTCCAGCACCGTGGCCAGGCGGTTCTCGCCGTCGGCGCGCGCGTCCAGGCTGATGTTGAGCACCCGCCGCCGCCATCTGGCGGTAGGTGATGGCGCCCGCGCCTTCGAGCGCGGCCACCAGGTCGAGGTACAGCGCCAGGTTCAGGTCGAACACCAGCTTGGGCGTGATCTCGAGGTCTTCGTTCTTGTTCTTGTTGTCGTCCATGTCGGGGGCTCCTTTGTTTCCGAGCCTTCACTCTAGCCACAAAATCGCGCGCACCCGTCGGACAGGAGCCATTCAGCGCGCGCGGCTGCCCATCACCGCCGCGGAAATGATCAGCATGGCCGCCAGCGCGATGGTCCAGCTCGGTGGCCGGCCGGTCACGAGCAGCAGCAGCGCCGTAGAGCCCAGCGGCGTGAGATAGCTCAGGATGCCGATCTGCCGCGCGTCGCCGCGCTTGAGCGCCATGTCCCAGACGAAGAAGGCCGCGCCCAGGGGGCCGAGGCCGCAGACCGCGACCAGCAGCCAGTCCCTGGCCGAGAGCGCGGCCGCGGGTTCGAGCAGCGCATGGCAGGCGAGCGACAGCACGCCCGAGACCAGCCCGAACAGCCCGATGGCCGAGGTCGGGAACGCCGCCACGCGCTTCGTCCCGAGCGAATAGCTGGCCCAGACGAAGGCCGAAGCGAGCGCCGGCACGAAGCCCCAGTGCCCCGCGGCGCCCGCGCCCGCCGCTGCGCCCTCGCGCGCGCCGAGGATCGCGACCGCTGCCCCCGCGAAGCCCAGCAGCCCCGCCACCAGGTGCAGCGGCCGCAGCGACACGCCCGGCAGCAGCAGCGGCGCGAGCACCACCATCAGCAGCGGCCACAGGTAGTTGACCAGGTTCGCCTCCACCGGCGGCGCATGGCGCAGCGCGATGAACAGCAGGAAGTGGTAGCCGAACAGGCCGTAGATGCCGAGCGCCAGCGTGCGCGGCGGCACCGCCCAGGCGCGGCGGTCGCGCAGCACCAGCGGCCAGCTCGGCACGCTGCCGACGATGAGCGCGAGCCCGGTGAGCAGGAACGGCGGCAGGTGCGACAGCGCGGTGCCGAGCGAGGCCAGCGTGGTCCAGAGCGCGATCGCGAGCAGGGCGTAGACGGTCGAGGAGGGCATGGTCGGCAAGGCTACGCGATGGGGTCGTCGCGCAACGACGGCGGATCGTCGCGCAACGACGGTTCAGCCCGGCGCGCGCTCCCGCAGCGCGGCCGTCAGCGCCGAGGGCGAGCGGTAGCCGGTGCGCCGCGCGGTCTCCGCCACGCTCGCGCCGCCCAGGCGCAGTTCGCGCGCATGCGCGAGCCGCAGCGTGCGCAGCCATTGCATCGGGCCCATGCCCTGCTCGTCGCGGCAGCGTTGCGCGAACTGGCTCGGGCTCAGGCAGGCCATGCCGGCCAGATCGGCCACGCAGAGCGGCTCGTGCCAGCGCGCGCGGGCCCAGCCGGCGAGCGCGGTCCAGTCGATGCGGCGGCGCCGTGCAGCGTCGGCGGCGGGCGTTTCAGGCTGCCACGCCTCGAGCAGCAGCGAGGGGCCGTGCAGCAGCGCGAGCGGCGACGCCTCCGGGCGGGCCATGCACTGCGCCAGGTAGCGGGCCAGGGCGTGCAGCTGCGGGGCGCCGGCGGGCGCGCGCCCGGTGCAGCGCGCCCACGCGGCCTGCGTGGTGTCGAGCACCAGGCATCGGCTGTGGCCCGCGCGCGCCTGGAAGTCGTGCCGGTCGCCGGGCGCGACCACCTGCGCATCGCCCGCACCGATGCCGGCACCCCGGCCCTCGACTTCGATCTCGAGCACGCCCTCGAGGCCGATCAGCACCTGGAAATGGTCGTGCGCATGGCTGCCGTGCGAGGCGCCGTAGTCGCGCACCGCGAGTTCGTGGCGCGCCGGCAGGGGAAGGGGAGGGCGGTGCATGGCGTTCGGTGTGCGTCGCATTGTCCGCGCTCGCGCGCCGGCACGCCAAGCCTCATCCGAGGCGCAGCAGCAGCGCCGAGACCGCCACCACCAGCAGGAAGGGAATGCTGATCCGGTGGAACTCGCGCAGCCCGTGCGGCAGCCTGGCGAGCCGCAGCGCAATCAGGTTCGCGAGCGACCCCAGCACGCAGCCGAAGCCGCCCACGCTCACGCCCGCGGCCAGCGCGGGCAGGTCGCGCACATGGCCGTCGAGCAGGATCGCGGCCGGCACGTTGCTGATGAACTGCGAGGCGACGATGGCCGCGAGGTAGGCGCGCCAGCCCTTGGTGATCGGCCACTGGTTCAGCAGCGACGTCATCAGCGGCAGTTCGGCCAGCTGCCGCAGGTCGACGAACATCAGCGCGATGATCGCGAGCAGTGCCCAGTCCACGTCGCGCAGCACGCGCGCATGGAACACCAGGAACGCCGCGAACACCACCGCCAGCCCGGGCAGCAGCCAGTGCCGGTCGAGCGCGACCACGAAGCCGGCGAACAGCAGCACCGCCAGCGCCAGCAGGCGCGGTTGCACGGGCGCGGCCTCGGCTTCGGGCCGCAGCGCAATGGGCGTGCGCGGCACCAGCACCCAGACCGCCGCGAAGAGCCAGAACAGCATCACCGCCACCGTCGGCAGCATCATGCCCACGAAGGCCGCGAAGCTCTCGCCCGAGCGGTGCCAGAGGTAGAGGTTCTGCGGATTGCCGATGGGCGTGAGCGCCGAGCCGGCGTTGACCGCCAGCGCCTCGAGCACCACCAGCCGCGCGAGCGGCAGGTGCGCCTGCGTCGCGAGCACGCGCGTGAGCGGCACCAGCAGGAACAGGCTCACGTCGTTGGTGACCAGCGCGGAAAGCAGCGCCGCGCCGGCGGCCAGCAGCAGCGCGAGGCTGCGCTGGTCGTGCGTGCGCGCGAGCAGCCGCTGGGCCGCGGCCTGCAGCACGCCGCTCTTCTCCACGCCCTGCGTGATCGCGAGCAGCCCCGCGAGCGCGCCGATGGTCTGCCAGTCGATGAGCGCGAGCCAGTCCATCGGTGCGCGCGGACGGACGAAGGCGAACACGATCGCGATCGCCGCCAGCACCCACAGCAGCCCGTGGCCGCCCCCGTGCGGCGCCGCGGCGGCGCCTTCAGCGGGCGCGTTCACGCAGTTCGCGCTTGAGCACCTTGCCGATGGCGCTGCGCGGCAGCTCGTCGATGAAGCGCAGGTCCGCGAGGCGCTGCGTCTTGCCGACCTGGGCGTTGGCCCATTGCAGCAGCGCGTCCGCGGCGGTGGCGTCGCCCTCGCGGCGCACCACGAAGGCAACGGGCGTCTCGCCCCATTGTTCCGACGGCACGCCGACCACCGCCACGTCGGCCACGGCCGCATGGCCGCGCAGCACGCCTTCGAGGTCGCTCGGGTAGATGTTGAAGCCGCCGCTGATGATCATGTCCTTCTTGCGGTCGAACAGCGTCAGGAAGCCGTCGGCATCGAAGCGGCCCACGTCGCCGGTGCGGATGAAGCGCTTGCCCGTGGCATCGAACCATTCGGCCTCGCGCGTCTTCGCCGGTTGCCGGTGGTAGCCGGTCATCATGCCGGCCGAGTGGCCGACCACCTCGCCCGCGGCCTCGGGGTCGTTGCGCGGCAGCTCGTTGCCGGCCTCGTCGATCAGGCGGATGTCGCTGCCCGGGGCCGGCTGGCCCACCGTGTGCAGCTTGTCCGGGTGCAGGTGCGCCTCGAGGATGCAGGTGCCGCCACCCTCGGTCATGCCGTAGAACTCGATCAACCCGCCCGGCCAGCGCGCGAGCACGTCGGCCTTGAGCGCGGCATTGAAGGGTGCGCTGGTGCTGAACTTGAAGCGGAACGACGAGAGGTCGTGCTCGCCGAAGCGCGGATGCGCCATCAGCCGCTGGTACTGCACCGGCACCAGCATGGTGTGCGTCACGCGGTGCTGCTGTGCCAGCTGGAGGTAGCCGAGCGCGTCGAACTTGGGCATGAGCAGCACGCAGCCGCCGAAGGCGATGGTCGGGAAGAACACCACCAGCGTGGTGTTCGAGTAGAGCGGCGTCGACAGCAGCGTCACCGTCTCCGGCCCGTATTCGTACTTCGCGCCGCGCTGCACGTGCGCCCAGCGCATGCCATGGCCCTGCACGATGCCCTTGGGCTCGCCCGTGGTGCCGGAGGAATAGATGATGTTGAAGGGCGACGCGGGCTGCACCTCGACCGCCGCGGGCCGCGTGCCCGCAGGCGCGAGCCATGCGTCGAGCGACTGTCCGGCATCGGAACCGTCGAGCGCCACGCGCGGAATGCCGCCGGGCTGCGCGGCGCCGACCACTTCGGCCGCCGATGCATCGGTGAAGAGGAGGCGCGCCTCGGCGTCCTCGATCATGCGCGCCAGGCTTGCCGGCGTGGAGCCGGGCGCGAGCGGCGCGACCGCGACGCCCGCGCGCAGCGCGCCGAGGAACACGGCCGCGTAGTTCACCGAAGAAGCGGCGCAGACGGCGATCGCGTCGCCGGGTTTCAGACCGTCGCGCTGCAGGGCGGCGGCGACGCGGTCCATCAGGGCGTCGAGCTCCGTGTAGTCGAGCGTGTGGAGGTTGTCGGCGAGGGCGGCGTGGTGGGGCCGCTGCCGGGCATGGAAACCCACGAGTTCAGCGATGGTGGAGAAGTCGCGCTCTATCCAGGTCTGCAGGTCAGTCATGCACGTGTCTCTTGATAAAAGAATCGAATCTGTGCGAAGTCTAAAATGCCCGGCCCTGTGGCAAGCGGACAAAAGTAAGTGCAAACCCTTCCGGTCAGAGAAGAAAACACCATCCCACTGCGGCGAGACACGCCAGCCGAGTTCCTGGTGTTCGGATTGGCCGGAGGCTGCGCCCTCGTCATGGTGGCATGGGTGCTCTGGTATCTGCGCCGGGGCTTCGATTTTGCCGACGAAGGCTTCTATCTCACGTGGATCTCCAATCCGTTCAAGTACACAGCCTCGACCACCCAGTTCGGTTTTCTCTATCACCCACTCTACACACTGGTCGACGGCGACATCGCGCTGCTCAGGCAGATCAACTTCCTCGCGACCTTCGGCTTGTCGTGGGTTTTGTCGCACGTGTTGCTTTCCAAGGTGGCAGCGCAGGCGTTCGTCCGGCATCGGTTGAGGTTTGCGATCTCCGGCGCTTTGGCGACGGGGTGTTTTGTCTACCTACGCCTCTGGCTGCCTACGCCGAGCTACAACTGGCTGATATATCAGGCTCTTCTGATCGGGGCCATCGGCTTGGTCACCGCCGAGCGGAAGGGGCGCCGAACGAACCTCTGGAGCTGGGTGCTGGTCGGCGTCGGAGGCTGGCTCGCGTTCATGGCCAAGCCGACATCGGCTGCTGCATTCGCGCTGTGCGCGCTTGCATATCTGCTGGCTGCAGGCAAGGCAGAGTTGCGGCGGCTGTGTCTGGCCGCTGCGGTGGCGCTCGTCCTGCTCGCCGGATCTGCATTCGTGATCGACGGCTCGATCGCCGGATTCGTCGGACGTCTGCGCGCGGGGCTGGAGGCGGCGATCGGCATGGGCTCCGGCCACGGGTTCATGTCGTCGTTCCGGATCGACAGGTTCGGACTGGCCGAATCTGCGGAGCGCTTCCTTCTGGTCTCCACCGCGCTCATCGTGGTTGCAGCCGTTGCGCAGCGTGCCAGGTTCCGTGTGCTTGCCTATGGTGCCTTGCTGCCGTCCATCGCGGCCATCGTGGCGGTGCTCGCCATCGTCAGCGGTGCAAAGAACATTCCCGATGTGGGGAATTTTCAGCAGTTGCTCGTTTGGTGCATTCCGTTGGCCGTAGCACTGTTGACCGTGATGTTCGGAGCAGGCGAAAGCGTGGCTTCGATCGCATCTGAGCGATGGGCACTGGTCGTTCTGCTGTCGGTCTTGCCCTATGTGTTCGCCTTCGGTACCGCAAACAACTACTGGTGGCATGGCGGACTCGCGGGATTTTTCTGGATCCTCGCGGGTGTGGCACTCTTGAGTCCCGTTGCGTTGCAGCGCGGCTCGGTCGCGTTGCTGATCCCTGTCGTGGCGACCGTCCAGCTTCTGGCGGCAGCGATGATCCACATCGGGATCGAGCGTCCCTACTACCAGGTGCGGCCGCTTCGCGAAAGCCACCAACGCGTCGAGATCGGGCGGCCGGGGTCCGGGCTGCTGCTGTTCGATGAACTGGCTGCCTATGCCAACCGCGCCAAATCGAGTGCCGAACGCGCAGGCTTCGTGCGTGGCACACCGGTGATCGACCTGACGGGCCATTCGCCGGGCCTGCTCTATACGATCGGAGCGTCGAATACCGGGCAGCCTTGGCTCATCGGCAATTTCCCTGGCTACACGGGCGGCAATCGCGTGGCCGAAGCCGCGTTGCGCAGAGTCAGTTGCGAAGAGTTGTCGGAGGCTTGGCTGTTGACCGAACCGGACGGTGAGGTCAGTCTGTCTCCGGACGCGGTGGCTACTTTCGGCGCGGATCCTGTGCGCGACTACGCGATCGCCGGCGAATTCGACACGACCAAGGGCGTGGGTAGTTTCATGGAGATAAGAACGCAACGGCTGCTGAAACCTGTCCGGCCCAAAGCCGAGGCGGTTGCCGCGTGCCGGGCATCGAGAAAGATCGGGTGATGATTAAGAAAGTTGCGATCGTGCAATCGAACTACATCCCGTGGAAGGGGTATTTCGATCTGATTGCGTCCGTTGATGAGTTCATTCTGTATGACGACATGCAATACACTCGGCGCGACTGGCGGAATCGCAATCAGATCAAGACGCCGCACGGCGTGCAGTGGCTCACCATTCCGGTTCAGGTGAAGGGCCGATATCACCAGAAGATCAATCAAACGCGGATCGCCGGGAACGAATGGGCGTCGGACCACTGGAAGACCCTGGTGCAGAACTACCGCCGAGCTCCTCACTTTCAGGAGATCGCCACCTGGCTGGCGCCGCTCTATGAAGTCCCGCCGGACATGCTCCTGTCCCAACTCAACCGCGCGTTCATCGTCTCGATCTGCAAGTGGCTGGGGATCAAGACGACGATCAGCGATTCATCGGAGTACGGGTTGATCGAAGGCAAATCCGAGCGATTGGCTGACCTGTGCCGGCAAGCCGGAGGCACCGTGTATGTTTCCGGCCCTGCAGCACGCGACTATCTCGAGCCTGAAGTCTTTCTGCAACGTGGCATCTCGCTCGAGTGGTTCGACTATGCAAACTATCCCGAATACCCGCAGCTCTGGGGTGACTTCGCCCACGGCGTGACAGTGCTCGATCTGCTGTTCAATTGCGGCGCCATGGCGCCGCGCTACATGAAGCACGTGCGCACATGAAGCTATCCATCGTCGCGACGCTGTACCAGTCGGCCGCCTACATCGTGGAGTTCCACCGGAGAGCGAGCGAGGCGGCCCGACAGGTCGCAGGCGAGGACTATGAAATCATTCTGGTGAACGACGGGTCGCCCGACACCAGCCTCCAGGTGGCGCTGCAGCTCGTGGACGTCGACCCACGGGTGGTCGTCGTCGATCTCTCGCGGAACTTCGGCCACCACAAAGCGATGATGACCGGCCTGGCGCACGCGTCCGGTGAACGCGTCTTTCTGATCGACAGCGACCTCGAGGAGGAGCCGGAGTACTTGCCGGCCTTCGCGCAGCAGCTCGAAAGCTCCGCTTGCGATGTGGTGTACGGCGTTCAGGAGCGTCGCAAGGGCAACTGGTTCGAACGCTGGAGCGGGCGCTGGTTCTATTCCCTGTTCGAGGCACTCACCGGGCTTGCGCTGCCAGAGAACATCGTGACGGCCCGCCTGATGACGCGGCGGTACGTGGATGCGCTTCTGAGCCATCGGGAGCGAGAAGTGTTCATGGCGGGCCTATGGCATATCACGGGCTTCGACCAGCGACCCCATACCGTTGCGAAGCACAACACCAGCGAGACCACTTATACGTTTCGCAGGAAGATGTCGCTGCTGGTCAACTCGGTCACTTCCTTCAGCAATGCGCCATTGGTGGGCATCTTCTACATAGGCGTAGCGATCTCTGCCTGTGCTGGAGCCTATGCGCTGTACCTGGTGCTGCATTGGCTGTTTTTGACCAAGCCCCTCAGCGGCTGGACTTCGGTGATGGCCTCGATCTGGCTTCTCGGAGGGCATGATCATCTCGTTCATCGGTGTGGTCGGAATCTATCTTTCCAAGATCTTCTCGGAGACCAAGCAGCGTCCCTACACGATCGTGAGGCATGTCTATGGCAGCACCCGCCAACAATGAACTTCTCTCGGATGTCTCGTCGTACTACGAGACCAAGCTGGCGGCGCATGGGGAGACCGCGCGCGGCGTGGACTGGAACGGCGAGGCGAGCCAGTCGCTGCGATTCGAGCAGCTCTGCAAGATCATCGCGGAGCCCGAGGGGTTTTCCATCAATGATCTGGGCTGCGGCTATGGTGCGTTGAACGAATATCTCGCGCTTTCGTTTGCTGGCTTCAGTTACAACGGCTTCGATATCTCCGAGGCCATGGTTGCGGCGGCACAGCGCAGGCAGGGCGCCAACGCCATGGATGTCTCGGCCGCGAAGCGGACGGCCCGGTTCGTCGCGGCGGATCGGCCCGATGGCATCGCAGACTACGGGATCGCCAGCGGGATCTTCAATGTTCGGCTCGACTGGTCGGAAGCTGCTTGGCAGAGCTACTTGGATTCCACGCTCGATGTGCTCGATCAGACGAGCCGGCGGGGATTTGCGTTCAACTGCCTCACGTCCTACTCTGACCCGGACAAGATGCGGGACCATCTGCACTATGCGGATCCCTGCCGGATTTTCGATCGCTGCAAACGGCGCTATTCACGCAACGTGGCACTCTTGCACGACTATGGTCTCTACGAATTCACGATCCTCGTGAGGAAGCAGCCATGAAGCGCAAGCTCGTGATCTTCGGGACAGGTCCGATCGGCCAACTGGCGCATGCCTACTTCAGCGAAGATTCGGAGTACGAGGTGGCGGCCTTCACCGTGGACGCCGATTACCTGGAAGGCGGCGATTTTTGCGGGCTTGCCCTCCATGCGTTCGAGGAGATCGCGACGCGATGCCCGCCGGCGGAGTACGACATGTTCGTGGCGCTCAGCTATTCAAAGCTGAATTCGGTGCGCAAGCAAAAGTACCTGGCGGCGAAGAGCATGGGCTATCGGATGGCGTCGTATGTCAGTTCCCGTGCCACCGTCCTCAACCTGGGCCGGATCGGCGACAACTGCTTTGTCCTCGAAGACAACACCATCCAGCCGTTCGCGGTGATCGGCAATAACGTGACATTGTGGAGCGGCAATCACATCGGCCACCACTCGACCATTGCGGACCATTGCTTCGTCGCTTCGCACGTGGTGATTTCGGGCGGTGTCGAAATCGGCGAGCAGTGCTTCCTTGGTGTCAATTCGACCTTGCGCGATCACATCAAGGTCGGTGCTCGCTGCGTGGTGGGCGCAGGGTCATTGTTGCTAGGGGACGCCGAGCCCGACGGGGTGTATGTCGGCGCTGCGACCGAGCGCTCGCGAGTACCCAGCTCTCGTTTGAAGGCGATATGAGGCTACGCTGGCGCAAGCTCGGGCTCCTGTACTGCCCTCCCACTGCGGGCAGGCACCCGAAGCTCATGACGCACGCCGCCAATCCTCTGCCGGTGCTGTTGGACGGTGACGTCTACCGCATCTTCTACAGTGGAAGGGATGCTGACAATCGGTCCTCGGTCGGAGCTGTCGACGTGGACGTGATGACAGGCAAAGTCGTTCGCGAGCATCACGAACCCTTCTTCCTCCATGGGCCCGAGGGAAGCTTCTTCGCCGACGGCGTCAGCATCGGCAACTGCTACGTCGCAGACGGACGGCAGTACATGCTGTTCATGGGGTGGCAGAACCCGCCCGGCGGCCATTGGCGAGGAGACATCGGACGACTTTCGGTGAGTCCTGCGCTAGGGCTGGCGTTGGCCGATGCCGAACCATTGATCTCCAACAGCGCGACCGATCCGATCAGTCTTTCCTATTCGTGGGTGATGCCGGATGGCGGGGGCGGCTTTCAGATGTGGTACGGCTCCACGCTGAACTGGGATGCGGGCAACGGCGAAATGCTTCATGTCTTGAACCGGGCCAGCTCAAAGGACGGACACCACTGGGAGTGTCATGGGCTGGCGGTGCCTTACGAAATAGGTTTGGCGCAGGCCTTCTCCCGCCCGACCGTGGCTCGCACCGAGGATGGCAGGTATGCGATGTGGTTCTCCTATCGAAGCGGGTCGGGGCAGAGCTACAGGATCGGCGCCGCGTTCAGTGACGATGGCATCGCTTGGCGACTGGCGCTCGATGAAGCGGGCATCGATGTTTCCGCACAAGGGTGGGACAGCGACATGATCGAATATCCGTTCGTCTTCGACCACAAGGGTCGGCGACTCATGCTCTATAACGGAAACGGCTTCGGGCGAACCGGCTTCGGCCTTGCGATCCTCGAAGCCTGACAATCTGAGAAAGCACGAGCTTGAAAAATTACTTCCTGATTCTTCCGATCGCACTGCTGATGGCCTATAGCCAGATCGTCGTGAAGTGGCGATCGAGTCATGCGGCAGAGCAGCTCGCCAGCCCGAACTTCGCGAGGCAACTGTTCAATTTTCTGACCGATCCGGTCATCCTTTCCGCTTATGGCGCTGCATTGCTGGCGTCGTTCGCATGGCTTTTCGTCATCACGAAGCTGCCCTTGACCAGCGCGTTTCCGATCTACATTGGCGTGACGTTCCTAATGGTCCTTCTGGGCGGGGCGTATTTCGTGTCGGAAACCTTGTCGCCGATGAAGATCGCGGCGGTTCTGATGATCACCGCAGGAATCGCGCTCGCAATGAGCGCTGATGCTTAGCGATGTTGATACCAGACATGAGCAACGAGAAGATCCAGTTCAACCGTCCACACATGACGGGCAAGGAGCTTTTCTACATCGCCGAAGCCAAGTTCGGCAACATGCTTGCAGGCGACGGCCCTTTCACCAAGCGCTGCCATCAATGGATCGAGGCGCAGGCGGGTTGTCATCGTGCGCTGCTGACGCACTCGTGCACGGCGGCGCTCGAAATGGCGGCGCTGCTGCTGGACATCGAGCCGGGCGACGAGGTGATCATGCCTTCGTACACCTTCGTGTCGACCGCGAACGCTTTCGTGCTGCGCGGCGGGGTTCCGGTTTTCGTCGATATCCGCGAGGACACCCTCAACCTCGACGAGCGACTCATTGAAGCGGCCATCAGTCCCCGGACCCGGGCGATCGCGGTGGTTCACTATGCGGGCGTGGCCTGCGAGATGGACGCGATCATGAAGGTCGCGCAACGCCATAGCTTGAAGGTCGTCGAAGATGCGGCACAGGGCGTGATGGCCCGCTACAAGGGCCGTGCGTTGGGCAGCATCGGAGACTTCGGGGCGTTCAGCTTCCACGAAACGAAGAACGTGATCTCGGGCGAGGGCGGCGCACTGCTGGTCAACGATCCCGCGTCGGCTCTTCGAGCCGAGATCGTGCGCGAGAAAGGAACTGATCGCAGCCGCTTCTTTCGCGGAGAGGTCGACAAGTACACATGGCAGGAAGTCGGCTCTTCGTTTCTTCCGGGCGAGCTGGTCGCAGCCTTCCTGTGGGCGCAACTGGAAGATTCACAGGCTATCACCGCTGCACGGATGGGCAGCTGGGACCGCTACCATGCGATGCTTGCGCCGCTCGAAAGCGAAGGGTTGCTGCGCCGGCCCATCGTGCCGGAGGATTGCGAGCAGAACGGGCACATGTACTACGTACTGCTCGCGCCCGAGGTCGACCGTCAGTTGGTGCTTGCGGCCATGAAGTCTCAGGGCATCAACCCGGTCTTCCACTACGTTCCGCTGCATTCGTCGCCGGCCGGAAGGCGCTATGGCCGTCCCCATGGTGAGCTAGAGGTCACTCAGCGGCAATCCGAGCGACTGGTTCGGCTGCCGCTTTGGGTGGGTTTGTCGGAGCAGCAGCAGGACCGCGTCGTATCGGCCCTGGCGCTCGCGATCCGCAATCAACGCTGACTTGCCGCGGCGGCACGACCCGCGTCGAGCCGTCGCCGCGTCGTTCAGACGCCGGCCGCGTGCGCCTGCTGGTCCGCGTGGTAGCTCGACCGCACCATCGCGCCGACCGCAGCGTGCGTGAAGCCCATCCTGTAGGCCTCTGCCTCGAACATCTTGAAGGTGTCGGGGTGCACGTAGCGGCGCACCGGCAGGTGCGAGCCCGAGGGCGACAGGTACTGGCCGATGGTCAGCATGTCGATGTCGTGGGCGCGCATGTCGCGCATGACCTGCAGGATCTCCTCGTCGGTCTCGCCGAGGCCGACCATGATCCCGCTCTTGGTGGGCACGCCGGGATGCAGCGCCTTGAACTTCTTGAGCAGGTTGAGGCTGAACTGGTAGTCGCTGCCGGGCCGCGCTTCCTTGTAGAGGCGCGGCGCGGTCTCGAGGTTGTGGTTCATCACGTCGGGCGGCGCGGCCTTGAGGATCTCGAGCGCGCGGTCGTCGCGGCCGCGGAAGTCGGGCACGAGGATCTCGATCTGCGTCGTGGGCGAGAGCTCGCGCACGTTGCGGATGCAGTCGACGAAGTGCTGGCTGCCGCCGTCGCGCAGGTCGTCGCGGTCGACGCTGGTGATCACCACGTACTTGAGGCGCAGCTTGGCGATGGTCTTCGCGAGGTTCAGCGGCTCGTCCTTGTCGAGCGGGTCGGGCCGGCCGTGGCCGACGTCGCAGAACGGACAGCGCCGCGTGCACTTGTCGCCCATGATCATGAAGGTGGCGGTGCCGTTGCCGAAGCATTCGCCGATGTTCGGGCACGAGGCCTCTTCGCAGACGGTGTGCAGGTTGCTTTCGCGCAGGATCTGCTTGATCTCGTAGAAGCGCGTGGTGGGGCTGCCGGCCTTGACGCGGATCCACTCGGGCTTCTTGAGCACCTCGCCCTGCTGGATCACCTTGACGGGGATGCGCGAGAGCTTGGCCGCGGCCTTCTGCTTGGCCAGCGGGTTGTAGTTTTCGGGGCTCTGCGCGTCGCGGACGACTTCTGTGGTGCTCATTGCGGTGTCATCAAGGCGCCAGGTAGGCGGCGAGCTTCTGGCTCAGCACCCGGGCGGCCTCTTCCCATGTGGTTTGGACCCCGATTGTAGAAAGATCGACCGTTTGCAACCCTGCGTAGCCGCAAGGGTTGATGCGCGAGAAGGGTTCGAGGTCCATCTCGACGTTGAGCGCCACGCCGTGGTAGGTGGCGTGGCGGCTCACCTTGATGCCCAGCGCGGCGATCTTTCCGAGGCCGCGGAACGGGTCGGCCGCGGGCAGCGGCCCGGTCAGCGCGGCATGCGAGAACGGGTCGTCCAGCCGCACGTAGATGCCCGGCGCGCCCGCCACCCGGTGGCCGGTGACGCCGAAATGGGCCAGCGTGCGCAGCACCGATTCCTCGATGCGGAACACGTATTCCTTCACGTAGTAGCCCGCGCGCCGCAGGTCGATCAGCGGATAGCCCACCACCTGGCCGGGGCCGTGGAAGGTCACCTGGCCGCCGCGGTCGGTCTGCACCACCGGAATGCCGCCGGACGCGAGGATGTGGTCCTGCCGGCCCGCGATGCCCTGGGTGAACACGGGCGCGTGCTCGCACATCCAGAGCGCGTCGGGCGTGTGCGGCCCGCGCTCGGCCGTGAAGCGGCGCATGGCCTCGTAGGTGGCGGCGTAGTCGGCGCGGCCGAGCCACTGCACTTCGATCGTTGCGGCTTCCGTGTCCGTCATGTCGGCGGCCCGTCCCCCGTCAGAGGACGACCTTGACCATCGGATGGCTCGAGAGCGCGCGATAGAGGTCGTCGAGCTGCTCCCGGCTGGTCGCCGTCACCGTGATGGTGACGCCGAGGTAGTTGCCGGCCTTGCTGTCGCGCAGCTCGACGGTGGTGGCGTCGAAGACGGGATCGAAGCGCTCGGCGATCTGGGTCACGGCATGCACGAAGCCGTCCACCTTCGCGCCCATGACCTTGATCGGGAACTTCGATGGGTACTCGATCAGCGACTCCTTGCGCGGATCGGGAACGGCCGCCGTGCCGGTGTCTGTGGTGCTGCTGCTGTCGTTCATGCGGTGGTCGCTCCTTGTTGCTGCTGCTGTGCGTTGCGCTGCTTGGCCTCTTGGTAAGCCGCGTACAAGGTTTGATAGATGGGGCCGGGGCGGCCATTCCCAATGGGCCGGCCGTCGAGCGTCGACACCGGCAGCACCTCCTTGGTGGCCGACGAGAGCAGCAGCTCGTCGGCGCCGGACACTTCGTCGCGCGCAATGCGGCGCAGCGCGAACGGAATGCCGTGCTCGGCGCAGAGGCGCTCGATCAGGCCGTAGCGGATGCCGGTGAGCACCAGGTTGTCCTTGGGCGGGCCGAAGACGCCGCCGTCCTTGACGATCCACACGTTGCTCGACGAGGCCTCGCTGAGCCATTCGCCGCGGAACATGACGGTCTCGGCCGCGCCCGCCTCCACGCTGATCTGCCGCGCCAGCACCGCGCCCAGCAGGCTGGTGCTCTTGATGTGGGCCTTCTGCCAGCGGAAGTCCTCCGCGCTGACGCAGGCCACGCCCTTGGCGCGCACCGCGTCGGCCACGGGCGGCAGCGGGTTCACCATCACGAAGACCGTCGGCTGCAGCCCCTTGACCATCGCGTGGTCGCGCGGCGCGACGCCGCGCGTCACCTGAAAGTACACGGACTGCGGCGCGTCGCCGCCCGGCGCGACGAGGCGCATGGCGATCGCGCGCCACTCGGCCGGCGTGAGCGGATTGGCGATCTGCAGCTCGGCCAGCGAGCGGTCGAGCCGGGCCATGTGGGCCTCGAAGCAGAAGGGCTGGCCGTGATAGACGGGAACGACCTCGTAGACGCCGTCGCCGAAGATGAAGCCGCGGTCGAGGACGCTGATCCTGGCGTCCTTGAGCGCGGTGTATTCGCCATCGAGATAGCAGAGCGTGGAGGGAAGGGCGGCGGTGAGAGGGTGCATGCGGGAATTATGGTTGGCGCTGCCCGGTCGGGTTCCGGTCAGGCTGCGAAGCCCCGTTTTTCAAACGTGAGGCCGGAGTTGGCCGAGCCGTCTGGGTTTCTACTTATAATCAATGGCTTTGTGAAATTCCCGGGTGACAAACGCGAGCGGCATTCCAATGACAACCAACGCTCCTGTCTCCGAGATCGATGCCGAAGTCTCCGACTTCAAGCCGCTGACGGCCGAAGAGGCCGAGCGGCTGCGCGAGAAAAATCCCGAATTGTCGCCCTGGTGGGTGATTGGGGCCCAGGTGGCCGTGGGATTGCTTGTGGCCGGAGTGGCATGGGTCTGGACCGGGCGGCCGGGTGCCGCCGTGTCGGGGTTTTACGGAGCGATGGCGGTGGCCATCCCGGCGGCGCTGTTCGTCCGGGGGGTGCGCAGGGCACGTGGTGTTCTGTCGCAATCGGCCGTCATGCTGAGGTTTTTTGTGTGGGAGTTGATCAAGATCGGTCTGACCGTGGCCTTGCTGGCGGCGGCACCGTGGCTGATCGAGGGCATCAGCTGGCTGGCCTTGTTGGCCGGCGTGGTGGCCGCCATGAAGATGTACTGGGTGGCGCTGCTGGTGCGGCCCGGGTTGTTGAACCGGATTTGACTGTTTAAGAAGAGACGCTGAAAGATGGCCGCCGAAGGACACGCCCCGACCGCGAGTGAATACATCGTTCACCACCTCCAGCACTGGCAGGTTGACTGGAACCTCAATCCCGTGGTGCAGAAGGCCATCGTGGACTTCAACGTCATCAACCTCGACTCGGTGCTCTACGCGCTGATCGTCGGCGCGCTCGGCTGCTTCGTGCTGTGGCTCGCCGCGCGCAAGGCCACGCCCGGCGTGCCGGGGCGCTTCCAGGCCGCGGTCGAGATCCTGGTCGAGATGGTCGACAACCAGGCCAAGGCCAACATCCGCAACGCCAAGAGCCGCCAGTTCATCGCGCCGCTCGCGCTCACCGTGTTCGTCTGGATCTTCCTGCTGAACGCCATGGACATGCTGCCGGTCGACCTGCTGCCCTCGCTCTGGGGCAAGGTCTACGAGGCCGCCGGCCACGATCCGCACCACGCCTACATGCGCGTCGTGCCCACGGCCGACCTGTCGACCACGCTCGGCCTGTCGACCTCGGTGCTGCTGCTGTGCCTGATCTACAGCGTCAAGATCAAGGGTCTGGGCGGCTGGGGCCACGAGCTCATCACGGCCCCGTTCGGCGCCCATCCGGTGCTCTGGCCCATCAACCTGCTGATGCAGGTCATCGAATACCTCGCCAAGACCGTGTCGCATGGCATGCGGTTGTTCGGCAACATGTATGCGGGTGAACTCGTTTTCATGCTGATCGCGCTCATGGGCGGCGCGATGGCGGCCTCGTTCTCGGGAGTGATGTTGCCGATCGGCCACGTCATTGCCGGTACCGTCTGGGCGATCTTCCACATCCTGGTGATCACGCTTCAGGCATTCATTTTCATGATGCTGACCCTGATCTATCTCGGCCAGGCTCATGAAGCGCATTGAGTTCCCCTTTTTCTTTTCGTTTGCTTTCAATCTGTCCTAAGGAGTCATCATGGAAAACGTTCTCGGTCTCGTCGCTCTGGCTTGTGGTTTGATCGTCGGTCTCGGCGCGATCGGTGCTTCCATCGGTATCGCACTGATGGGCGGCAAGTTCCTCGAGTCGTCGGCTCGTCAACCGGAACTCATGAACGACCTGCAGACCAAGATGTTCATCTTGGCCGGTCTGATCGACGCTGCGTTCCTGATCGGCGTGGCCATCGCCCTGCTGTTCGCCTTCGCCAACCCGTTCATCGCCGCGCTGCCGAAGTAATTTCCGTTCAACGCCACTCCAGAAAGGTGTTGCCGTGAGTATCAACGCGACCCTGTTCGTTCAGGCCATCGTCTTCCTGCTGCTCGTGCTGTTCACGATGAAATTCGTGTGGCCGCCGATCGCGAAGGCGCTGGACGAGCGAGCACAAAAGATCGCTGCGGGCCTGGCGGCCGCCGAGAAGGCCAAGGCCGAACTGGCCTCCGCCAACCAGCGCGTCGAGCAGGAACTGGTGGCGTCTCGCAACGAGACCACCAACCGCCTGGCCGACGCCGAGCGCCGTGCCCAGCAGATCATCGAAGAGGCCAAGAGCCGCGCCACCGAAGAGGCCAACAAGATCGTGGCCGCTGCGCGCGACGAGGCCGAACAACAGGCCGTGCGTGCGCGCGAAGCGCTGCGCGAGCAGGTGGCCGCACTGGCCGTCAAGGGTGCCGAGCAGATTCTCCGCAAGGAAGTCAACGCCGGCGTTCATGCCGACTTGCTCAACCGCCTGAAGACCGAGCTCTGAGGACGACATGGCCGAACTCGCGACCATCGCCCGTCCCTACGCCGAAGCGCTGTTCAAGGCCTGCGGCGGTGATCTCGACGGCACGGCCGGCTGGCTCGACCAGCTGGCGGCTGCCGCCGGCAGTCCGCAACTGCTGCAGTTCGCGGCCAACCCGAAGGTGCCGCCCGAGCAGGTGTTCGAGCTGATCGCCGGGCTTTCGAAGCAGTCCCTGCCCGACGCGGGCAAGAACTTCCTGCGCACCGTGATCGACAACGGCCGGCTGGCCGCGCTGCCCGAGGTGGCGCTGCAGTTCCGTGCCCTGTGCAACGCGCGCAGCGGAGCCGCCGACGCCGTGATCTACAGCGCCTTCCCGATCGACGATGCGGCGCTGAACGAAGTGGGCGCCGCGCTGGAGCGGCGCTTCGCGCGCAAGCTCACGACGCGGGTCGAACTCGACCCCTCGCTGATCGGCGGCATCCGCGCCGTGGTCGGCGACGAAGTGCTCGACACCTCGGTCAAGGCGCGCCTCGAACAAATGAAAGCGGCGCTGACCGCCTGAGGGCGGCCGGCAGCCAGTTGGCCCCATTTACAGAAAGAAGGAAAGAGTCATGCAACTCAATCCCGCAGAGATTTCCGAACTGATCAAGAGCCGCATCGAGGGTCTCGGCGTCAGTGCCAACATCCGCAACGAAGGCACCGTGGTCTCGGTCACCGACGGCATCGTGCGCGTGCACGGCCTGTCCGACGCGATGCAGGGCGAAATGCTGGAATTCCCGCCCACGGCCGACGGCACGCCGTCGTTCGGCCTCGCGCTGAACCTCGAGCGCGACTCGGTCGGCGCCGTGATTCTGGGCGAGTACGAGCACATCTCCGAAGGCGACACGGTCAAGTGCACCGGCCGCATCCTGGAAGTGCCGGTGGGCCCCGAGCTCATCGGCCGCGTGGTCAATGCGCTGGGCCAGCCGATCGACGGCAAGGGTCCGATCAACGCCAAGATGACCGACGTGATCGAGAAGGTCGCCCCCGGCGTGATCGCCCGCAAGTCGGTCGACCAGCCGATGCAGACCGGCCTCAAGTCGATCGACTCGATGGTGCCCGTCGGCCGTGGCCAGCGCGAGCTGATCATCGGCGACCGCCAGACCGGCAAGACGGCCGTGGCGATCGACGCGATCATCAACCAGAAGGGTCAGAACATGACCTGCGTCTACGTCGCGATCGGCCAGAAGGCTTCGTCGATCAAGAACGTGGTGCGCGCGCTCGAGCAGTCGGGCGCCATGGACTACACGATCGTGGTCGCCGCCTCGGCCTCCGAATCGGCCGCGATGCAGTACGTGTCGGCCTACTCGGGCTGCACGATGGGCGAATACTTCCGCGACCGCGGCCAGGACGCGCTGATCGTCTATGACGACCTGTCCAAGCAGGCCGTGGCCTACCGCCAGGTCTCGCTGCTGCTGCGCCGCCCGCCGGGCCGCGAAGCCTACCCCGGCGACGTGTTCTATCTCCACAGCCGCCTGCTCGAGCGCGCAGCCCGCGTGAACGCCGACTACGTCGAAGCCTTCACCAAGGGCGAAGTCAAGGGCAAGACCGGTTCGCTGACCGCGCTGCCGATCATCGAAACGCAGGCCGGCGACGTGTCCGCCTTCGTTCCGACCAACGTGATCTCGATCACCGACGGCCAGATCTTCCTGGAGACCAACCTGTTCAACGCCGGCATCCGCCCCGCTATCAACGCCGGTATCTCGGTGTCGCGCGTGGGTTCGTCGGCGCAGACCAAGGTCATCAAGGGCCTGTCGGGCGGTATCCGTACCGACCTCGCACAGTACCGCGAGCTGGCTGCGTTCGCGCAGTTCGCCTCCGACCTGGACGAAGCCACCCGCAAGCAGCTCGACCGCGGCGCCCGCGTGACCGAACTGCTCAAGCAGGCCCAGTACAGCCCGCTGCCGATCTCGCTGATGGGCGCCACGCTGTTCGCGGTGAACAAGGGCTTCATGGACGACATCGACGTCAAGAAGGTGCTGTCCTTCGAACACGGCCTGCACCAGTTCCTGAAGACCAGCCACGGCGCGCTGCTCGACAAGATCGAGCAGGCCAAGGCGCTCGACAAGGACGCCGAGGCCGAACTGACCGCCGCCATCACCGCCTTCAAGAAGTCGTTCGCCTGATGGATTTGCCCACCCCCGAAGCGGCCTTCGGCCGCCTCCCCCTCGAGGGGGCGCCGCCAGTGGCCCGGCAAAGCCGGTTCCACGGCAGCCCCGGGAAGAAGTTCAGGAGCTTATAAATGGCTGCAGGTAAAGAGATTCGCGGCAAGATCAAATCGGTGGAGAACACCAAGAAGATCACCAAGGCCATGGAAATGGTCTCGGTCTCGAAGATGCGCAAGGCGCAGGAGCGCATGCGCGCCGCGCGCCCCTACAGCGAGAAGATCCGCAACATCGCCGCCAACTTGGGCCAGGCGAACCCCGAGTACGTCCACACCTTCATGAAGACGAACGACGCCAAGGCGGTCGGCTTCATCATCGTGACGAGCGACAAGGGGTTGTGCGGCGGCCTGAACACCAACCTGCTGCGCGCCGTCACGGCGAAGCTGCGGGAGGCGCAGGGCGCGGGCATCGCGATCGAGACGGTGGCCATCGGCACCAAGGGCCTGGGCTTCCTGAACCGCATCGGCGCGCGCGTGGTGGCGAACGTCACCCACCTGGGCGACACGCCGCATCTCGACAAGCTCATCGGCCCGGTCAAGACCCTGCTCGATGCGTATGCCGAGGGCAAGCTGTCGGCCGTGTACCTGTGCTACACGAAGTTCATCAACACCATCAAGCAGGAGCCCGTGGTCGAAACGCTGCTCCCGCTGGCCGCCGACTCGCTCAAGGTCCAGGAAGGGCAGCACTCGTGGGACTACATCTACGAGCCCGACCCCGAGAGCGTGATCGACGAGCTGCTGGTGCGCTACGTGGAATCGCTGGTCTACCAGGCCGTGGCCGAGAACATGGCGTCCGAGCATTCCGCCCGGATGGTCGCCATGAAGGCGGCAACGGACAACGCCGGCAACGTGATCAACGAGCTCAAGCTGGTCTACAACAAGACCCGCCAGGCAGGCATCACCAAAGAGCTTTCGGAAATCGTGTCCGGCGCCGCTGCGGCTGCCGGCGTGTGATCGAGGCAATGGAACAGGCCACATTGCCGTCCGGCATCCGCTGCTTCGGCGGACCGGCCACCGAAGGCCTTTTTTAGGGGACTCTGCTCGATGAAGAAACTTCTCGTTGTCATGGCCGTCGCGGCCGCGCTGGCTGCCTGTTCCAAGAAGGAAGAGGCGCCCGCCGCCGCTCCGGCTCCGGCCGCAGCACCGGCGCCCGCACCGGCACCTGCCGCCGCGCCCGAACCCGCTCCCGCGCCTGCTGCTGCACCGGCCGCGCCGGCTGCCGCTCCCACGGCATCGGCTGCCGACCTGCCGCAGGAGTGCAACGACTATCTCGCGAAGGCCCAGGCCTGCGTGTCCGCCCAGAGCGGCGCGGCCGCCGACGCGATGAAGGCGAGCGTGGAGCAGACCAAGGCGGCTTGGGCTTCGATGAGCACCGACAAGGCCGCGCTGGGCCAGGCCTGCAAGGCCGCGAGCGATGCCTTCGCCGCACAGGCGGCGGCGCTGAAGTGCTGATCGGAAGAAGTTTCTAGCCAAAAAGAAACCAAGGGTGCCGGTCGGTCCGGCATTCTTGCAAAAGCGGCCCGGAATGGCACAAGGACGCTTCTGCAAGAACCTGTCGCAACATTATTGAGATCCAGAAGGAAACGCCATGGCTGAAGGAAAAATTGTCCAATGTATCGGCGCCGTGGTCGACGTGGAGTTCCCGCGTGACCAGATGCCCAAGGTGTATGACGCCTTGAAGCTCGAAGGCAGCGCGCTGACCCTCGAAGTTCAGCAGCAGCTCGGCGACGGCGTGGTGCGCACCATTGCGCTCGGCTCGTCCGACGGCCTGCGCCGCGGCCTGATGGTCACCAACACCGGCGCGCCGATCACGGTGCCGGTCGGCAAGGCCACGCTCGGCCGCATCATGGACGTGCTGGGTTCGCCCATCGACGAACGCGGCCCGGTCGGCCAGGAGCTCACCGCTTCGATCCACCGCAAGGCGCCCGCGTACGACGAACTCTCGCCCTCGCAGGACCTGCTGGAAACCGGCATCAAGGTGATCGACCTCGTGTGCCCGTTCGCCAAGGGCGGCAAGGTCGGCCTGTTCGGCGGCGCCGGCGTGGGCAAGACCGTGAACATGATGGAGCTCATCAACAACATCGCCAAGGCGCACTCGGGCCTGTCGGTGTTCGCCGGCGTGGGCGAGCGCACCCGCGAGGGCAACGACTTCTATCACGAGATGGCCGACTCCGGCGTCGTGAACCTCGAGAAGCTCGAGGACTCGAAGGTGGCCATGGTCTACGGCCAGATGAACGAGCCCCCGGGCAACCGTCTGCGCGTGGCGCTGACCGGCCTGACGATCGCCGAATCGTTCCGCGACGAAGGCCGCGACGTGCTGTTCTTCGTGGACAACATCTACCGCTACACGCTCGCCGGTACCGAAGTGTCGGCACTGCTGGGCCGCATGCCTTCCGCCGTGGGCTACCAGCCGACGCTGGCCGAGGAAATGGGCCGCCTGCAGGAGCGCATCACCTCGACCAAGGTCGGCTCGATCACCTCGATCCAGGCCGTGTACGTGCCGGCCGACGACTTGACCGACCCGTCGCCCGCCACCACCTTCGCCCACCTGGACTCCACCGTGGTGCTGTCGCGCGACATCGCTTCGCTCGGCATCTACCCCGCCGTGGACCCGCTCGACTCGACCTCGCGCCAGCTCGACCCCAACGTGGTCGGCGAAGAGCACTACACCGTGGCCCGCGCCGTGCAGGGCACGCTGCAGCGCTACAAGGAACTGCGCGACATCATCGCGATTCTGGGCATGGACGAGCTCGCGCCCGAAGACAAGCTGGCCGTGGCCCGCGCCCGCAAGATCCAGCGTTTCCTGTCGCAGCCCTTCCACGTGGCCGAAGTGTTCACGGGCTCGCCCGGCAAGTACGTGCCGCTGGCCGAGACCATCCGCGGCTTCAAGATGATCGTCAACGGCGAAGCCGACCACCTGCCCGAGCAGGCGTTCTACATGGTCGGCACCATCGACGAGGCGTTCGAGAAGGCCAAGAAGGTCGCTTAAGAAGGAATCACCATGGCAGGCACCATTCATGTGGACGTGGTCAGCGCGGAAGAGTCGATCTTCTCGGGCGAAGCCAAGTTCGTCGCGCTGCCCGGTGAAGCCGGCGAGCTCGGCATCTATCCGCGCCACACCCCGCTGATCACGCGCATCCGTCCCGGTGCGGTGCGCATCGAAACGGCCGACGGCGGCGAGGAATTCGTCTTCGTGGCCGGCGGCATCCTCGAAGTGCAGCCCGACGCCGTCACCGTGCTGTCCGACACCGCGATCCGCGGCAAGGACCTCGACGACGAGAAGGCCAACCAGGCCCGCGCGGCCGCCGAGGAAGCGCTCAAGAACGCCAAGAGCGACATCGACATCGCGATGGCGCAGTCCGAGCTGGCCGTCATGGCTGCCCAGATCGCCGCCCTGCGCAAGTACCGCCAGAAGAAGTAAACCGCCCACGCTGTGGCCAACAAGCCGCCTTCGGGCGGCTTTTTTGCGTCCGGCTCCTTCCGGCAATGCAGCATCTTTGGTTTGAATTTGGCCAAAGTTCAGCCTTGTCTGGCTGAAGCAGCACGCCTAGTATTCGGCGCGAGACAAGAACCGGAGACATGACGCGTGGCACGCTGGAGTGGCATCACCGCCGATGAGATGCGGCTGCTGGAAACGACCTTCTGGTCGGCCGGCGGATCGCGCCATGTCATGGCCGAGCGGCTCGGCTTTTCCAAGAGCAAGGCCAACGCGCTGATCGCCGGCCTCGTCGACCAGGGCCTCTTGGCCGAGGCGGGCCTGCAGCGCTCCTCGGGCGGGCGGCGCGCCGAGAACCTGCAGCTGCATGCCGGGCTCGGCGTGCTGGTCGGCATCGACATCGGCGCCACCAGCCTCGACGTGGCGGTGCTGCGGCCCGACCTCAGCGTGCTCGCGCAGCACGAAGAACCCGCCGACGTGCGCGAAGGCCCGGCCGTGGTGCTGGCGCGCGTGCGCACGCTGATGCGCGAACTGCTCGCGCGCTGCCACTGCGGCGCGAAGGACGTGCTCGGCATCGGCATCGGCGTGCCCGGGCCGGTCAACTTCGAGATCGGCCAGCTCGTCAACCCGCCGCTCATGCCGGCCTGGGACAGCTTCTCGATCCGCGACTACCTGCGCGAGGACTACGCCGCACCGGTCTTCGTCGACAACGACGTGAACCTGATGGCGCTCGGCGAGCTCTGGCGGCTCAAGCGCGCGCTCAGCAATTTCCTCGTCATCAAGATCGGCACCGGGATCGGCTGCGGCATCGTCTGCCACGGCGAGGTCTACCGCGGCGCGGCCGGTTCGGCCGGCGACGTGGGCCACATCTGCGTCGACCAGGAGGGGCCGCGCTGCCATTGCGGCAACCTCGGCTGCGTCGAGGCGATGGCGGCCGGCCCCGCGATCACCCGCATGGCGGTGCAGGCGGCCGAGGCCGGCGAGAGCGCGCTGCTCGCCGACTGCCTGCGCCGGCACGGCCGCATCGATGCGGTCGATGTGGGGCAGGCCAGCCGCGCGGGCGACACCGCGGCCAACGGCATCATCCAGCGCGCGGGCAACCTGATCGGCCAGATGCTCGCGTCGGTGGTCAACTTCTTCAACCCCTCGCATGTGTTCATCGGCGGCGGCATCACGCGCATCGGGCCGCTGTTCCTCGCAGCCGTGCGCCAGAGCGTGTACCAGCGCTCGCTCGCGCTGTCGACGCGGCACCTCGAGATCCAGTACACGCCGCTGGGCACCCAGGGCGGCCTGATCGGCGCGGGCGTGCTCGCGATGCACGAGACGCTCAAGGCCAGGGGGATCGCGCCATGAATGCAGCCGGCGAGAACGCCAGGCGCCGCCATGTCGCCGTCGAGTTCGATGGCGTGGTGAAGGCCTTCGGCCCGGTGCAGGTGCTGCACGGCGTGAGCTTTGGGCTCGCGCCCGGCAAGGTCTACGGACTGTTGGGCGAGAACGGCGCGGGCAAGTCCACGCTGATGAAGATCCTCTCGGGCTACGAAAGCCTCAGCGGCGGCACCCTGCGCGTGAACGGCGCGCCGCAGCAGTTCGCCGGCTCGCGCGATGCCGAGGCGCTGGGCATCGTGCTGATCCACCAGGAGTTCAACCTCGCCGAAGACCTCAGCGTGGCGCAGAACATCTTCCTCGGCCACGAACGCAAGCGGGGCCTGTTCCTCGACGACGCCGCGATGGAGCGCGACGCCGCCGCGGCGCTCGCGGCCGTGGGCCTCAACATCGACCCGCGCACCAAGGTGCGCCGCCTCATCGTCGCGGAGAAGCAGCTCGTCGAGATCGCGAAGGCCATCGCTCGCCATGCGCGCCTGCTGGTGATGGACGAGCCCACCGCGACGCTCACGCCCGGCGAGACCGAGCGGCTGTTCAAGCTGATCGCGCAGCTGCGCGCCGACGGCGTGACCATCGTCTACATCTCGCACAAGCTCGACGAGGTGGAACGCGTGACCGACGAGGTCATCGTCATGCGCGACGGCCGCTTCGTCGCGCGTGCGCCCACGGCCGAGGTCTCGCGCCAGCAGATGGCCAACCTGATGGTGGGCCGCGAGCTCGCCGACCTCTATCCGCCGCGCGATCCGGTCGCCGCCGACGGCGCACCTGCGATGCGCGTGCAGGGCTTCAGCGTGCCCGGATGGGCGCGGGACGTGAGCTTCGAGGTGCGCCCGGGCGAGATCCTCGGTTTCGCGGGCCTGGTCGGCGCGGGGCGCACCGAGCTGTTCGAGGGGCTGCTCGGCCTGCGGCCCGCAGGCGGCGTGGTCGAGATGCTCGGCCGCACGGTGCCGCACGGCAAGGGCTGGCGCAACCCCCGCGATGCCGCACGCCACGGCCTCACCTACCTCAGCGAAGACCGCAAGGGCAAGGGCCTGCACGTGCACTTCGGCCTGCGCCAGAACCTCACGCTGATGGCGCTCGAACGCTACGCCAGGCCGTGGCTGAAGCCCGACGCGGAACGCGGCGCGCTCGCCGAGGCGGTGAAGGACTACGGCATCCGCACCGGCTCGCTCGACGTCAGGGCCTCGTCGCTCTCGGGCGGCAACCAGCAGAAGCTCGCGCTCGCCAAGGTGCTGCAGCCGAAGCCGAAAGTGGTGGTGCTCGACGAGCCCACGCGCGGCGTCGACGTGGGCGCCAAGCGCGACATCTATTTCCTGATCCAGCGACTCGCCCGCGAAGGGCTCGCGGTGATCGTCGTCTCGTCGGAGCTGATGGAACTGATCGGCCTGTGCCACCGCGTCGCGGTGATGCGTGCGGGCCAGCTCGTCGCCACGCTCGACGCAGCCCAACTGACAGAAGAGGAGCTCATCGCTCATGCCACCGGAACAAGATGAGTACTCCCCCAGGCTGCGCGCACTTCGTGTCGCTTCGCCCATCCCCTCGCCGGGGGCAACACCAGCGGCCCGGCCGAGCCGGTTCCGCGGTGTTCCCCGAAATCGATAGAAGACATGGCCTCCACTCCAGACTCCGCTGAAACAACGCACCGCAACCCGACGCGCCCGCGCTGGACCGAGCACCTGCACGGGCTCGGCCCGGTCATCGGCCTCGTGCTGCTGTGCATCGCCGGCACGCTGCTCAACAGCGACTTCGCGACCGTCGACAACGCGATGAACGTGCTCACGCGCACCGCCTTCATCGGCATCATCGCGGTGGGCATGTGCTTCGTCATCATCTCGGGCGGCATCGATCTTTCGGTGGGCTCGATGGCGGCGCTGATCGCGGGCAGCGTGATCATGTTCATCAACTGGGCCGGGCCCGCCTCGGGCTCGCCGCTGATGGCGGTGGCGCTGGGCGCGGTGCTCGCCGTGGTGCTGGGCGCGCTGTTCGGGCTTGCGCACGGCCTGCTGATCACCAAAGGGCGCATCGAGCCCTTCATCGTGACGCTGGGCACGCTCGGCATCTTCCGTGCCTATCTCACCTACTTCGCCGACGGCGGTGCGCTCACGCTCGACAACGAGCTGTCGGACCTCTACGCACCGGTGTACTACGCGAGCCTCGCGGGCATTCCGGTGCCGGTGTGGGTGTTCGTGGTCGTGGCGATCGTCGGCGGCGTGATCCTGAACCGCACGGCCTACGGCCGCTACGTGCAGGCCATCGGCTCGAACGAACAGGTCGCGCGCTATGCGGCGGTGGACGTGGACCGCGTGAAGATCCTCACCTACGTGCTGCTCGGCGTGTGCGTGGGCATCGCCACGCTGCTCTACGTGCCGCGCCTCGGCTCGGCCTCGCCGACCACCGGCCTGCTGTGGGAGCTCGAGGCGATCGCGGCGGTGATCGTCGGCGGCACCGCGCTCAAGGGCGGCGCGGGCAGCATCACGGGCACGGTGGTGGGCGCGGTCCTGCTCTCGGTCATCAGCAACATCCTGAACCTCACGAGCATCATCAGCGTGTACCTCAATGCCGCCGTGCAGGGCTTCGTGATCATCGTCGTCGCCTTCCTGCAAAGAGGCAGGCGCTAGCCGCATTCCCTGTTCCGTTCGTTCGTTCGTTCGTTCCATCCACCCAAGAGGAGACATCCAGCATGACGAAATTCACCCGACGCGCCGCACTCACGGCGGTTGCCGCCGCCGCTTTCGCGGCCCTGCCCGCGCTCGCCGCGGAGAAGGTCAACCTCGGCGTTTCGATCCCCGCGGCCACGCACAGCTTCATGGGCGGCATCAACTACTGGGCCAACCAGGCGAAGAAGGACCTCGAGAAGCAGCACAAGGACCTGAAGATCACGATCAAGACCGCGGCCAATGCGCCCGAGCAGGCGAACCAGCTGCAGGACCTCTCGACCGTCACCAAGATCAACGCGCTCGTGGTGTTTCCGTTCGAGTCGGCCGCGCTGACCAAGCCGGTGGCGCAGGTCAAGGCCAAGGGCGCCTACGTGACCGTGGTCGACCGCGGCCTCACCGACACCAGCGCGCAGGACGCCTACGTGGCCGGCGACAACACCGCCTTCGGCCGCATTCCGGCCGAGTACATCGTCAAGCAGCTCGGCGGCAAGGGCAACGTCGTGGCGCTGCGCGGCATCGCCACCACGCTCGACAACGAGCGCATGGACGCCTTCAACGCGGTGCTCAAGAACCATCCCGACATCAAGCTGCTCGACGCCAAGTACGCCAACTGGAACCGCGACGACGCCTTCAAGGTGACGCAGGACTATCTCACGCGCTTCAAGAACATCGACGCCATCTGGGCCGCCGACGACGACATGGCCGTGGGCGTGCTCAAGGCCATCGAGCAGGCCAAGCGCGACGACATCAAGATCGTCTTCGGCGGCGCGGGCGCCAAGAACATGGTGAAGACCATCATGGACGGCAAGGACAAGCGCATCACGGCCGACGTGAGCTACTCGCCCAAGTTCATCTACGACGCGATCAAGCTCACGGCCGAGGCGCGCCTGAAGGGCGAGAAGCTGCCCGCGACGACGATCATTCCTTCGGTGCTGATCACCAAGGAAAACGCCAAAGACTTCTACCACCCCAACTCCCCGTTCTGAGGTGACAGAGATCGCACCACGCAAGCTGCGCTACGCCATGGTCGGCGGCGGGCGCGACGCCTTCATCGGCGCCGTGCACCGCAAGGCCATGGCGCTCGACGGGCAGATCGTGCTCGTCGCGGGTGCGCTGTCGTCCCATGCCGAGAAGGCGCGCGCATCGGGCGCGGACCTCGGCCTCGCGGACGACCGCAACCACGGCGACTGGCAGGCGCTGCTGGCGGACGAGCTGAAGCGCCCGGCCGACGAGCGCATCGACTTCGTCTCGATCGTCACGCCCAACCATGTGCACTACCCCGTCGCGCAGGCCTTCGTCGACGCCGGCTTCCACGTGGTGTGCGACAAGCCGCTCGTGCACACGCGCGCGCAGGCCGATGCGCTGGTCGCGAGCGTGGCCAGGCAGGGCACGGTGTTCGGCGTGACCTACAACTACACCGGCTACCCGATGGTGCGGCAGGCGCGCGAGATGGTGCGCGCGGGCCAGCTCGGCGAGCTGCGAAAGATCGTCGTCGAATACAACCAGGGCTGGCTCGCGAGCCAGCTCGAGGGCAGCGGCAACAAGCAGGCCGACTGGCGCACCGACCCCGCGAAGAGCGGCGCGGGCGGCGCCATCGGCGACATCGGTTCGCATGCCGAGAATCTGGTGGCCAGCATCACCGGTCTCGAGATCGAGAGCCTCTGCGCCGACATCGGCGCACTGGTGCCGGGCCGCCTGCTCGACGACGACGGCAGCCTGCTGCTGCGCTTCCACGGCGGCGCGCGCGGCGTGCTGATCGCCTCGCAGATCAACACCGGCCTGGAGAACGACCTGCGCCTGCGCATCTCGGGCACGCTGGGCACGCTCGAATGGCGGCAGGAGCAGCCGAGCCAGCTCGTGCACCTGCCGCACGACGGGCCGAAGCGCATCCTCACGCGCGGCTCGCCCTGGCTGTGCGAAGCGGCGCAGCGCGCGAGCCGGCTGCCGGCCGGGCATCCCGAAGGCTTCATCGAGGCCTTCGCCAACATCTACGCCGGCGTCGCGGCCGACATCCGCGCACGGCTCGAGGGCCGGCAGGCCGACCCCGCCGCGGCCGACTACCCGCGCGTGGAAGACGGCGCGCGCGGCGTGCGCTTCATCGAGCGGACGGTGGCGTCGGCCAGGAGCGAAGCCAAGTGGACGCCCTGGTGAGGTCGCGCCCGGCCGGCGCCAAGTAGGCGCCGGCCCACACCGCATTGCGGCCGCCGTTCGGCGCCGCACGGCTGCGCTGCGCCTACGATGGCGTGCCATGCCCGCAACGCCTGCCGAAGACCTCGTCGTTGCCCGACCCGAGGGGCTCTATTGCCCGCCCGGCGATTTCTACATCGACCCGTGGCGGCCGGTGGCGCGCGCGGTCATCACGCATGCGCATTCGGACCACGCACGGTTCGGCCATGCGCACTACCTCGCCCATGCCGACAGCGCCGGCACGCTGCGCACGCGGCTCGGCGCCGACATCCGCCTGCAGACGCTGCCCTACGGCGAGGCGATCGTGCACCACGGCGTGCGCGTGTCGCTGCATCCTGCGGGCCATGTGCTCGGCTCGGCGCAGGTGCGGCTCGAACATGGCGGCCGCGTGTGGGTGGCCTCGGGCGACTACAAGACCGAGCCCGACGGCACCTGTCCGCCCTTCGAGCCGGTGCCCTGCGACACCTTCATCACCGAGTCGACCTTCGGGCTGCCGATCTACCGCTGGCCCACGCAGGCCGCGCTGTTCGCCGAGATAGACGCCTGGTGGCGCGCCAACGCGGAGGCCGGCCGCGCGTCGGTGCTGTTCTGCTATGCCTTCGGCAAGGCGCAGCGCATCCTGCACGGCGTGGATGCGTCGATCGGGCCGATCGTGGTGCATGGCGCGGTCGAGCCGCTCAATGCGGTGTACCGCGCCGCGGGCGTGGCGCTGCCGCCGACGCTGCGCGTGACCGACCCGGGCGTCGATGCCGCGCTGCTCAAGCGCGCGCTGGTGCTCGCACCGCCCTCGGCGCAGGGCACGCCGTGGATGCGGCGCTTCGGCAACCATGCCGATGCTTTCGCGAGCGGCTGGATGCAGCTGCGCGGCACGCGCCGGCGGCGCGGCGTGGACCGCGGCTTCGTGATGTCCGACCATGCCGACTGGCCGGGCCTGCAGGACGCGATCGCAGGCACGGGGGCGGAGCGCGTGTTCGTCACGCACGGCAGCGTGCAGGTGATGGTGCGCTGGCTGACGGAGAACGGTCTGCAGGCGCAGGGCTTCAAGACGGAATACGGCGACGAGGACGCGCAGGAAGCGCCGGAGGCCGCGCCGTGAAGGACTTCGCCGCGCTCTACCGCGAGCTCGACGCCAGCACCTCGAGCCTTGCCAAGCAGGCGGCGCTGCAGCGCTACCTGCGCGAGGCCGACCCGGCCGATGCCGCCTGGGCCGTGTACTTCCTCGCGGGCGGCAAGCCGCGCCAGCTGGTGCCGACCAAGCTGCTGCGCCTGCTCGCCCAGGAGGCGGCCGGCCTGCCCGAATGGCTCTTCGACGAAAGCTACGACGCGGTCGGCGACCTGGCCGAGACCATCGCGCTGCTGCTGCCGCCGCCCACCGAGGCGCACGACCTCGGCCTCGCGCGCTGGGTCGAGGAACACCTGCTGCCGCTGCGCGAGGCCGGCAAGTCCGCCCCCGATGAGCTGCCGTCGCGGCTGCGCGCCCAGTGGCGCCGGCTCGCGGCCGAGGAGCGGCTGGTGTACTTCAAGCTCATCACCGGCGCCTTCCGCGTCGGCGTCTCGAAGCTGCAGGTCACGCAGGCGCTCGCGGCCGTGGGCGGCATCGACCCCAAGCGCGTGGCCCAGCGGCTCATGGGCTACACCCACATCGGCGGGCGGCCGGGCGCGACCGACTACCGCGCGCTGATCGCACCCGAATCCGATGCGGAGCAGGTGCAGAAGACCAGCGGCCAGCCTTATCCCTTCTTCCTCGCGCACGCCTTCAACCTGCCGCTCGCGCAGTTCGACGCCACGCTCGGCCCGCCCGCGGACTGGATCGTCGAATGGAAATGGGACGGCATCCGCGCGCAGCTCGTCAAGCGCGCGGGCCAGGTCTGGCTCTGGTCGCGCGGCGAGGAACTCGTGACCGACCGCTTTCCCGAACTCGCGGCCATGGGCGAGGCGCTGCCCGACGGCACGGTGCTCGACGGCGAGATCGCGGTCTGGCGCCGGGACGAGGCGGCGCCCGAGGGTGATGAAGGCCGCGTGCAGCCCTTCGCCGAGCTGCAGAAGCGCATCGGCCGCAAGACGCTCGGCGCGAAGCTGCTGCGCGAGATCCCGGTGGTCCTGCTGGCCTACGACCTCCTCGAATGGCAGGGGCGCGACCTGCGCGCGCTGCCGCAGTCCGAGCGCCGCGCGCTGCTCGATGCGCTCGTTGGCGACATGCGGCACCCCGCGCTGCTGCCGAGCCCGATGCTCGCCGGCGCCGACTGGAACGAGCTCGCGCGCCAGCGCGAGGCGGCGCGCAGCATGGGCGTGGAGGGCATGATGCTCAAGCGCCGCGACGCGCAGTATGGCGTCGGCCGCACCAAGGACGTGGGCGTGTGGTGGAAGTGGAAGATCGATCCGCTCAGCGTCGACGCGGTGCTCATCTACGCCCAGCGCGGCCACGGCCGGCGCGCGAGCCTCTACAGCGACTACACCTTCGCGGTCTGGGACGGTCCGCCGGAGCAGGCGGGACGCAAGCTCGTGCCCTTCGCCAAGGCCTATTCGGGCCTGACCGATGCCGAGATGGCGCGCGTGGACGCCATCATCCGCCGCACCACGGTCGAGAGCTTCGGCCCGGTGAAGAGCGTGGAGCCCACGCTGGTGTTCGAGCTCGGCTTCGAGGGCATCGCGCGCAGCACGCGCCACAAGAGCGGCATCGCGGTGCGCTTTCCGCGCATGCTGCGCTGGCGCGAGGACAAGCCGGTGGAGGAGGCCGATACCTTGCAGACGCTCGCGGCGCTGCTGCCGGTATGAGCGCGCCGACGGACCCCGGATTTCTCCCTCCCCCTCCGGGGGAGGGCAGGGGTGGGGGCAAGCGGCGCATCCAAGGTCCGGTGTCCGGCGAGCGCCCCGTGCCCCCATCCCCGCCTTCCCCCAGCGGGGGAAGGAGCAAGACCGTCAAGGCCGCGCTCAACGCCTGGTTCACCGAACGCGGCTGGAAGCCCTTCAAGTTCCAGCGCGAGGTCTGGAAGGCCATGGCCGAAGGCCGCTCCGGCCTGCTGCATGCGACCACCGGCGCGGGCAAGACCTATGCGGTGTGGCTCGGCGCGCTGCAGGCGTTCTCGTCCGCGGCGGTGCCGCCGCGCACGCGCAGCGGCAAGGCGGTCGCGCCGCCGCTCACCGTGCTCTGGATTACGCCGATGCGCGCGCTCGCCGCCGACACGCTGCGCGCGCTGCAGCAGCCGCTCGAGGCCATGGACGCGCAGGGCATCGCGCTGCACCGCTGGAGCGCCGGCGCGCGCAGCGGCGACACCTCCTCGGCCGAGCGCAGCGCGCAGAACGAGCGGCTGCCCACCGCGCTCGTCACCACGCCCGAGAGCCTCTCGCTGCTGCTCGCGCGCGCCGACGCCAGCGAGGTGCTCGGCCATGTGCGGCTGGTGGTGGTCGACGAATGGCACGAGCTGCTCGGCAACAAGCGCGGCGTGCAGGTGCAGCTCGCGCTCGCGCGCCTCAAGCGCTGGAACGCGGGGCTCGCGGTCTGGGGCATGTCGGCCACGCTCGGCAACCTGCAGGAGGCGATGCATGCGCTGCTGGGTGCGACCGAAGGCGTGCTGGTGCAGGGCGCGGTGCCCAAGAAGCTGGTGGTCGATTCGCTGCTGCCCGGCCGCGCGGAGCGCTTTCCGTGGGGCGGGCACCTCGGCCTCACGATGCTGCCGCAGGTGCTCGACGAGATCGCATCGAGCAGCACCACGCTGGTGTTCACCAACACGCGCTCGCAGGCGGAGATCTGGTACCAGGCGATGCTCGAGGCGCGGCCCGACTGGGCCGGGCGCATCGCGCTGCACCACGGCTCGCTCGACCGCGCAGTGCGCGAGTGGGTCGAGCTCGGCCTCAAGAGCGGCGAACTCAAGGCCGTGGTCTGCACCTCGAGCCTGGACCTGGGCGTGGACTTCCTGCCGGTGGAGCGCGTGCTGCAGATCGGCTCGCCCAAGGGCGTGGCGCGGCTGCTGCAGCGCGCGGGCCGTTCGGGCCATGCGCCGGGCCGGCCCTCGCGCATCACGCTGGTGCCCACGCACAGCATCGAGATGGTCGAGGGCGCGGCCGCGCGAGCGGCCATCGCGGCCGGTCACATCGAGGCGCGCCACACGCCGGCGCAGCCGCTCGACGTGCTGGTGCAGCATCTGGTCACCGTGGCACTCGGCGGCGGCTTCCGGCCCGACGATCTCTACGACGAAGTGCGCGGCACCGCGGCCTATGCGGCGCTTTCGCGCGAGAGCTGGGACTGGTGCCTGGGCTTCGTGTCGCAGGGCGGACCCTCGCTCGCCGCCTACCCCGACTACCGCCGCGCCGTGCCCGATGGCGAAGGCGTGTGGCGCGTGCCCGATGCGCGGCTCGCGCGGCGGCACCGCATGAACATCGGCACCATCGTGAGCGATGCGAGCATGGCGGTGCAGTACCTGGGCGGCAGCCGCATCGGCAGCGTGGAGGAGAGCTTCGTCGCGCGCATGAAGCCCGGCGACTGCTTTCTCTTCGGCGGCCGGCTGCTCGAACTCGTGCGCATCCACGACATGACGGCCTGGGTGCGGCGCGCCACCGGCAAGCGCGCCGCGGTGCCGCGCTGGAACGGCGGGCGCATGCCGCTGTCGACCACGCTGGCCGACGCGGTGGTGCAGCAGCTCGCGCTCGCGGGGGAGGGGCGCTACGACACGCCCGAGCTGCAGTGCGTGCGGCCGCTGCTCGACATCCAGCAGCAGTGGTCGGCCCTGCCCACGCCGCAGACGCTTTTGGCCGAAACGCTCACGACGCGCGAAGGCTCGCACCTGTTCCTCTATCCGTTCGCGGGGCGGCAGGTGCACATGGGCCTGGCGAGCCTGCTGGCCTGGCGCGTGGCGCAGCACGATGCGCGCACCTTCTCGATCGCGGTCAACGACTACGGCTTCGAGCTGCTCAGCGCGGTGCCGGTCGACTGGCCCGCGCTGCTGCCGCAGGTGCTGCGGCTGCCGCAGGGCGAGGACGCGCATGCCGAGCTGCTGCACGAAGTGCTGGCCTCGCTCAATGCAGGCGAGCTCGCGCAGCGCCGCTTCCGCGAGATCGCGCGCGTCTCGGGGCTGGTGTTCCAGGGCTACCCGGGCGAGCGGCGCAGCAACCGGCAGCTCCAGGCTTCGTCGTCGCTGTTCTGGGAGGTGTTCCGCAAGTACGACCCGGCCAACCGGCTGCTGCAGCAGGCCGAGCAGGAGCTGCTCGCGCAGGAGCTGGAGATCGGCCGCCTGCGCGCGAGCCTGGCGCGCATGGCCGGGCAGCGGCTGGTGCTGCAGGCGCTCGCGCGGCCCACGCCGTTCGCCTTTCCGCTCATGGTGGAGCTGTTCCGCGAGAAGCTCTCGAACGAGAACGTGGCCGACCGCATCGCGCGCATGGTCGAGCAGCTCGAGAAGGCCGCGGGCGGCGTGGTCACCGCGGGCGGCGTCGAGCGCGTGAGGAGCACGCTCGCCTTCGGCCACGAGGGCCCCGACAAGCCGGCCGGCGCGCCGCGGCGCGAGCGCCGGCCGCGCCGTTCCTCGCGGCCGCTGCCGCCGCTCTGAGCCGGCGCGTCAGCCGCCGTGCGCCCGGACCCAGCGCACGATGTCCGCCGCGCCCGTCGCGCCGGCCTGCCGCGCGACCTCGCGGCCGCCCTTGAACAGCGCCAGCGTCGGGATGCTGCGGATGTTGAAGCGCGCGCCCAGCGCGGGCACCGCCTCGGTGTCGACCTTGGCGAGCCGCACGCGCGGCTCGAGCTGGGCCGCGGCCTGTTCGTAGGCCGGCGCCATCTGGCGGCAGGGGCCGCACCATGGCGCCCAGAAGTCGACCAGCACCGGGATCTCGTTGCGCGCGATGTGGCGGTCGAAGCTGCGCTCGTCGGGCAGGGCCGCCGAATGCCCGCCGAACAGCGGCCGGTGGCAGCTGCCGCAGTCCGGCGCGCTGCCGAGCTGCGCCGCGCGCACGCGGTTGGTGGTGTGGCAGTGCGGGCAGACGATGTGCAGCGTTTCCTCGGTCATCCGCGGAAACTGGGGTCCGCAGGGGTGAATTGCAAGGCCGCGGCCGGCGTGCCGCGGTTTTGCGACACTCGTCGTTCCGTGAGTTCCGCGCCGCTTTCCCCATCCTCCGCTGCCGCGGCCCCGGTCCGCTGGGCCGGCGAAACGCTGTGCCTGCTGCCCGAGCGCGCCGTCTGGTGGCCCGAGCGCCGCGTGCTGTTCGTCGCCGACCTGCACCTCGGCAAGGCGGCGACCTACCGCGCGCTCGGGCAGCCGGTGCCGGGCGGCACCACGCGGCAGAACCTCGCGCGCCTCGATGCGCTGATCGCGGCGCAGGCACCGCAGCGCATCGTCTTCCTCGGCGACTTCCTGCATGCGGCCCAGGCGCGCACGCCGCAGGTGCTCGCCGCGCTCGCCGACTGGCGCGCCGCGCATGCGGCCGTCGACATGACGCTGGTGCGCGGCAACCACGACAGCCGCGCCGGCGACCCGCCGGCCGCGCTCGGCATCGAGGTGGTGAACGAGCCCTGGCTGATCGGGCCGTTCGCGTGCTGCCACCATCCGCAGGACCATGCGACGCATTTCGTGCTCGCCGGCCATCTGCACCCGGTGTGCAAGCTTTACGGCCCGGGCCGCGACAGCGTGCGGCTGCCGTGTTTCGTCAGCGAGCCGCGGCGCGCGGTGCTGCCGGCCTTCGGCGAGTTCACCGGCGGCTGGCTGGTGGAGCGCGCGCCGGGGCGGCGCTTCCATGCCGTGGGCGGGGCCGCGGTGTGGGCGCTGCCGGCCCCGGCCTGAGCCGCGCTCAGAGCACCACCGGCGCGTCCGGCAGCTCGTTGCGGTCCGGCTGGTCGTCCGCGAGCGGGAAGTGCGCCACCAGCAGGGCCGACATCTCCTCGAGCGCCTGCGTGAGCCCGTCCTCGAAGCGCCCTTCGCGAAAGGCTGCGCCCATGCGCTGCGCCATGGCGGCCCATTCGGCATCGTCCACGTGGGCGTCGATGCCGCGGTCGGCCACGATCTCGATCGCATGTTCGGCCAGCAGCAGGTAGATCAGCACGCCGTTGTTGTGCGCCGTGTCCCAGACGCGCAGCTTGCCGAACAGCGTCACCGCGCGCTCGCGCGGCGGGGCATTGCGCCGCAGGTAGGACCACGGCAGCCCGGCTTCGACGCAGATGCGGATCTCGCCGCTGTGGCGCCGCTCGCTCGCGGCCACGCGCGCGGCGAGGCGCTCCATCGCCTCGGGCGGCAGCACGCGCCGCACGTCGGACGCATCCATCCAGCGGTGGCGCCAGGCGCGGGCCAGCCAGCCGAAGAAGGTGGTCGGTGTTGCTGCTGCCATGCCTACCAGTCTCCCGAGGCGCCGCCGCCGCCGAAATCGCCGCCGCCGCCGGAGCTGAAGCCCCCGCCGCCGCCGCTGCTGCCGCCGCTGCTCCAGCCGCCACCGCCGCCGCCCCAGCCGCCGAATCCGCCGCCACCACCACCCCCGCCGCCGCGCCGCCCGAGGTTCGGCGCCGTCGCCGCGACCGCCGAGAACAGCGACACCATCAGCGCGACCATGCCCGCGATCACTGCGATCACGACGCTGGTGGTCAGAAAGAAGGCGACCGCGCCGATGCCGCCGCCCATGACCACCGAACCCAGCGTCTTGCCGAGCAGGGCGCGCACGATCGGCGCGCCGATGAAGACGCCCACGAACAGGAAGATCGCGAGGTTCTCCCAGTCGAAGTCCTTGTCCGCGTCCGCGCCGCCTTCACGCGCCGGCTCGGGCAGCGGCTCGCCGTCGACCAGCCCGATCAGCCGGTCGACCGCTGCGTTGAGCCCGCCCGAGAAGTCGCCGTTGCGAAAGCGCGGCTTCATCTCCTCGTCGATGATGCGCACCGCCGCGAGGTCGGGCACCGCGCCCTCGAGCGCCTTGGCGGTGGCGATGCGCATCTTGCGGTCGTCCTTGGCGACGATCACGAGCAGCCCGTCGCCCACGTCGCGGCGGCCGATCTTCCAGGCATCGCCCACGCGCTGCGCGTAGCTCGCGATGTCTTCCGGCTGCGTGGTCGGCACCATCAGCACCGCGATCTGCGAGCCCTTGCGCTGCTCGAAGGCCGCGAGCTTGGTCTCGAGGCCCGCGCGCTGCGCGGCGTCGAGCGTGCCGGTCTGGTCGATCACGCGGGCCGTGAGTGCGGGAATCGGCAGCAGGCCCTGCGCGAGTGCGCTGGCCGCGGCGAGCACCAGGCAAACGGCCGCAATCCACCGCGCGCACCATGCCAGGAACACCGCGGAACCGGCTCTGCCGGGCCGCAGGTGTTGCCCCCGGCGAGGGGGTCGGCGCAGTGACACGAAGTGCACGAAGCCTGGGGGAGCTACTTCTTCGGCGCGCTGAAGTCGACCGTCGGCGGGGTCGAGATCTGCGCCTCGTTCTGCACCGAGAAGTTGGGCTTGGGGTCGTAGCCGAAGATCTTCGCCGTCAGGTTGGTCGGGAAGCTGCGTGCGAGCACGTTGTACTCCTGCACCGTCTGGATGTAGCGGTTGCGCGCCACGGTGATGCGGTTCTCGGTGCCTTCGAGCGTCACGCGCAGGTCGCGGAAGGCCTGGTTGGCCTTGAGTTCGGGATAGCGCTCCGCCACCACCATCAGCCGCGACAGCGCCGAGCCGAGCTCGCCCTGCGCCTGCTGGAACTTGTTGAAGGCTTCCGGGTTGTTGAGCGTCTCGGGCGTGACCTGGATCGAGGTCGCCTTCGCGCGCGCCTCGATCACCTTGGTGAGCGTGTCCTGCTCGAAGGCCGCTTCGCCCTTGACGGTGGCGACGATGTTGGGCACCAGGTCGGCGCGCCGCTGGTACTGGTTGAGGACCTCGCTCCAGGCCGACTTGCTGGCCTCGTCGAGCGACTGGAACTGGTTGTAGCCGCAGCCGCTGAGCGAGAGCACGGCGGCAAGAATCAGGAACCAGCGTTTCAGGATCGTCATTTGCATTACCTCCGCAGAAGTGCCGGAAGTTAGCATAGACCGCCATGTCCCTCGATCCTCTCCATGCCCTGCAGGCAGCGAACCGCGTCCAGCCACCCACGAAGGCGGCGCTCGCGGGCACGGTGCTGGTCGCGGGCGCGACCGGCGCGCTCGGGCAGGAACTCGTGCGGCTGTTCGCCGGCAACCGCCGCTTCGCGCACGTGCGGCTGCTCGCGCGCGAACCGGTGCGCGACGGCATGCGCGGCGTCGAGAGCTGCCTCGCGCCCGAGGCGCCGATCGCCGAGTGGCCGCCGACCTCGGCCGAGGCGGCGGTGGTGGCCTTCGATCCGCCGCGGCTCTACCACGACCGCGAACGCGCCTTCTGGGCGCCGCAGCCCGGCGAACTGCCGGCGCTCGCGCGCTGGCTGCGCAGCTGCGGCGTCCACACGCTCGCGATCGTGCAGCCGCACGACCAGGGGCGGCTGCCCGAGGCGCTCAAGCGCGGCCTCGCGAGCCTCGACGAACATGCGGTGGTGGCCTGCGGCTTCGAGCGCGTGCTCCTCGTGCGCTCGGCGCGCCGGCCGGCGAACGCGCGGCTTCGCGGGCCCGCCGAGCGGCTGGCCGACTGGATGCTCTCGACCCTGCGCTACATGGTGCCGAGCAGCGAGCAGCCGGTGCGCGCTTCGAAGGTGGCCGAGCTGGTCGAGCTGGCGCTGCGCATCGCGCCGCCCGGCGTGCACGTGGCGGCGCCGGAGCTGGTGTGGGAAGCGGCCCAGGGCGAGATGCAGGCCGTGGCCGCGCGCTGGCTCGGCGTGCCGGGCTGAAGCTCAGCCTCAGCCGCGCCACAGCCGCAGCAGTTCCTGCGAATCCATCACCAGCCCCAGGTGCAGCGACACCATCGCCAGCGCCGCGCCCTCGAGGTGCGCGTCGGTGCCGCGCACCAGGTCGCGCAGCACGATCACGCGGTAGTTGCGGTTGCTGGCGTCGAAGGCGGTGTTGAGCACGCAGCAGTCGGTGAAGCCGCCGTCGAGCACCACGGTCTCGATGCGCTGGTTGCGCAGCAGGAAGTCGAGGTCGGTCGGGTAGAAGGCCGAGAGCCGGCGCTTGCCGTCCACGCGCATGTCGCCGGGTTCCACGCGCGTGACCCACTCGGTCCACTTCGAGCCTTCGATGGCATGCGCGTCGGCGTTCGGGATCTCGCCCACGTGCAGCGGAAAGGTGCGCCGCCATGCCGACGGAATGCCGTGGATGTCGTCCACCCCGCCGGGCCGCAGCACCGACCTGACGTGCACGATGCGCACGCCCAGCGCACGCACCGCGTCGTGGAAGCCGTCGATGGGCGCCACCACGTCGCGCGCACGCGGCGCGGGGCAGGGGCAGTCGGGGCTGTCGTCGAGGTGGCCGCGGTGCATGTCGATGGAGACGACCGCGGTGGTGGCGGGATCGAGGTAGTCGGCGAAGGTCGCCGCATCGAGCTCGCGCTCCTCGTCGTAGACCCAGGCCTTCATCGGCGTTCTTCCCGCACGTAGGGTTGGCCCAGCGCGCCGGGCTCTTCATCGGCGCCGCGCCGCGAGAGCGCGACCCACACCATCACGCCCAGCGTCACCGCATACGGCGTCATCAGCACGAAGTACTGCGGCAGCTGCACGCCGGCGGCGGCCAGCTGGGGAATCAGCGCCTCGATGCAGCCGAAGAGCAGCGCCCCGGCGAGCGCCTTCCACGGCGACCAGCGCGCGAAGATCACGAGGCCCACGGCGATCCAGCCGCGACCGCCGGTCATGCCCGCGATCCACAGCTTGGTGCTGACCACCGAGATGTAGGCGCCCGCCAGCCCCACCAGCGCCGAGCCCGCGAGCACCGCGGCGAAGCGCCATGCGGTCACGCGAAGGCCCGCCGCGTCGGCCGCCTGCGGGTTCTCGCCCACCGCGCGCAGCCGCAGGCCGGCCGCGCTGCGCGCGAAGAACCACGCCACCGCGCCGAAGATCGGCAGCGTGAGCCACACCATCGCGTTCTGCTCGAAGAGGCGGCCCACGCCCGGCAGCAGCGACAGCGGCCACAGGCCCATCGTGCCGATGCCTTCGGTCGCATGGTTGGTCCACTCGGCCATCGAGCCCACCAGCGCGGTGAGCCCCTGGCAGAAGAAGACCAGCGCGAGCCCGGCGATCACCTGGTTCACGCGCAGCCAGATCACCATCACCGCGAACAGCACCGACACCACGCTGGCCGCCAGCATCGCGAGCACCAGCGACACGGCCGGCTGGCCGATCACGATCTGTGCGCCGATGCCGGCCAGCGCGCCGACCAGCATCAGCCCCTCGGCGCCGAGCGCGAGCACGCCCGCGCGCTCGCAGATGATGAGACCGAGCGCGGCGAGCGCATAGGGCACCGCGAAGTCCGGCGTGCTCGCGAGCCAGTTGAGGACGATGCCGCCGTTCATTGCACGGCCTCCCCGCCCACGCGGCGCAGCCGGTGGCGGATGAAGAAGTCGCTCGACGCCACGCACACCACGATCACCGCCTGGATCAGCTGCACCATCGAGAACGGCACCTGGTAGAACACCTGCAGGCTGCGGCCGGTGACGAAGAGCGCGGCCACCAGCAGCGCCACCACCGTGGCCGCGAGCGGGTTGTTGCGCGCGAGGAAGGCGATGAGGATGCCCGAGAAGCCGTAGCCCTGGTAGAAGGCCTGCGTGAGCCGGCCTTCCTGGCCCGCGACCACCGCGAAGCCCGCGAGCCCGGCCATCGCGCCAGAGAGCAGCACCGCGCCGTAGATGGTGCGTCGCACCGGCACGCCGCTGGCGTGCGCCACGCGCGGGTTCGCATCGACGAAACGCAGGTACAGGCCCATGCGGCTCACGCTCGCGAGCCACCACGCCAGCAGCGCGACGATGCCCGCCAGCAGGATCGAGCTGCCGATGCCCGCGCCGAGCTCGGGCAGCCGCTCGAAGGCACGGAACTGCGGCGAGTAGGGGAAGTTGTCCTTCGGGTCCTTCCAGCTGCCGTAGACCAGGTGCAGCAGGAAGTTGGCCGCCATGTAGTTGAGCATCAGCGTCGAGATGATCTCGTTCACGCCGAGCTTGAGCTTGAGCCACACGGGCCCCAGCACCCACAGCAGTCCGCAGCCGATGGCCGCGATGAACATCAGCGGCAGGCGCAGGTTCTCGGGCCCGATCTGCCACATCGAGACGGTGGTCGCGCCGATGGCGCCCCAGATCATCTGGCCTTCGAGCCCCAGGTTCCAGAAGCGCGCGCGGAAGGCGATGGCGCCCGCGAGGCCCACGAGGATCATCGGCGCGGCCTGGAACAGCACGGCGCGGAAGTTCTGGCCGTCGAGGAAGGTCTGCATCACGAACTCGTTGGCGAGTTCGTCGGCGGGCACGCCCGCGGCCACGAGGATCGCCGCGGAGATGGCGAAGCCCACGAGCAGCGCCGCCGCGAGGATCAGCGCCTGCCAGCGCCACGGCATGTGCTGGCGGATCTCGAGCGCGTAGCGACGGCGGGCCAGCGGCTGCATGGGCTGCGCCGTGCGCGGCGCCTCGTGCGCGACGGCCGCAGCAGATGCCTTGGCGGGCGGCGTGGCGGATGTGGAAGCGCGCGCTGCCCCGTCGGCCATGAGGGAGGCGTCAGCCATGGTCCACCATCGCCTGTCCGATGGCCTGCCGGTCCGCGGGCTGCGCGAACTCGCCGGCGATGCGCCCGCGCGTCATCACGCCGATGCGGTCGGCGAGCTGCAGCACCTCGTCGAGGTCCTCGCTGATGAGCAGCACCGCCGCACCGCCGTCGCGTGCGGCGCGCAGCCTCGCATGCACCTCGGCGCTGGCGCGCACGTCGAGCCCGCGGCTCGGGCTGTGCGCGAGCACCAGCGTGGGCGACTTGCCGAATTCGCGCGCCAGCACCAGCTTCTGCGCGTTGCCGCCCGAGAGCAGCGCCGCCTTCTGCGCGACCGAGCGCACGCCCTGCACGTCGAAGGCGCGCACCGCTTCCTGCGTGTCGCTCTGGATGCGGCTGCGGCGCAGGCGCCACACGGGTCCGTAGCGGCCGGTGTGCACGCGGCCGATGGCGTAGTTCTCGGCCACCGAGAGGCCGCCCGCGAGCGCGAGCCCGTAGCGGTCGGCCGGAATGGCGGCGATGCCGATGCCCCGGCGCACCGCGGCGGGCATGGTCTTGAGGTCGCCATGGCCTTCGAGCCGGATCTCGCCTTCGGTGGCCTCGCCCGGCAGGCCCATGATCGCGCCCGCCAGCTCGCCCTGGCCGTTGCCGCCCACGCCGGCCAGGCCGTAGATCTCGCCCGCATGCAGGTCGAGGTCCACGCCGTCGAGCACGCGGCGGCCTTCGGGCGAGGCGGGCGTGCGCAGGCCGCGCACCGAAAGGCGCACCGGCCCGCGCGGCGCCGCCGAGGGCTCGAAGCCCTGCGCCGCGATCGACTCGCCCACCGTGAGCTTCACCAGCTCGGCCACCGATGCATCGCCGGGCTTCAGCGTGGCCACGGTGCGGCCGCCGCGCATGACGGTCACGCGGTCGGCGTAGGTCTTCACGTCGGCCATCTTGTGCGTGACCAGCACCACGGCCGCGCCCTGGCGTGCCAGGCCCTGCACCGTCTGCAGCAGGCGCGCGGCCTCCTGGTCGGTCAGCACGGCCGTGGGCTCGTCGAGGATCAGGATGCGCGCGCCGGCCAGCAGCACCTTGAGGATCTCCACGCGCTGCTGCTCGGCGATCGACAGCGCATCGACGCGCTTCGCCGGATCGATGTCGAAGCCCAGCTCCGCCGCCTTGTTGCGGATGTCGCGCGTGATCTCGCGCAACCGCTCGCCATGGCTCTGGAACTCCGGAGGCGGCGGCGCGGTGAGCAGGATGTTCTGCGCCACCGTGAACGGCCGCACCAGCTTGAAATGCTGGTGGACCATGCCGATGCGGTGCTTCGCCGCGTCGCGCGGCCCGGCGAAGCGCACCGCGTTGTCGTCCACCAGCAGCTGGCCGGCCTCGGGCGCGTAGAGGCCGGCCGCGATGTTCATCAGCGAGGACTTGCCCGCGCCGTTTTCCCCGAGCAGCGCGTGCACCTCGCCCCAGCGCGCCGCGAAGTGGGCGTCGGTCAGTGCCGCGAAGCCGTCGAAGGTCTTGCGGATGCCGGTGAGTTCGAGCGCGTTGGGCATGTGCGGCCTTGGCTTGTCCCGGGGCCTACTTCTGCGTGACCACGCCCTTGACGAACCAGTCCATCTTCCAGAGCTCGGCGTCCGAGAGCACCGCGCCCTTGGCCACGCGCTCCTTGCCGTCGCGGTCGGCGAGCGGACCGGCGTAGATCTGCTTGCCCTTCATGATCGCGTCGCGCTCGGCGGTGATGAGCGCTGCCTTGTCCTTGGGCACGGCCGGGCCGAAGCCGGCGATGTCGGTGCCGCCGTCCTTCATCTCGATGAAGGCGCCGTATTGCGCGGGCTTCCAGCCGCCGGCCATGATCTTCTTGAGTTCGGGCGCGAGGAAGCGGTCCCACACCCACACGGAGGAACACAGCGTGGCCTTGGGCGCGAACTGGCGCAGGTCGCGGTGGTGGCCGGTGCCGTACACGCCGCGCTCCTGCGCGACGATCTGCGGCGTGGGGCTGTCCACGTGCTGGCCGATCACGTCGGCGCCCTGGTCGATGAGCGCGGCGGCGGCCGCGCGCTCCTTCACCGGGTCGTTCCACGCGCCGGTGTAGATCACGTTGACGGTGGCGTTGGGGTTCATCTTCTGCGCGCCGAGCGCGAAGGCGTTGATGGTCCAGTTCACCACGCCGAAGGGGTTGGCCGCGACGAAGCCGAGCTTGCCGGTCTTCGAGGCGGCACCGGCGGCCATGCCGCAGAGGTACTGGCTCTCGTAGGTGCGGCCGTAGAAGGATTCGAGGTTGCTGCCGTTGGTGGTGCCCGAGCCGTTGAGGAAGGCCACGCCGGGGTACTTGGCAGCCAGGTCCTTGAAGCTGTCGGAATAGCCGAAGGCGGTGCCGATCACGATGTTGGCGCCGCGCTGGATGAACTTCTCCGCCGCGGGCTTGATGGCCGAGGCGTCCTCGGGCACGTTCTCCACGAACTGGATCTTCTGGCCCGATCTCCTTCTCGATCTTCACGCGGGCTTCGTCGAAGGCCTGCGTCCAGCCGCCGTCGTTCTTGGGGCCGAAGTAGAGCATCGCGATCTTCGGCTTGTCCTTCAGCGTGAAGCCGTCGGCGGCGGCCGGCAGCGAGAACGAGGCGCCGCAGGCTGCGAGCGTCAGTGCCAGCCCGAGGGCCGGGCCGTGGGAGGAGATGCGCGGCATGGAGCAACCTTTCGTGAGGAGCGTGAGGACGAGGGAGAAAAGAAAAATGAAAGGCCGCGCCGCTACATCATGAAATTGATGCGGAACACGTTGCCCTCGGGGTCGAGCAGCACCGACTGGTACCAGTCGTAGTAGGTCACATAGGGCGGCTTCACGAGCGTGGCGCCGGCCTCGAGCGCGACCGGCACCATGCGGTCGACCTCGGCCTGGCTGTCGACGTCGATGTTCAGCAGGAACTTCACGCCGCGCGTGTCGGCGAATTCGCCCAGGTGCAGCAGCTCGTAGGCATCGAGCGCGTTGAAGCCGAGGCTCGATTTGCCGGTGTCCAGCCCGCGGAAGATGGGCGAGCGGATCGCCTCGATCTCCTGGAAGCCGAACACGCGCTGGTAGAAGCCGCTGAGCGCGACCACGTCCTTCGCGAAGACGTTGACGTAGGACAGGTGGGCCATGTGATCCGGGCGCCTCCGAGGAATCAGGCCGCGACCTTGGTGCCGCCGAAGGTCGTCTGCTTGACGAACTTGGAGGTGAGGTGGTCGCCCGAGGAGATGGGCGCGTACTTTGGCTGCTCGCCGGGCGCGAGGCAGCTCGGCAGGCACTCGACCATCGCGTCGTAGTTGGGCTGGTGGAAGAACACCAGCGACTGCCGGCGGTTGGTGCTCGCGACCTCGAAGGGCGGGTTGATCACGCGGTGCAGCGTGGACACCCACTGGTCGTTGGTCCACTGCATCATGAGGTCGGCGATGTTGACCACCAGGCCGCCCTCGACCTGCGGCACGTCCACCCACTGGCCGGCCTTGTTGAACACCTGCAGGCCCTTGTCGTCGGGCAGCACGATGGTGAGGCTGCCGTAGTCGCTGTGCGCGCCCGCGCGCAGCTGGCCGGGCAGCGGCTGCTCGCGCTGCGGCGGGTAGCTCAGCACGCGGAACATGCTGATGTGCTTGTCGATCTTGTCGTCGAAGAAGGTCTCGGGCAGCGAGAGGCCGAGCGCGAAGACGCGCATCAGCGAGCGCGAGAGATCGCTCATCGCCTCGAAGTACTGCTCGTAGGCCTCTTTGAAGCCCTCGATGGGGGGCCAGCTGTTGGGCTCGAAGTGCGGGCCGGCGGCCGGGCCGCGGTGGTAGTCGTCGTCCGGCACGTTCGAGGGGCCGATGGAGAACGACTCCTTCAGGTCGCCCGGCGCCGCTTCCTCGAGGCTGTAGGAGAGGCCTTCCTCGCCCACCGCGCTGTAGCCGCGCACCGCGTCCTCGCGCGGACGATCGACCTTGCGCTTCTCGGCCAGCGGCATGTCGAAGAACCTGCGCGAGAGGGAGGACACGCGCGAGATCAGCTCGGGCGAGATGCCGTGGTTGGTGATGACCAGGAAGCCGATGCTGCGGCAGGCCTCGTCGACTTTCTTCGCGACCTCCGCCTTGCCTTCGGCGGTGCCGGCGAAGTAGGGCGCGAGATCGATGATGGGGACGGAAAGCAGGGTCATGGCAGGTTCCTCGTGCTTGGCATGCCTTTCGCCATGCAACGTCTGTGCCAGTTGGACCAAATGGACAAAACCCATCCGTCGCGTCAGCATGGTGCGCATTGCGCGCCGCGAAGACGATGCCGGCGCGAGGCGATGCACCATGGCCTTACAGTGGTGCGCCTTGACGCCTGCAGAGGCGACACCGATGGACCGAACGAGGGAGCAGCGAGGGAAGATGCCGAAGACCAAAGCACTGGCCGCGAGCGCCAGCAAGCAAAGCCCCGTGCGCAAGCGCGCGAAGCCGGCGGTGCGCAGCGCCTCCGCGGTGAGCCGCCGGCTGCGCCAGATCGAGGACAAGCGCAGCGCGATCCTCGGCGCGGCGCTGGGGCTGTTCTCGCGCTTCGGCCTGCACGGCACCTCCATCGACCAGGTGGCTGCGCGCGCCGACGTGTCGAAGAGCAACCTGCTCTACTACTTCGCGAACAAGGAAGAGCTCTACGTCAGCGTGCTGCGCGACCTGCTCGCGCTGTGGCTCGAACCGCTGCGCGGCTTCAGCGCCGAGCAGGACCCGGCCCAGGCCATCGGCGACTACATCCGCCGCAAGCTGGTGATCTCGCGCGACCGGCCCGATGCGTCGCGGCTCTTCTGCCTGGAGATGATCCAGGGCGCGCCGCTGCTGCGCGACGAACTCGACCGCGAACTGCGCACCCTGGTGGAGAAGAAGTCGGAAGTGATCCGCGCCTGGATCGATGCGGGCAAGCTGGCGCCGGTCGATCCGCACCACCTCGTCTTCGCGCTCTGGGCCGTGACGCAGCACTACGCGGACTTCGGCGTGCAGGTGCAGGCGCTCGCGGGGCACACGCTGGAAGACGAGGGATTCTTCGAGCGCACGGTGGAGAACATCCAGCGCATCGTGCTGCAGGGCATCGTGCCGCGCTGAGGGCTGCCTTGCTCCCTCCCCCGCTGGGGGAGGGTGGGGGTGGGGGCAAGCAGCCTATCCATCGAGCGCTCTGCCTGCCCCCATCCCAGCCTTCCCCCAGAGGGGGAAGGAGCGACGCGAAGGCACTGCCTGCGAATGCAGAGGGGCAAGAAGATCAGTGCTGCGGTGGCGCAGCGATCTCGTGATACCGGCGATCGAAGTAGATGAGCCCCTGCGCCGCACCACCGATGGCAATGGCGACGGCCTCGCAGAACAGCACGTCGTGCGTGCCCGCGCTGGTCGCATGCACCACCCGGCAGTCGAAGGACACGGCCGCGTCGTCGAGCACCGGCGAGCCGGTGGTGTTGCGGCTCCAGCGGGCCGCGGCGAAGCGCTCGTCCATCGGCGTCTTGCCGCCGAAGAGGGCGGACAGCGACTGGTGCCCTGCGGCCAGCACGTTGACGCACAGCACGCCGTTGGCCTTGAACGCCGGGTACACCGAGGCCGAGCGGTTGAGGCACACCAGCAGCGTCGGCGGCTCGTCGGTCACGCTGCACACGGCCGAGGCGGTGAAGCCCGCGCGGCCTGCGGGGCCGTCGGTGGTGATGATGTTCACCGCCGCGCCCAGCCGCGCCATCGCATTGCGGAAGTCGGCCTTCTGCAGGCCCGGCGGCATCACGGCGGGGTTCGGTGAGGCGGGAGCGTGGGAGGCCATGGCGTTCGGCATGTCGTAACGGCGCCTTCAGGCGAGCCGGCAGGCCTCGTCGAAGGCCAGCCGCGGCAGCCGGCCGAACAGCTTCGATGGGTCGCCGTGGCCGAGGTTGATGAGGAAGTTGACGGTCCAGTCGGTGCCCTCGAAGAAGGCCGCGTCGACCTTCGCCTTGTCGAAGCCCGACATCGGGCCCGCGTCGAGTCCGACCGCGCGCGCCGCCAGCAGCAGGTAGCCCGCCTGCAGGCTGGCGTTTCGGAAGGCCGTCTCGTGCGCGGCCTCGGGGCTGCCGGTGAACCAGCTGCGCGCATCGGCATGCGGGAACAGCGTGGGCAGCCTGTCGTAGAACCTGCGGTCCCACGCGGCGATGACGGTGACGGGCGCGGCCATGGTCTTGTCGAGGTTGCCCTTGGAGAGCGCCGGCGCGAGGCGCTGCTTGCCTTCGGGCGTGCGCACGAAGACGAAGCGCGCGGGCGAGCAGTTGGCCGAGGTGGGGCCGAGGCTTGCGAGCGCGTAGACCTGCGCGAGCTGCGCGTCGGTGACGGGCTCGTCGGTCCAGCCGTTGTGGCTGCGCGCGCCGGTGAAGAGCAGCGACAGCGCGGCGTCGTCGAGGGTGTGGGTGGTGGTCATGCTGGAACGGCGGGTGCACTGACCCGCGAGAGAAAGTCGAGCAGGCTGCGGTTGAAGGCGTCGGCCTCGGTCACGCTGTGGGCATGGCCGCCGTGCGGCACGATGTCGAGCGTGACGTCGCGCAGGCCGTCGGCGAGGCGCTGGGAGCAGGTCCAGGGCACCAGCGTGTCGTCCCTGGCCGCGGCGATCAAGGCGGGCGCGGCGATGTCGGCGAGACGGGCATCGATGTCGAAGGCGCGCAGCGCGGCGATGCGGGCGCGCATGTTGGCCTCGCCCGGGAAGTGCGCGAAGGCGTGGTCGACTTCGTCGGCCACGCGCTGCGCGTTCTCGGCGGCCCAGGCCGCGGGGTAGAGGAAGATCGGCTGCGCCTCGACGTACGCGCGCGCACCGCAGGCGCCGAGCAGCGCGAGCCTTGCATCGAAGCAGCGCGCCGAATGCGGGTTGGGCCTCGACCACGCGTTGACGAGCACGAGGCTCGCGATGCGCGAAGGCGCGTCGAGCGCGAGCTGCAGGCCGACGAGGCCGCCGAGCGCATGGCCCGCGAAGTGGCACCGCGCGGTGTTCGTCGCGTCGAGGATCTCGATCACGTCCCGGGCCATGTCCGCGATGGCATAGACCTCGGGCAGCGCGGCGGGGCTGCGGCCGGTGCCGCGCTGGTCGTAGGCGACGACGCGGTAGCCGGCGGCAATCAGCGCGCCGAGTTGCGGCTGCCAGAAGCCGGCCGAGCCGCCGAGGCCCGAGGACAGCAGCACCGTGACCGCTGCATCGCGCGGCCCGTGAACCTCGTAGTGCAGCGCGCCCATGAAGCTCAGGCCTTCCTGCCGACGTGGGCGATCGAGGCGATCTCGACCAGCGCGTCGGGCTTCACCAGGCCGCACTGGATGCAGTAGCGCGCGGGCTTGGTGCCGGGGAAGAACTCGGCGTACACCGCGTTGATCTTCGCGTAGTCGGCCCAGTCCTTGAGCATGATCTGGTTGAAGGTCACGTCGTCCATGGTGCCGCCCGCGGCCTCGACCACGCCCTGGATGGTGGTGAGCACGTGGCGCGCCTGCGCGGCGGCGTCGCCCGCGTGCACCACGTTGTTGTCCTTGTCGAAGGGCAGCGTGCCCGAGACGTAGAGCACGCCGTCGGCGAGCGTGCCGGGAACGTAGGGGGCGAGCGGCACGCCGGTGCCGGGCGGGATGATGGCTTGCTTGGGCATGGAAACGGAGCTCCTTCGGGAAGAAAAATGGATCAGGCGACGACTGGTTCGGCAGTCGCCTGCGCTGGCGCGAAGATGCTGCAGAAGTGGTCCACCGTGGAGACCCATCCGAAGAAGGTCTCCACGTTGTAGACCGAGGCCTTCTGGATCGCCGGTCCGCCGAGCTCGTGCGTGGCGTCCTCCAGCATCACGGCGAAGTACTCGAGGTGGAAGGCGTCGCGCAGCGTCGATTCGACGCACACGTTGGTGGCGATGCCGGTGAACACCAGGTGGCGGATGCCGCGCGCGCGCAGCGTGCTGTCGAGGGTGCTGTTGAAGAAGCCGCTGTAGCGCGTCTTCGGCACCACGATGTCGCCGGGCTGTGGCTTCATCTCCTCGATGAGTTCGTAGTCCCAGCCGCCCCTGGCGAGGAACTTGCCCTGCAGCTCGGGTCGCGCGCGCATGGTCTTGAGCGCGTTCGACTTGTGCCAGTTGGGCGAGCCGGGGCCGCCGGCCTCGACGTAGCCCGCGTCCCAGCCGTTCTGCAGGAACACGACCAGCATGCCTGCCGCGCGCGCCGCCGCGATGGCGCGCACGATGCCGGCGATGGTGCCCTGCGCGCCGGAGATGTCGAAGCCGGCCGAATCGACATACCCGCCGAGGGAGGCATAGGCGTTCTGCATGTCGACCACGATGAGCGCCGAGTCGCTCGCGTGCAGCGCCAGCGGTTCGGGCCGCGCGGGCAGGATCAGCGGCGCGGGCGCGCCGGGCGCGCGCGGTGCGCCGACGGGCGTGTTCGAGCGGAGGGTGGTGTTGCGTGCGGGCGTGGTCATTGTGGTGCTCCTTTCCGCTCAGGCCGCGAGGCGCTCGGGTTCGACCTGCGAGGGCACGGGGCTGTGCACGTGCGCGCGGCTCTTCATCAGCGGCTGGATGCGCTCGCCGAAGGCCTCCATGCCCTGCACGAAGTCGTCGAAGGTCAGCAGCACGCCTTCGGTGCCGGGCACCTCGGCCACTTCGTCCAGCATGCGCGCGACGCTCGCGTAGGAGCCCACCAGCGTGCCCATGTTGATGTTCACGGCCGAGGTCGGGTCTGCCATCTGGCGCACGTTGGTGTCGGTGCCGGACTTCGTGTCGGCCGCGCCCTGCTGCCCCAGCCATGCGATGGCTTCGTGGTCGGCGCCGGCCTTGTAGTGCTCCCACTTGGCGCGCGCGGCCTCGTCGGTCTCGTCGGCGATCACCATCATCAGCACGTAGGTCGTGACCTTGCGGCCGGTCTTCGCGGTGGCCTCGATGAGCTTGTCGGCCGCGGGCGCGAAGGCCTTGGGCGTGTTCACGCCCTTGCCGAAGCAGAAGTTGTAGTCGGCGTACCTGGCCGAGAACTCCATGCCCGCGTCGCTCTGGCCGGCGCAGATCACCTTCATGTCGGCCTGCGGACGCGGGCTCAGGCGGCAGTCGTCCATCCTGAAGTGCTCGCCCTTGAAGTCGGACGAGCCCTTGCCCCAGAGGTCGCGCAGCACCTGGATGTATTCGGACAGGTACTGGTAGCGCGTGCCGAAGAACTGGTCGCCGGGCCACAGGCCCATCTGCGAGTACTCGGGCCGCTGCCAGCCGGTGACGAGATTGAGCCCGAAGCGGCCGTTGGAGATGGAGTCGATGGTGGAGGCCATGCGCGCCACGATGGCCGGCGGCATCACCAGCGAGGCGGCGGTGGCGAAGAGCTTGATCCGGCTCGTGACCGCGGCGAGGCCCGCCATGAGCGTGAAGGACTCCAGGTTGTGGTCCCAGAACTCCGTCTTGCCGCCGAAGCCGCGCAGCTTGATCATGGACAGCGCGAAGTCGACGCCGTAGTGCTCGGCCTTCAGCGTGATCTGCTTGTTGAGCTCGAAGCTGGGCTTGTACTGCGGTGCGTTCTCGGACAGCAGCCAGCCGTTGTTGCCGATGGGAATGAAGATGCCGACGTTCATGGGAAGGGCTCCTGTTGCGGGTTCGGAAGGCTCCTTGCATGCGCCGTGCCAGTTCGATAATTTCTTTGAAATCAATGACTTATGAGAAATCGACGATTTTGTTTTGACCATTTGGTTCAAAACGGAGCATCCGATCCGGCCGGCGTGCGGCGGACCGGTGCGGCAGGGACCAAAGCGGTGCAGCGCCCGCGTCACGGAGCGCAGGGCAAAATCACGCCATGCCCAAGACCCCACTCCGCGCCGCCGCGGCCATCGGCGGCACCGCCGACGACGTCGAGACCGCCTTCTACGAGGCGCTGCAGCGCGGCGACATCGAGGCGCTGATGGCGTGCTGGGCCGACGAGGACGAGGTGTTCTGCGTCCATCCGGGCGGGCCCCGGCTGGTCGGCGCGGTCGCGATCCGCGCCGCCTTCGAGCAGATGTTCGCCAACGGTGCGATCCATGCCACGCCGGCGCGCGTGCGCAAGGTCGAGTCGCTCGCGAGCGCGGTGCACAACGTGCTCGAGCGCATCGAGGTGCTGACCGCCGAGGGGCCGAAGCACGCCTTCGTGCTCGCCACCAACGTCTATCACAAGACCGCCGAGGGCTGGCGCCTGGTGGCGCACCATGCGAGCCCCGGCAGCGCGCGCGAGCCGAGCGACGCCAGCGAGCCGCCCCAGACCCTTCACTGATCGATGCCCGCCGAAGCGCCAGCCCCGTCCTTCCCGCACGCGTCCATGGGCTATGCCGCGCCGCGCTGGCTGCCCGGCGGCAATCTGCAGACGATCTGGCCCGCGCTCTACGCCCGCCGCTTCCACGGCCCGGCGCCCGTCTACCGGCGCGAGCGCTGGACCGCGCCCGACGGCGACTTCATCGACGTCGACTTCGCCGACGGCGTGCCGCCCCGCTCCGGCGCGCGGCCGCTGCTGGTGCTGTTCCACGGGCTGGAGGGCTCGTCGCGCAGCCACTACGCCGAGGCTTTCGCGGCCTTCGCGGCCGGGCGCGGCATGGCCTTCGCGGTGCCGCATTTCAGGGGCTGCAGCGGCGAGCTGAACCTCGCGCCGCGGGCCTACCATTCGGGCGACTACGAGGAGATCGACTGGATCCTGCGCCGCATGCGCGACCAGCATGCGCGCCAGGGCGGCGGTCCGGTGCTGGCGGCGGGCGTCTCGCTCGGCGGCAATGCGCTGCTGCGCTGGGCCTGCGAGGCGGGCAGCACCGCGGCCAGCGTGGTGGATGCGGTGGCATCGGTGTGCGCGCCGCTCGATCTCGCGGCCGGCGGCGAGGCCATCGGCCGTGGCTTCAACCGGCTGGTCTACACGCGCATGTTCCTCGCCACCATGAAGCCGAAGGCGCTGGCCAAGCTGAACCAGTTCCCCGGCCTGTTCGACCGCGAGCGGCTGCTCGCCGCGCGCGACCTGTATGCCTTCGACGACGTGTTCACCGCGCCGCTGCACGGCTTTCGCAACACCGACGACTACTGGACGCGCGGCTCGTCCAAGCCGCACCTGAACGCGATCCGGGTGCCGGCGCTGGTGGTCAACGCGCTCAACGATCCCTTCATCCCGGCGCGCAGCCTGCCGCGCCCGGGCGAGGTGGGAACGCACGTCACGCTGTGGCAGCCGGCGCATGGGGGGCATGTGGGGTTTCCGCTCGGGCTGCCGCCCGGCCATGTGCGCGGCATGCCGGAGCGCGTAGGCGGATGGCTCGCGCAGCACGCCTCGGCGGCTCCTGCGCCATCGGCGCGCGCACAATAGCCGCATGGACGACATCGTCAGACAGGCACTCGCCAAGTGGCCCAACGTGCCGCACTGCTACGGCTGGCTCGGGCTCGACGCGCGCGGCAACTGGTACATGCGCGACGACCGCACCCAGGCCCAGGGCGCCTTTCCGGCGGCCAAGGGCTCGATGCTGCGGCACGAGAAGCTGATCGAGTTCATCCACCGCAACTACGACCGCGACGACCGCGGCCAGTGGTTCTTCCAGAACGGACCGCAGCGCGTCTACGTCGAGCTCGAGGCCGCGCCCTTCGTCTGGCGCATCGCCGACGCGGCGCAGGGCTTCGCGGTCACGGCGCACACCGGGCCGGCGGTCGAGGTCTCGGGCTGTCTGCTCGACGAGGAAGGCCGGCTGTATCTCGCGGCGCCGATCGGGCTCGGGCTCGTGCACACGCAGGACGTGGGCCTCGCGGCCGAGGCGGTCGAGCAGGGGCTGTGGACGCCCGAGCCGGTGCGCGCCGCCGAACTGCCGCAGCGCTTCGGCCACGTGCTGAGCCCGGCCACGGCGCTATCGAAACAATAGCTTCGACGGAAGCGGACGCAAAAAAACCGGCGCGAGGCCGGTTTTTTCGTTGGGGCGTGTCTGCCGCTTACTTGGCGGCGCTGGCGGCGGGTGCAGCCGCCGCTGCCGCGCCTTCCGCGGGCGCCGCACCGTCCGCCGGCGCCGCGCCTGCCGCTGCCGCGGGGCGCTCGGGCACCGGGAACTTGGCGCCACCCGCATTCGCGAGGTAGACCACCGCACGGCCGATTTCGAGGTCTTCGAAGTCGCCGCCGCCCTGGGGCGGCATCGCGCCCTTGCCATGCAGCGCATGGTCGAGCAGGGTCTGGTAGCCCTGGCCGATGCGCGGGCCCCAGGCTGCGGCATCGTTCAGGTGCGGCGCGCCGGGGATGCCGGGCGAACCGTGGCAGGCAACGCACTGGGCCTTGAACACGGCTTCGCCGGTGGCGAGCGGGCGGTTGGCGTCGCGGATCTCGATGGCGCCGACCTTCTTGAGCCGCTCGGCGACTTCGCGGTCGCGCGCTTCCTGGGAGACGCCGTACAGCGCCATGTTGTCGCCCTCCGCGGTGCCTGCGGGCTTGTTGCCCGAAACCACATAGGCCACGAGGCCCACGATGATCAGGATGGGAGCGAGGAAGGAGAAAAATACCGCGAGCAGCAGTTGCTTCGGGTTCTTGATCGGGCCGGTGTGGGCTTCTTCTGTGGCCTGGTAGTGCGGGTCTGCGCTCATGGCGTCCTCAATAACGGGGGCTCGTCGGGGGGCTTTTTCGAATCAACCGGCGATTATAGAGAGGCCCTCCGCCCAAAGGACGGAAGGCCGCTCGCGTGCCGTCGCGCGGAAACCTCAGCCCTTGCCGTTTTCGCCGCCGCTGCGGGTGGTCCAGCCGCCGCCCAGGGTCTTGTAGAGCGTGACCTGGTTCTGCAGTTGCAGCAGGCGCGTGGTGATGGCCGACTGCTGCGCGGTGAACAGCGCGCGCTGCGCGTCGAGCAGGTCGAGCGCGCTCGCGATGCCGTTGCGGTAGCGCAGGTCCGAGAGCTTGAAGCGCACCGCCTCGGCTTCGGCCTGCGCACGCTGCGCGCGCACCTGTTCGCCGAGCGTGGCGCGGCCGGCGAGTGCATCGGCGACTTCGCGGAACGCGGTCTGGATCGACTTCTCGTACTGCGCCACCGCGATCTCGCGCCCGGCCTTGGCTGAATCGAGGCCCGCGATGTTGCGGCCGGCATCGAAGATCGGCAGCGTGACCGTGGGCGCGAACGACCAGGCCTTGGAGCCGCTGTCGAACAGGCCCGAGAACTCGCTGCTCGCGGTGCCGATCGAAGTGGTCAGCGACACGCGCGGGAAGAAGTTCGCGCGCGCCGCGCCGATGTTGGCATTGGCCGCGATCAGCTGCTGCTCGGCCGCGCGGATGTCGGGCCGCTCGGCCAGCAGGTCGGAAGGCAGGCCCGCGGGCACGTCGGGCATGGGCTGGATGCCGCCCAGCCCCTTGGCGCCGCCCGCCGTGGCCTCGGCCGGCACCGGCGCGCCGAGCAGCAGCGCGAGCGCGTTCTCGTCCTGCTGCCGCGTGCGCAGCTGCTGGGCGTAGGAGGCGCGCGCCGTCTCGGCGAGCGAGTTGGCGGCCTGGAAGTCGAGCTCCGACGAAACGCCGTTGTCGAAGCGCAGCTTGGTAAGGCGCACCGATTCCTCGCGCGTGGTGAGCGTCTGGCGCGTGAGTTCGAGCAGCTCGTCGTCGGCCATGAGCGTGAGCCAGCCCGTGGCCACGGCCGAGATCAGGCTGATCTGCGCGGCCTTGCGCGACTCCTCGGTGGCGAGGTACTGCGCGAGCGCCTGGTCCTTGAGCGCGCGGATGCGGCCGAAGAAGTCGATCTCCCAGGCGGTGACGCCGAGGCTGACGCTGTACTGCGACGAGACGCTGCCCGCGCTGCTGTCGAAGGCCTGGTACGGATTGGGGCTCGAGCGCGAGCCGCTGCCGCTCAGGCCCAGCGCCGGGAACAGGTCCGCGCGCTGGATGCGGAACTGCGCGCGCGCCTGCTCGATGTTGAGCACCGAGACGCGCAGGTCGCGGTTGTTCGCGAGCGCCGTGCGGATCAGGCCCGCGAGCCGCGGGTCGGTGAAGAAGTCCTCCCACGCGATGGATGCCGCCGCCGCGCCCGCGGGCTGCGCCGGATCGCCCGGGTAAGTGGTCGGCACCGGCGCCGCGGGGCGCTCGTAGGTCGGGATCAGCGAGCAGCCGGCCAGCAGCATGGCCGCGGCCAGCGCGGCGGGAATCAGTTTCTTATTGGGGGTCATGTTTTTCCTCCGTGATGCCGGCGGCTTGCGCATGCCGCTTGTCGGCCTCGTGCTGGCGCGCGCTGCCCTTGAACAGGCTGCGCACCACCACGAAGAACACCGGCACGAAGATCACCGCGAGCGCCGTGCCCGTGACCATGCCGCCGAGCACGCCGGTACCGATGGCGCGCTGGCTCGCCGAGCCCGCGCCCGAGGCGGTGAACAGCGGCACCACGCCGAGGCCGAAGGCCAGCGAAGTCATGATGATCGGCCGGAACCGCAGGTGCGCCGCGGCGAGCGCAGCCTCGACCACGCCGCGGCCCTGCGCCTGCAGGTCCTTGGCGAACTCGATGATCAGGATCGCGTTCTTCGCCGACAGGCCGATGATGGTTATCAGGCCCACCTGGAAGTACACGTCGTTCGAATACGAGCGCAGCAGCGTCGCCACCAGCACGCCGAGCACGCCCAGCGGCACCACCAGGATCACCGACAGCGGGATCGACCAGCTCTCGTACAGCGCGGCCAGGCACAGGAACACCGCCAGGATCGCGAAGCCGTAGAGGATCATGGCCTGCGAGCCCGCGAGCTTTTCCTCGCGCGACTGGCCCGTCCATTCGAAGCCGAAGCCCTGCGGCAGCTGCGCGGCGAGCTTCTCCATCTCGGCCATCGCGGCGCCCGTGCTGTAGCCGGCCGCCGCGTCGCCGCTGATGCGGATCGCGGGGTAGCCGTTGTAGCGCACCGTCTGCGTCGCGCCGTTGACCCACTTGGTGGTCGCGAACGCGCCGAGCGGCACCGGCTGGCCCTGCGTGTTGGTCGCGTTGAGCCGGAGCAGGTCGTCGGGCTGCATGCGCGCGGGCGCATCGGCCTGCACCACCACGCGCTGCAGGCGGCCGCGGTTCGGGAAGTCGTTGACGTAGCTCGAGCCGAGCGCGGTCGAGAGTGCGGCATTGATCGCGTCGAAGCTCACGCCGAGCGCATTGGCCTTGTCGCGGTCGATGTCGATCTCGAGCTGCGGCGCGTCTTCCAGGCCGTCGGGGCGGACCTGCGACAGCACCTTGCTCTGCGACGCCATGCCCAGCAGCTGGTTGCGTGCGTTGATCAGCGCCTCGTGGCCTGCGCCCGAGCGGTCCTGCAGCCGGAAGCTGAAGCCGCTGGCGTTGCCCAGCTCGGGGATCGGCGGCGGGCTCAGCGGATAGATGAAGGCGTCGCGGATGCCCGAGAGCGCACCGAAGGCACGGCCGGCGAGCGCGCTGGCCGAATTGGCCGGGTCCTTGCGCTCTTCCCAGTCCTTCAGCGTCACGAAGGCGAGGCCCGCGTTCTGGCCCTGGCCCGAGAAGCTGAAGCCCATCACGCTCACGATGCTCTGCACTTCGGGCTGCTTCATGATGAAGCCCTCGACCTGCTGCATCACCGACAGCGAGCGCTCCTGCGTCGCGCCAGGCGGCAATTGCACGTTCACGATGATGTTGCCCTGGTCTTCCTGCGGCAGGAACGAGCTCGGCAGGTGCGTGTAGAAGTACACCACCGCACCGATGATGGCCGCGTAGATCACGAGGTAGCGCGCGGCGCGGCGCAGGATGCGCGCGACGATGCCCTCGTAGCCCTTGGCGGTGCGCGAGAAGCCGCGGTTGAACCAGCCGAAGAAGCCGCGCTTCTCATGGTGATGGCCCGCTTCCACCGGCTTGAGCAGCGTGGCGCAAAGCGCCGGCGTGAGCGACAGCGCCATGAAGGCCGAGAAGCTGATCGAGGCCACCATCACCGCCGAGAACTGGCGGTAGATGTTGCCGGTCGAGCCCGCGAAGAAGGCCAGCGGCACGAACACCGAGACCAGCACCACGGTCACGCCGATGATGGCGCCCGAGATCTGCTGCATCGCCTTGCGCGTGGCCTCCAGCGGCGGCAGGCCTTCCTCGCTCATGATGCGTTCGACGTTCTCCACCACCACGATCGCGTCGTCCACCACGATGCCGATCACCAGCACCATGCCGAACATCGTCAGCACGTTGATCGAGAAGCCCAGCGCGAGCAGGGTGGCGAAGGTGCCGAGCAGCGCGATCGGCACCACGATGGTCGGGATGATCGTGTAGCGCCAGTTCTGCAGGAACAGGAACATCACGAGGAACACCAGCACCACCGCCTCGATCAGCGTCTTCACCACTTCGGTGATCGAGAGCTGCACGAAGCGCGAGCTGTCGTAGGGGATGTCCCACTTCACGCCCTTGGGGAAGAAGCGCTCGAGCTCGCTCATCTTCTCGCGGATCGCCTTGGCCGACTTCAGCGCGTTGCCGGTGGGCGTGGGCTGCACGCCGATGCCCACCGCGGGCACGCCGTTCAGCCGCGCCGAGGTGGCGTAGCTCTGGCCGCCGAGCTCCACGCGCGCCACGTCCTTCAGGCGCACGGTGGAGCCGTCGGTGTTTGGCACGCAGCACGATCTCGCGGAACTGCTCGACGCTGGAGAGCTGGCCGTTCACCGTCACGGTGGCGGCGATCGCCTGGCCCGGCACGTTCGGCAGGTCGCCGATCGTGCCCGAGGCCACCTGCGCGTTCTGCGCGCGGATGGCGGCCGTCACGTCGGTGGGCGACAGGTTGAAGCCCTGCAGCTTGGCCGGGTCGATCCAGATGCGCATCGCGTTCTCGGAGCCGAACAGCTGCACCTGGCCCACGCCCGCGATGCGCTGCAGCTCGGGCACGATGTTGCGCGCGGCATAGTCGCCCAGCGCCACCGGGTCGAAGTCCGGGTTGTCCGACGAGAGCATCGTGAACAGCAGGAAGTTGTCGCGCGACTTGTCCACGCGCACGCCCTGCTGCGTCACCGCCGCCGGCAGGCGCGGCGTGGCGCGCGAGAGCCGGTTCTGCACGTCGACCTGCGCGAGGTCTTCGTTGGTGCCGGGCTCGAAGCTGATCGTGATCGCACCGGTACCGTCGGCCTGCGCCACCGACTCCATGTAGATCAGGCCGGGCGAGCCGTTCATCTCGCGCTCGATGACGGACAGCACGCTGTCCTCGAGCGTCTGGGCCGAGGCGCCGGGGTAGGCGACGTTGATCACGATGGCGGGCGGCGCCACCGGCGGGTACTGCGCGATCGGCAGCTGCGTGATGGACACGCCGCCGAGCACGAGGATGAACAGTGCGACCACCCACGCGAAGATGGGGCGGTCGATGAAGAATTTGGCCATTGCGGGCGCGCTCCTTGTCTTTTACTTCTTCTCAGCCGGAGCCGAGTCCGCCTGTCCGGCGGCGGGTGCTGCGCCGGCGGCCGGCGCAGCGGCGGCCGGTGCCGCCCCGTTGGGATTCGGTTTCTGCCACGGCACCGCCTTCACGGGCGTGCCAGGCGGCATCATCTGCAGCTTCTGGAAGCCGTCGACCATCACCTGCTCGCCGGCCTTCAGGCCTTCGAGCACCACCCATTGGTTGTCCTTGGCCGCGCTGATCTTCACCGTGCGCTGGCTCAGCTTGCCGTCGGCGCCGACCACCGTCAGATGGTCGCCCTGCTGGGTGCGCGTGACCGCCTGCTGCGGCACCGTGATCGCGTTGCTCGCCTGCGCCTGCTCGAGCCTGACGCGCACGTACAGGCCCGGCAGCAGCTCGCCCTTGGGGTTGGGCACTTCGGCGCGCAGCGTGATCTGGCCGGTGGTCGAATCGACCGTCAGGTCGGAGAACAGCAGCTTGCCGGTCATGGCGTAGTCGGTGCCGTCCTCCAGCACCACGCTCACGCTCGCGGCCTCCTCGCCGTTCGCGCGCTTGTACTGGCCCGCGGCCAGCGCGCGGCGCAGCCGCAGCACGTCGGAGGCCGACTGCGTGAAGTTCACGTACATCGGATTGATCTGCTGCACCACGGCCAGCTCGGTCGCCTCGCCCTGGCCCACCAGCGCGCCCTCGGTGACCAGCGCGCGGCCGATGCGACCCGAGATCGGCGAGGTCACGTCGGCATAGCCCTGGTTGATCTTCGCGGTCTGCAGCGCGGCCCGGCTGGCGGCCACGTCGGCCTCGGCCGTCTTCTGCGCGGCGACGGCGTTCACGTATTCCTGCTTGCTGACCGCATTGGCCTCGACCAGCGGCTTGTAGCGGTCGGCCAGCGCCTTGGCCTGCGCCGCGTTGGCCTCGGCGCGCACGAGCGCCGCCTGGGCGTTCTGCGTGGCCGCCACCAGCGGCGCGGGGTCGATGCGGAACAGCAGCTGGCCGGCCTTCACGTCGCTGCCTTCGCGGAACTCGCGCTTGAGCAGGATGCCCGCGGCGCGGGCGCGCACCTGCGCGACACGCGAGGCTTCGAGCCGGCCGGGCAGTTCGGTCACGAGGCCGACGTCGGTCGGCGTGGCGACGATCACGCCCACTTCGGGCGCCGGACGTGCGCCGCCGCCGGCGCCGCCACCCTGTGCCGCCGGCGCATCGCCCTTGCTGCAGCCCGCGAGCACCAGCAGGACGATGGCAGCCACGGTCGCGAGGCGCGGCGAGGAAAACGTTTCACGCGAGACATGCAGGAGAGGCATGCGAATCCTTTGAAGCAGAGACGGGAGACGGCGTGTTCGCATTGCGAACAGAAAACCAGCATCGGCAGCCGGGCCATCGGAGAAGCCCGATAGTCTACATACATTCATGAATGTATAGTGAGGGCGTCGAATGGCCCCACGATGCGGAAAGGGCTTGGCTTTACAAATCAGGAGACTTGGTGGCACGTCGTACGAAGGAAGAAGCACTGGCCACGCGGCATCGATTGCTCGATGCTGCCGAGCTGTTGTTTCAGGCGCAAGGCGTCTCGCAAACCTCGCTGCAGCAGATCGCGCAGCAGGCCGGCGCCACGCGTGGCGCGATCTACTGGCACTTCAAGGACAAGGCCGACCTGTTCAACGCGATGATGGAGCGCGTCATCCTCCCGCTCGAGGCCGGCCCGCGCGCCGCGGCCGAGGCCGCCGGGTCGGAGGACGATCCGCTCGCGGAGATCGAGGAGGGCATGGTGCATGCGCTGACCCTCATGACCACCGACGCGCAGGTGCGCCGCGTGTTCGACGTGGCGACGCACAAGGTCGAGTACACGCACGACATGGCCTCGGTGCAGCAGCGGCACCTGGCCGCGCGCAACGCCTGCGTGACCGATTTCGAGAAGGCCCTGCGCCTGGCCGCGCGCCGCAGCCAGATCAAGCTGCCGGTGCCCGGGCACGTGGCGGCCCAGGGCTTGCACGCGCTCATCAGCGGCCTGATCCAGAACTGGCTGCTCGACCCCGCCGCCTTCGATCTGGTGCCCACCGGCCGGCGCACCTTCCGCGTCTACCTGGCCGGATTGGGGTTCGAGCGGAACTCCAACGCGGGAACCGGGAACGAAGTCGAAACGGTCGCCGCCTGATAGGCGATAATGCAGGGCTCCCGGTGCTGCCGGGAACCAGACTCTCGCTGTATTTCAACGGATAGAATTCGGCCCTCCGAAGGCTGAGATCCAGGTTCGATTCCTGGCGGCGGGACCAAATACCAGGACCGGAAGCTCCCAAGGCTTCCGGTCCTTTTCATTTGCGGCGTCGTTGTGCCGTTACGCCGCCGCCGCACCGGCCGCCCGTGCGCCCCGCCAGCGGAAACACGCCTGGCGCACTTCCTCCGCCAGCGCCGTCAGCGCTTCGCCCTCGGCGCCCCGCTGGACCACGAAGCGCGCCGGCGGCAGCCCCGGCAGCAGCGGCCCCGCCGGAATCGCCCGCAGCCCGCCCGGCATGCCCGAAGGCGTCAGGACCGTGACCGCGAAGCCGCTGCCGGCGGCGGCCGTCAGCGCGCCCGAACCCTGCGCCGTCAGCACGATGCGCCAGTTCGCGCCATGGCCGGCGAGCGATGCCAGCGCGGCTTCGCGGAACGGGCAGGGCTCCGACAGGAAGGCGAGCGGGATCGGCGCGTCGGGGTCGAGCAGCGCCCGCTCCGAGAAAGCCCACACCAGCGGTTCGGTCCAGAGCGTCTCGGTGTCCTCGCCGGCGTCGCAGACGGTGCCCACCATCAGATCCAGCGCGCCCTGCCGCACCTGCCGGGCGAGCAGCGTGCTGATGCCACTGGTGATCTCCAGGTGCACCTCGGGCCGGCGCTGGCGGAAGTCGGCGAGCGCCGCGAACAGCCATTCGCCCGGAAAGCCCTCGGAGCACCCGATGCGCAGCGTGGTCGGCGCATGGCGCGGCGTCGCGAGGCGCGCCACCGCCTGCTGCTGCAGGCCGAGGATGCTGCGCGCATAGCTCAGCAGCACGCTGCCGGGCGCGGTGAGCTGCAGTGACCGGGTGGTGCGGTCGAACACGCGGCAGCCCAGTTGCGCCTCCAGGCGCCGGATCTGGGCGCTCACCGCCGACTGCGTCAGGCGCATGGCCTCGGCCGCGCGCGTGACGCTGCCGTGGTCGGCTACGGCGACGAAGGCACGCAACTGTTGGGAGTCGAGCATCGGTTTCAGTGCGATAGGTGCTGAATAGCTCGAAATTATGTCGCTTGTGTGCGGAGTCCGCGTTGCCTAGCCTCGGCGCTTCCGAACCACTTCGAGGCCTGCCATCCATGAAAGAACTCCTGTACATCGAAACCTCGCCGCGCGCCGCACGCTCCGCGAGCACCGAGGTCGCCCGCGCCTTTCTCGACGAAGCGGCGCGCCTCCACCCTGGTTGCCGCGTGACCACGCTGAACCCGTGGACGATGGCCCTGCCCGAGCTCTCGCAGGACATGCTCGACGCCAAGTACGCCGGCATCGCGGGCGTGCCGCTGACCGCCGCGCAGCAGGCGGCGTGGGACGAGGTGCGGCGCACCGCCGCGCCCTTCCACACGGCGGACCACATCGTGCTTGCCGTGCCGCTGTGGAATTTCGGCATTCCCTACAAGCTCAAGCACCTGATCGACGTGGTGTCGCACAAGGACGTGCTGTTCCGCTTCGACGAGAACGGCCTTTCCGGCATGCTGCAGACGCCCAGGGCCACCGTGGTCTGCGCGCGCGGGCTCGACTATCCGCTCGGCAAGGACGGCTCCGCGCATGCGCTCGACTTCCAGTTGCCCTACATCGAGACCTGGCTGCGCTTCATCGGCGTGCGCGAGGTGCGTGCCGTGGTGGTCGAGAAGACGCTGATGGGTCCGGAGGTGGATGCCGAGGCGCGCGCCGCGGCCCGGCGCCGCGCGGTCGAACTGGCCGAAGGGCTCTGAGCCGCCGGGTTGCGGCAGGCTGCGGAGCCTGACACCATGCCCGCATGACCTACCAACTTCACTACTGGCCCACGATCCAGGGCCGAGGCGAATTCGTACGGCTCGCGCTCGAGGCCGCGGGCGCGGACTACGTGGACGTGGCCCGGCTGCCGGAGACCCGGGGCGGCGGCGAATCGGCGCTCGCGCAGCGCCTCGCCGACGCCGAGATCGTGCGCCCCGCGTTCGCGCCGCCGTTCCTGATCGACGGCGACGTGGTCGTGGGCCAGACCGCAGCCATCCTGCTCTACCTCGGCCCGCGGCTGGGGCTGGCCGGCGTCGGCGAATCCGACGGGCTCTGGACGCACCAGCTGCAGCTCACCATCGCCGACGTGGTGGCCGAGGCGCACGACACGCACCATCCGATCTCCGTCGGCGCGTATTACGAGGACCAGCGCGACGCGGCCATGCAGCGCGCAAAGGCCTTCCGCGACGAGCGGATCCCGAAGTACCTGAACTGGTTCGAGCGCGTGCTGCAGCGCAATCCCGCGGGTTCCGCGCACCTCGTGGGCGACGTGCTGACCTATGCCGACCTGTCGCTGTTCCAGCTCGTCGACGGCCTGCGCTACGCCTTCCCGAAGGCCGCGGCGCGGGCGCTGGCCGATACGCCTTCGGTGGTGAAGTTGCACGACAACGTCCGGCGCCGCCAGCGCGTGCGCGAGTACCTGCAGAGCCCGCGCCGCATCGCGTTCAACGAGGACGGGATCTTCCGGCGCTATGCGGAGCTGGACGGCTGAGCTCAGTCGTCCCCGGCATCCTTGCGCATGCGCAGTGCCGTTTCGTAGAGCGCATTGCGCGGCGCACCGCTGATCTCGGCGGCGAGTTTCACCGCCGTCTTCACCGGCAGCTCGGCCAGCAGCAGCCGCAGCACGCGTTCGCCTTCCGCAGCACCGCCGTCGTCCACCGCCACGGGGTGCAGCACCAGCGCGAACTCGCCGCGCGTGCGGTCGCGATCGGCCGCGAACCAATCGGGCAGGGCGGCGGCCGGCACGGTGGCGATCTCCTCGAACTGCTTGGTGAGTTCGCGCCCCACGGTGACGCGGCGCTCGCCGAGCACGGCCAGCGCGCGCGCCAGGGCCTCGATGCGGTGCGGCGCCTCGAGCACCACCACCGCGCGGGGTTCCTGCGCGAGCCCCTGCACCGCGGCGTCGCGCTCGCCGGCCTTGCTCGGCAGGAAGCCGGCGAAGACGAAGGCGCTCGCGGCGCTGCCGTCGCCGCCTTCGGCGACGAGGCCGGCGGCGCCGATCAGCGTGGTGACGCTGCTCGCGCCCGGCAGCGGCAGCACGCGCAGGCCGGCGCTGCGCACGGCCGCCACGAGCCGCGCGCCGGGGTCGCTCACGCCGGGCGTGCCGGCATCGCTCACGTAGGCGATGCGCTCGCCCTGCACGAGCCGCGCGATCACGCCCTGCGCGGCCTCGGCCTCGTTGTGCTGGTGCACCGCGAGCAGCCGCGCGTTCGGCCGGTCGATGCCGTAGGCGCGCAGCAGGCTCTGGGTGTGGCGCGTGTCCTCGCAGGCGAGCGTGTCGACGAGCTGCAGCACGTGCAGCGCGCGCAGCGTGATGTCGGCGAGGTTGCCGATCGGCGTGGCGACGACGTAGAGCGTGCCCTGCGGATAATGCTGCGCACCCGAGGCGTCGTGCGCGGCCGTGAGGGCGGCGCCGAAGGAGGCGGGTGCGAGTGAAGCCAAAGGTTTCTCCGGAAGAAAAGAACGAACGAACGCGCGCAGGGAGCGGGCCCATGAAGACGATCACCACCAAGCATCGCGGCGACGCGGCGGAGGACGCCGCGCTCGACCATCTGCAGCATGCCGGCCTGGCGCTGGTCGCGCGCAATTATCGAACGCCCGGGCGCGGCGGCGGCGAGATCGACCTGATCATGCGCGATCCGCGCGACGGCACGCTGGTGTTCGTCGAGGTGCGGCAGCGCAGCGCGGGCACGCACGGGGGCGCGGGCGGCAGCATCACGGGCGTCAAGCAGCGGCGTATCGTGTTCGCGGCGCGCCACTATCTGAACCGGTTGCGCACGCTGCCGCCGTGCCGCTTCGACGTGGTGCTGGTGGAAGAGCGCATCACCTGGCTGCAGGGCGCCTTCGACGCGGGTTGAAGCGGGGACGCCGCGGGGAACCGAATGCGGTTGCGCGGCTCCACAAGGCGAACGTCTTGTTTCACGGCCCCCCGGTATCATCCCGCCCCATGCTCGAGCAACGGATTCAGCAACATTTCATCGACAGCGCCGACCTCAAGTACCAGGCCGGTCCGGTTCTCAGTAAATCCATTTCGCAGGCGATGCAGGCCATCCTGGCCTGCGTGACCAGCGGCGGCAAGATCCTCGCCTGCGGCGCGGGCGTGTCGGGCCTGCTCGCGGCGCAGTTCGCCGCGCATTTTGTCGGCCGCTTCGAGCGCGAGCGGCCCGAGCTGGGCGCGATCGCGCTGCCCGGCGACAGCCATGATCCGGCGGCCGACACCGCCGGTGCCGTCGACGCAGACCGCTTCGCGCGCCAGGTGCGCGCGCTCGGCCAGGCCGGCGACGTGCTGCTGGTGCTCAGCGCGAGCGGCCAGTCGGCCGCGGTGCTCGCGGCGGTGCTGGCCGCGCACGAGCGCGACATGACGGTGGTGGCGCTGCTCGGCAATGCGGGCGGCGGCGGCACCGGCGGGGCCGTCGGCCGCGCGCTGCGCGAGACCGATGTCCAGATCGGCGTGGCGCACGAGCGTGCGGCGCGCATCCACGAAGTCCACCTGCTCGCACTGCATTGCCTGTGCGACGGCGTGGATGCCCAGTTACTCGGAGAACAGGAAGCTTCCACATGACGACGACGACACCGTTCCAACGCCTTGCCATCGCTTTCGCCGCCGGCGCCGTGCTGACGGCCGGGCTCTCGGCCTGCGTGCCGCTCGTGGTCGGGGGGGCCGCGGCCGTGGGCGTGGGCATGGTGGCGACCGACCGCCGTAGCTCCGGCGCGCAGCTCGACGACCAGGGCATCGAGCTGCGCGCGGCCGCGCGCGTGCGCGAGATCGCCAACGACCAGATGTACGTGAGCGTGACGAGCTACAACCGCCAGGTGCTGCTCACGGGCGCCGTCGGCAGCGAGGCCGACCGCCGCCGCGTCGAGGACGTGGTGGCGCGCGTGGACAACGTGCGCTCGGTGGTCAACGAGCTCACCATCGGCCAGCCCAGCACCTTCCAGGACCGCTCGAACGACGTCTTCATCAGCGGCAAGATCAAGGCCTCGCTGCTCGATGCCAAGGACATCTTCGCCAACTCGTTCAAGGTGGTGACCGAGCGCGGCGTGGTCTACCTGATGGGCATCGCCACGCGGCGCGAGACCGACCGCGCGACCGAGATCGCGCGCGGCATCTCGGGCGTGCAGAAGGTGGTGCGCGTGGTCGAGATCGTGACGGAGACCGAGCTCGCCAATCAGGCGCAGCGCGGCGGCACCGGTTCGGTCCCGCCGCCGTCCTCGTCGTCGGGCTCGCGCGTGCCGCTGCCGCCGATGGAGCCGCTGCAGCCCGCGCAGCAGCCGCCGCAGCAGCAACCCGCCCCGAGCGGCGGCGTGGTGACCTCGCCCGTGCGCTGACGCCGGCCGGTCGCCCCCACGCCACAAAGCCCGCTGTCGCGGGCTTTGTTTTTTACTTGAGCCGCGTGATCAGGCTCGAGGTGTCCCAGCGCCTGCCGCCGGCCTGCTGCACGTCGGCATAGAACTGGTCGACCAGCGCGGTCACGGGCAGGCGTGCGCCGTTGCGCTTGGCTTCGTCGAGCACCAGACCCAGGTCCTTGCGCATCCAGTCGACCGCGAAGCCGTAGTCGAACTTGCCGTCGATCATGGTCTGGCCGCGGTTGTCCATCTGCCAGCTCTGCGCGGCGCCCTTGCCGATGACCTCGAGCACCAGCTTCATGTCCAGCCCCGCGCGCTGGCCGAAGGCGATGGCTTCCGAGAGGCCCTGCACCAGCCCGGCGATGGCGATCTGGTTGACCATCTTCGCGAGCTGGCCGGCGCCGCTCGCGCCGAGGTGCGTGACCGCGCGCGCGAAGGCCGCGACCACCGGCTTGACCTGCTCGAAGCTCTGCTTGTCGCCGCCGCACATCACCGTGAGCGCGCCGTTCTGCGCGCCGGCCTGGCCGCCCGAGACCGGCGCGTCGATGAACTGCGCGCCGATGCCGAGCGCCGCGTTCGACAGCTCGCGCGCCACGTCGGCCGAGGCGGTCGTGTGGTCGACGAACACGGCGCCCTTCTTCATGCCCGCGAAGGCGCCGTTGGGGCCGAGCACCACGGCGCGCAGGTCGTCGTCGTTGCCCACGCAGCAGAACACGATGTCGGCGCCGTCGGCCGCTTCGCGCGGGGTGGCGGCATGGCGGCCCGGCGCGCCGAATTCGGCGACCCAGGCCTCGGCCTTGGCGGGCGTGCGGTTGTAGACCGTGACGGCATGGCCCGCCTTCGCGAGGTGGCCGGCCATGGGCCCGCCCATGACGCCGAGCCCGAGGAAGGCGACGGTCTGCGCGGGGGTGGATTCGTAGGTGCGGGTGTTGATGCTGCTCATGGGCATGAGCTTAAGCGCATTGATGCGCAGGCGAAAGCGCAGAGCCGAACGCAGAGGTCGCGAAGGTTTCGCAGAAGTCGCAGAAGAAACAAAGAAGTCGATCTTCTTTTCTGCGCCTTCTGCGCGCTTTTGTCTTCCTTCTGCGTTCGGCCGTCCGGCTTTCAGACGATCGCGAAGTGCTCGGTGCCCGCCGAGAGGTCGGTCGAGCGCGCGCGCTGGCTGTTGAGCTTGATCTGCAGCCGCAGGTCGTTGGCCGAGTCGGCGTTGCGCAGCGCGTCCTCGAAGCTGATCGAATGGCTCTCGAACAGGTCGAACAGCGCCTGGTCGAAGGTCTGCATGCCGAGGTTGCGGCTCTTCTTCATGATCTCCTTGATCTCGCCCACCTCGCCCTTGAAGATCAGGTCGGAGATCAGCGGCGTGTTCAGCAGCACTTCCACCGCCGCCACGCGGCCCTGGCCGTCCTCGGTCGGGATCAGCCGCTGCGAGACCAGCGAACGCAGGTTCAGCGACAGGTCCATCAGCAGCTGCGCGCGGCGTTCCTCGGGGAAGAAGTTGATGATCCGGTCCAGCGCCTGGTTGGCGCTGTTCGCGTGCAGCGTGGCCATGCAGAGGTGGCCGGTCTCGGCGAAGGCGACCGCATGCTCCATGGTCTCGCGGTCGCGGATTTCGCCCATCAGGATCACGTCGGGCGCCTGGCGCAGCGTGTTCTTGAGCGCGGCTTCCCAGCTGTCGGTGTCGATGCCGACCTCGCGCTGCGTCACCACGCAGTTCTTGTGCGGATGCACGAATTCGACCGGATCCTCCACCGTCACGATGTGGCCGAAGGAATTCTCGTTGCGCCAGTCGATCATCGCCGCGAGCGTGGTCGACTTGCCCGAACCCGTGGCGCCGACCAGGATGCAGAGGCCGCGCTTGGTCATCGACACTTCCTTGAGCACCTGCGGCATGCCCAGGCCGTCGATGGTCGGCAGCTTGGCGGGAATGGTCCGCAGCACCATGCCGACCTTGCCCTGCTGCACGAAGGCGTTCACGCGGAAGCGGCCGATGCCGGTCGGCGAGATCGCGAAGTTGCATTCCTTGGTGCGCTCGAACTCCGCCGTCTGGCGGTCGTTCATGATCGAGCGCGTGAGCGCCAGCGTGTGCTGCGCGCCCAGTGCCTGCTGCGAGACCTTGGTGACCTTGCCGTCGACCTTGATCGCGGGCGGAAAATCGGCGGTGATGAACAAGTCGCTGCCGTTGCGGCTCACCATGAGCTTGAGCAGGTCATTGATGAACTGGCTGGCTTGATCGCGTTCCATGATGAGGGCGCCTGTTATCCGGGGAAGTTCTCGGGGATTTTCGCCTTGCTGCGTGCTTCCGCGGCCGAAATGGCATTGCGGCGGACGAGGTCGGTGAGGTTCTGGTCCAGCGTCTGCATGCCCGAGCCCTGGCCGGTCTGGATCGCCGAATACATCTGCGCCACCTTGGCCTCGCGGATCAGGTTGCGGATGGCCGGCGTGCCGAGCATGATCTCGTGCGCCGCCACGCGGCCCTGGCCGTCCTTGGTCTTGCACAGCGTCTGCGAGATCACGGCCTGCAGCGACTCCGACAGCATCGCGCGAATCATTTCCTTCTCCTCGCCCGGGAACACGTCGATGATCCGGTCGATGGTCTTGGCCGCCGACGAGGTGTGCAGCGTGCCGAACACCAGGTGGCCGGTTTCGGCCGCGGTCATCGCGAGGCGGATGGTCTCCAGGTCGCGCAGCTCGCCCACCAGGATGGCGTCCGGGTCCTCGCGCAGGGCGGAGCGCAGCGCGTTCGAGAACGACAGCGTCATCGGCCCGACCTCGCGCTGGTTGATCAGGCACTTCTTCGACTCGTGCACGAACTCGATCGGGTCCTCCACCGTGAGGATGTGGCCGTACTCGTTTTCGTTCAGGTAGTTGATCATCGCGGCCAGCGTGGTCGACTTGCCCGAACCCGTCGGGCCCGTCACCAGCACCAGGCCGCGCGGCTTGAGCGCCAGATCCGCGAAAATCTTCGGCGCATTGAGCTGCTCGAGCGTGAGGATCTTCGACGGAATCGTCCGGAACACCGCCGCCGCGCCGCGCGCCTGGTTGAAGGCATTCACGCGGAAGCGCGCGAGGCCGTCGATCTCGAACGAGAAGTCGACCTCCAGGAACTCTTCGTAGTGCTTGCGGTGGGTGTCGCTCATGATGTCGTACACCATCGCATGCACCGCCTTGTGGTCGAGCGCGTCGACATTGATGCGCCGCACGTCGCCGTGCACGCGGATCATCGGCGGCAGGCCGGCGGACAGGTGCAGGTCGGAGGCTTTGTTCTTGACGCTGAAGGCCAGCAGTTGGGTGATGTCCACGGGGTCCTCGATCGGGTTCGGTGACGTTTTGATACGATTCTTGGGCGATTATGACGATGATTGGCGACGACCTCCAGCAAGTAAAGAACCGGATCGCAAAGGCCTGCGCCGCCGAGGGGCGCAGCGCTTCCGAAGTCCGGCTGCTGGCGGTGTCGAAGACCTTCGGCCCCGAGGCCGTTCGCGCCGCTTTCGAGGCCGGGCAGCGGGCCTTCGGCGAGAACTACGTGCAGGAGGGGCTCGAGAAGATCGAGGCGCTGGCCGACCTGCGCGACCAGCTCGAATGGCACTGCATCGGCCCTCTGCAGAGCAACAAGACGCGGCCCGTGGCCGCGAATTTCGACTGGGTCCACAGCGTCGACCGGTTGAAGATCGCCGAGCGCCTTTCCGACCAGCGTCCGGCCGGTTTGCCGCCGCTGCAGGTGTGCCTGCAGGTCAACGTCGACGGCGGTGCCAACAAGTCCGGCGTGCCGCCGGAGGAGGCGCTGGCGCTCGCGCGCGCTGTGGCGGCCTTGCCACACCTGACGCTGCGCGGCCTCATGGCCATTCCCGAACCGGCGCCCGATTTCGCCGCGCAGCGCGAGGTCTGCTTGCGCGCGCGCGCCGTGTTCGACCAGATCCGCGCCGCCGGCATCGCGCTCGACACGCTCTCGCTCGGCATGAGCGGCGACCTCGAGGCGGCGGTCAGCGCGGGCAGCACCATGGTGCGCATCGGCACCGCGATCTTCGGTGCGAGATAGGCACGTCCCCGGTCTTCCTGGCGTGCAGGATCCTCATCACACCCCCAGCGGCAACCGCGCGCTGCTCTTGACCTCTTCCATCACCGCGTAGGTCCGCGTCTCGCGCACGCCCGGCAGCTGCCACAGCACCGTGCCCGCGAAATCGCGGTAGGCCGCCATGTCGGCCATGCGGGTCTTGAGCAGGTAGTCGAAGCCGCCCGCGACCATGTGGCATTCCATGATCTCGTCGCGCACCTGCACCGCGGCCTTGAACTGGTCGAACACGTTGGGCGTGGTGCGGTCGAGCAGCACTTCGACGAACACCGTGAAGCCGCGTCCGAGCTTCTGCGGATCGAGCCGCGCCTCGTAACCCTGGATGAAGCCCTCGCGCGTGAGCCGCTGCACCCGCGCCAGCACCGCGGTGGGCGAGAGCGCCACCGCCTCGGCCAGCTTGAGGTTGGTGATGCGGCCGTCCTGCTGAAGAATCTTCAGCAGCCGGAGATCGATGCGGTCCAGGTCGAGCATTGGAGAATTATCCGGTTGGGACTTCGATTTTTGGCAAAAGATTCGTCATATGTCGAAAGACCATAGGGGATACCACCAAGGAGCCGCCATGCATCTGCCCATTCCCTACCGCCCGGAGGCCGAAGTCGTCGCCGACCGCCTCGCATCGCTCGAAGGCGCACTCGACTGGGCCGCCGCCGCGGCCGCCGCCACGCCCTGGGTGGAGGCGGTGCGCCGGCATCCGCCGCCGTTCTGGGCCGTGGAAAGTCTGCTGCGCGAATACCCGATCTCGAGCGCCGAGGGCCTGGCACTGATGCGGCTGGCCGAGGCGCTGCTGCGCGTGCCCGACGCGGCCACCGCGATCGCGCTGACGGCCGACCAGCTCGGCCGCGCCGACTTCGAGGGCTCGGCCGATTCCACGCTCTCGCGGCTGTCCTCGGCCGCGATCGCGATGTCGAAGAAGTTCCTGCCCGAAGGCGACCATCCGCCCGGCCTGATGGCCAAGCTCGGTTCGCGCACCGTGGTGGCGGCCACGCTGCGCGCGGTGCAGTTGCTCGGGCGGCAGTTCGTGCTCGGCCAGACCATCGCCGAGGCGCTGGGCGAGGCCCGCGCCGCGCACCGCAGGCAGCAGGCGCTGCGCTTCAGCTACGACATGCTCGGCGAAGGCGCGCGCACCGACGCCGATGCGCTGCGCTATCTCGAGAGCTACGCGCAGGCCATCGCCGCGATTGCGGCCGGCGCCGACGCGGGCGGCGCGCCCGAGCGCAACGACGGCATCTCCATCAAGCTCAGCGCGCTGCACCCGCGCTACGAGGAGGCGCAGCGCGAGCGCGTGCTCGACGAACTGGTGCCGCGCGTGTGGCGGTTGTGCCAGCTCGCGGCCGCGGCCAACCTCAATCTGACGATCGACGCGGAAGAGGTCGACCGGCTCGAACTCTCGCTCGACGTGTTCGAGGCGCTGGCCGCGCGCGTGGCGGCCGAGGCGCCGCAATGGCGCGGCTTCGGCCTCGCGCTGCAGGCCTACCAGACGCGCGCGCTCGAACTGATCGCGCATGTCACGGCGGTGGCGCGCCGCCATGGGCTGCGGCTGATGTGCCGGCTCGTGAAGGGCGCCTACTGGGATGCCGAGATCAAGCGCGCCCAGGAGATGGGCATGCCCCACTACCCGGTCTTCACGCACAAGCACCACAGCGACGTCAGCTACCTGGCCTGCGCCCGCGCGCTGCTCGTGGCGCCCGATGCCGTTTATCCGCAGTTCGCCACCCACAACGCCGGCACCATCGCCGCGATCCTGCAGATGGCCGAGGCGGCCGGCGCGCCCTTCGAGCTGCAGCGCCTGCACGGCATGGGCGAGGGCGTCTACCGCGAGGTGATGAAGCACACGCGCGCCGCGGTGCGCGTGTACGCCCCGGTGGGCCAGCACCGCGACCTGCTGGCCTACCTGGTGCGGCGCCTGCTGGAGAACGGCGCCAATTCGTCCTTCGTGAACCAGCTCGGCGACGACGCGGTGCCGGTGGGCGAGCTGCTGAGTTCGCCGCTCTGGCTCGAAGCCGACAACCCGGCCCTGCCGCTGCCGCCCGCGCTCTACGGCCCCGCGCCCGCGCGGCCCAACAGCGAGGGCGTCGACCTCGCGGTCGAATCGATGCGCGCGCCGCTCTTCGCCGCGCTGCGGACGGCCGTGGTGCCGCAGGTGGCCGAGGCCGACCCCGTGCGCGCGCCCGAGGCCGTGGCGGCGAGCGCCGCCGCCTTCCGCCGCTGGCGCGAGACGCCCGTGGGCGTGCGCGCCGCGATGCTGCGGCAGGCCGCCGATGCCTTGCAGCACGCGCTGCCGCACTTCTGCGCGCTGCTCGTGAAGGAAGCCTTCAAGACCTGGGGCGACGCCGTCTCCGAAGTGCGCGAGGCGGTCGACTTCCTGCGCTACTACGCCGAAGAGGCCGAGCGCATCATGCAGCTCGTCACGCTGCCCGGCCCCACGGGCGAGCGCAACGAACTGCGCCTCACCGCGCGCGGGCCGTGGGTCTGCATCAGCCCGTGGAACTTTCCGCTCGCGATCTTCATGGGACAGGTGGCGGCCGCGCTCGCCACCGGCAACACGGTGCTCGCCAAGCCGGCCGAGCAGACGCCCGGCGTCGCGCGCGAAGCCGTGGGGCTGCTGCATGCCGCGGGCGTGCCGGTGGACGCGCTGCAGTTGCTGCACGGGCCGGGCGAGACGGTGGGCGCCGCGCTGGTCGGCGCACCGGGCGTGGCGGGCGTGGTGTTCACCGGCTCGACGCAGGTGGCGCGCATCATCCACCGCGCGCTGGCCGCGAAGGACGGCCCCATCGTGCCGCTGATCGCCGAGACCGGCGGCATCAACGCGATGCTGGTCGACTCGAGCGCGCTGCCCGAGCAGGTGGCCGACGCGGTGGTGCAGAGCGCCTTCCGCTCGGCCGGCCAGCGCTGCTCGGCGCTGCGGCTGCTGGTGCTGCACGAAGGCATCGCCGACGCGGTGATCGAGATGATCTGCGGCGCCGCGCGCGAGCTCGCCACGGGCGATCCGGCGCTGCTGTGGACCGACGTGGGCCCGGTCATCGACCGCGAGGCCGCCGACAACATCCGCCGCCATCTCGCGCGCCTGGACGCGGCGGCGAAGCGGCTGCTTCCCGAGGCGGGCGGGGCGGCGCCTGCGGGCAACCTGATCGTGCCGCATGCCTACGAAGTCCCGTCCATCGACGGCGTGACGAGCGAGATCTTCGGCCCGGTGCTGCAGATCGCGCGCTGGGGCAGCGGCGCGCTCGCCGATCCCGCGGCGGTGATCGAGCGCATCAACGCGCTCGGCTACGGCCTCACGCTCGGCATCCAGACCCGCATCGACTCGCGCGCCCAGTCGCTGGCGGCGCGCGCGCACGTGGGCAACGTCTACGTCAACCGCAACATCATCGGCGCGGTCGTCGGCGTGCAGCCCTTCGGGGGCGAGGGGCTGAGCGGCACCGGACCGAAGGCGGGCGGCCCGCACTACCTCTACCGCTTCTGCGCCGAGCAGACGCTCACGGTCAACACCACCGCGGCCGGGGGCAACGCGGCGCTGCTGAGCGCCGTGGCCTGAGGCGGGGGCGCCAAACCTCTCTTGCATAACCGTCTTCGCGGCGTGCATAAGAGATGGCGCGGCGGGCGCGAGGGGTCTATCGTGGCGGGCATCCGTTCAACCAAGGTACTTCCATGAGTGAAAAGCTCTCCTTCGTCAACCCGACCGCCAACAGCCCCTGGGGCACGTACCTCTCGCAGGTCGACCGCGTGGTGCCGTACCTCGGCCCGCTGGCCCGCTGGGTCGAGACGCTCAAGCGTCCCAAGCGCGCGCTGATCGTCGACGTGCCGATCGAGATGGACGACGGCACCATCGCCCACTTCGAGGGCTACCGCGTGCAGCACAACATGAGCCGCGGCCCGGGCAAGGGCGGCATCCGCTTCCACCCCGACGTCACGCTCGAGGAAGTGATGGCGCTGTCGGCCTGGATGACCATCAAGACCGCGGCCGTGAACCTGCCCTACGGCGGCGCCAAGGGCGGCATCCGCGTCGATCCCAAGAAGCTCTCGCAGCAGGAGCTCGAGAAGATCACGCGCCGCTACACCAGCGAGATCGGCATCATCATCGGCCCGCACACCGACATTCCCGCACCCGACGTGAACACCAACGCGCAGATCATGGCGTGGATGATGGACACCTACTCGATGAACGTCGGCGGCACCGCCACCGGCGTGGTCACCGGCAAGCCGCTGCACCTGGGCGGCTCGCTCGGGCGCGTCAAGGCCACGGGCCGCGGCGTGTTCGTCACCGGGCGCGAGGCGGCGCGCCGGCTCGGCCTCGACCTGCGCGGCGCGCGCATCGCGGTGCAGGGCTTCGGCAACGTGGGCTCGGTCGCGGCCGAGCTCTTCGCCGAGGCGGGCGCCAAGATCGTCGCGGTGCAGGACCACACCGGCACCATCGTCAATCCCAACGGCCTCGACCTCTCCAAGCTGGTGCCGATCTCGCGCACCGACGGCGTGGTGGGCTTCAAGGCCGGCGGCGACATCGTGCCCAACGAGGACTTCTGGAGCGTGGCCTGCGACATCCTGATTCCGGCCGCACTCGAAGGCCAGATCACCGCCGAGCGCGCCAAGACCACCACCGCCAGGCTGGTGCTCGAAGGCGCCAATGGCCCCACCGTGCCGACGGCCGACGACATCCTCGCCGAGCGCGGCGTGCTGGTGGTGCCCGACGTGATCTGCAACGCCGGCGGCGTGACCGTGAGCTACTTCGAATGGGTGCAGGACTTCTCGTCTTTCTTCTGGGACGAGGACGAGATCAACGTGCGCCTCGACCGCATCATGATGAACGCGCTCAACCAGATCTGGGACACGGCCGACAAGCACAAGATCACGCTGCGCACCGCCACCTACGCGGTGGCCTGCGAGCGCATCCTCATGGCGCGCCAGGAACGCGGCCTCTACCCCTGAGCCCGCAGCCCCGACGCGGCTTGGTACGCTCGGGGCGATGCATTCCGCTCTTCCCGCCCTTCCTCTTCCGGCCGACAGCCGCGCGCGCCTGCAGGCCTTGATGGCCGGCGGCGGGCGCCGGCTGCTCGGGCTCGTCGGCGCACCGGGCGCGGGCAAGTCGACGCTCGCGGCCGCGCTGCTGCAGGCGGTGGGCGCCGAGCGCGCGCAGGTCGTGCCGATGGACGGCTTCCACCTTGCCAACGTCGAGCTGCAGCGGCTCGGCCGCGCCGCGCGCAAGGGTGCGCCCGACACCTTCGATGCCGCGGGCTACGTGGCGCTGCTCGCGCGGCTGCGCGCGCAGCAGGAGGGCGACCCGATCGTCTACGCGCCCGAGTTCCGCCGCGAGATCGAGGAGCCGATCGCCGGCGCGATCGCGGTGCTGCCGCAGACGCGCCTGGTCATCACCGAAGGCAACTACCTGCTGCACGACGAAGGCGCCTGGGCCGGCGCGGCCGCGCTGCTCGACGAGGTCTGGTACGTGGACATCGACGACGCGCTGCGCGAGGCGCGCCTGGTCGCGCGCCACCAGCAGTTCGGCCGCAGCGCCGAGGCGGCGCGCGAGTGGGTGGCGCGCACCGACGCGCCCAATGCGCGGCTGATCGCCGCCACGCGGCACCGCGCGCACCACGTGCTGCGCTGGGCCTGAGAAAAATCGCGGGCGCGCCGGGAACGCGGACCGCACCGCCACGCTCGAAGGCTCGCCGGCGCCCGAGCGCCGGTTAGGATTCGCCGCGCCATGCCGACCATGCTCTCCCGCCATTCCCTTCTCGTGCTCTGTCTTTCTTCCGTGCTGCTGCTCGCCGCCTGCGGCAGCGCCTCGCGCCGCGTGGCGTACGACACGGAAGAATTCGACTCCACCACCACCCACACCCGCACCTATGCGGCCACCGAGGCCCAGACCTGCGAGGCCGCGCGCCGCGCGCTGCTGAGCCAGGGCTACATGGTCAACGCGGCCAACGCCGACCTCGTGACCGGCCGCAAGAACTTCCAGCCTGCGCCCGAGGTGCATGTGGAGGTCGAGTTCCGCGTGGTCTGCGCCGGCGAGGGCGGCCGCTCCGGCCGCAAGAGCACCGTGGCCTTCGCGACCGCGCTGCAGGACCGCTACGGCATCAAGAAGGTCAACAACTCGGCGAGCCTGGGCGTGGGCGCGATCGGCTCGCTCTCGCTGCCGTTCGCGGGCAGCGACGACGCGATGGTCAAGGTGGCGAGCGAAACCCTGACCGACGAGCGCTTCTACGACCGCTTCTTCACCCTGCTCGACCGCTTCCTGCAGGGCGGCGGACCCGACGCGCCGCCCGACGTGCCGGCCGAGGCGCCGCCCGGCCCGGCCACCAGCTTTCCGGTGCCGCCCTCGCCGAACCGCGGCTGAGGCGGCCGCGCAACGGGCGCGCGCGGTGTCCCCGAAATTGAAAACGCCCCCACTAGAATGATCGAAAACCAAACGATCCGGAAGAGGGGCCATGCAAGGGCAATCGGAGGACGCGCGCTATGCGCCGCCGCAATCTCGCGTCGAGGATGTGGTGCAGCCGGGCGGGCAGCCCGTTGAACTCGCATCGCGCGGCAAGCGCTTTCTGGCGGCCATGCTCGATGGCGGCATCGCCGTCGGCGTGATCTGGCTGCTCTCGGTGTTCACGCCGCTCGATCTCTGGGCGGACGACGGCCGCAGCCTCTGGGCGCCCCAGGTCGAAGGAGCCCTGGCGGGCTTCCTCATCTACCTCGCGCTGCACGGCTACCTGCTGGCCACCCGCGGCCAGACCCTCGGCAAGGCGGTCTTCCGCATCCGCATCGCGCGGCCCGACGGCACCAGGCCCTCGCTCGGCCGCATCCTCGGCCTGCGCGAGAGCCTGCAGTTCCTGACCGCCGCGATCCCCGCCGTGGGGCAGATCTTCGTGCTGGTCGACTGCCTCTTCATCTTCCGTGCATCGCGCCGCTGCCTGCACGACGACATCGCCGACACCGTGGTGCTGCGGGCCTGAGAAGGCCGGCGACCTGCCTCGTGCGTCTCGACACGCTCCACACCGCCGAAACGCCCGAGGGCATCGCGCTCTCGCTGCGCCCGGCCGGGCTGGTGGCGCGCGGGCTCGCCTACCTGATCGACTTCGGCATCCGGCTCGGCATCTTCATGGCGATCTCGATCACCGTCGGCCTGCTCGGCAAGATGGGCGCCGGCATCCTGCTCATCAGCTACTTCTGCCTCGAGTGGTTCTACCCGGTGCTGTTCGAGCTCACGCGCGCGGCGGCCACGCCCGGCAAGCGGGTGATGGGGCTGCGCGTGGTCATGGATTCCGGCCTGCCGGTCACGCCCGCGGCCTCGCTCACGCGCAACCTGCTGCGCGCGGCCGATTTCGTGCCGGCCTTCTACGGCGCCGGCATCGTGTCGATGCTCTGGCGGCGCGACAGCAAGCGGCTCGGCGACCTGGCGGCCGGCACGCTGGTGGTGTTCAGCGACCAGGTGAGCCTGCACGGCGAGGTGCCGGTGGCCGAGCCGCAGGCGCCCGCGCGCGCGCTGTCGGCGCGCGAGCAGGCGGCCGTGGTGTCCTGGGCCGGCCGTGCGCGGCGGCTCACGCCCGAGCGGCTGGACGAGCTCGCGCGCCTGGCCGAACCGGTGCTCGGGCCCGGCGTGCACGGCGCCAGCGCCTCGCAGCGGCTGCTCGGCGTGGCGCAATGGGTGCTCGGCCGCCGCGGAGGCGCGCGATGACGCCGCTCGATTTCGAGGCCGCCTACGCGCCGCTCTGGGCCGAGCTCGAAGCCGTGGTCGCCGCGGCCGAGACCCGGCGCAGGTTCGACGGCGCCCGCCTGGCGACCCTTTACCGCCGCGTGTGCGAGCACCTCGCGCTGGCGCAGGCCCGCGCCTATCCGATCCACCTGACGCAGCGGCTCGAAGGCCTGACGCAGAGCGCCCACCGGCTCATCTACCGCCGCCACGACTACGGCCTCGCGCGCCTCGGCCGGCTCGTGCTGGTCGACTTCCCGCAGGCGGTGCGCGCCCACCGCGGCTACCTGCTCGCGGCGGCGCTGCTGTTCCTGGTGCCGCTGCTCGCGGCCGGCTGGGCGGCCTGGCGCGACCCGGGCTTCATCCTGCACCTGCTCGACGCCGGCGAGGTGCAGCAGTTCGACGGCATGTACGGCGACCGCAGCGAGGCCCTCGGCCGCACGCGCGACGCCGGCGACGACTGGCAGATGTTCGGCTTCTACGTGATGCACAACATCGGCATCGGCTTCCGCTGCTTCGCGGCCGGGCTTTTCGCGGGCGTCGGCAGCGCCTTCGTGCTGGTGTTCAACGGCACGCAGATCGGCGCGGTCGGCGGCTACCTGATCGGCGCCGGGCATGCGCGCAACTTCCTGTCCTTCGTCGTCACCCATTCGGCCTTCGAGCTCACCGCCATCGTGCTCGCCGGCGCCGCGGGCCTGCGGCTCGGCCATTCCTGGCTCGCGCCCGGACGCCACACCCGGCTGGAGGCGCTGCGGCTGGCCGCGCGGCATGCGGTGGTGGTGGTCTACGGCGTGGTCGGGCTGCTGCTGGTGGCCGCGGCGGTCGAGGCCTTCTGGTCCTCCGCGCGCTGGATCACGCCGGCCGTGAAGTACGGCGTTGGCGGCGCCTGCTGGGCGCTGGTGCTGGCCTACCTCGGCTGGCAGGGCCGGCCGCGCGCGGCGGCCGATGCCGCCGCAAGGCCCGCCGCCGGGGGGCGCCATGCAGGTTGACGGCCTCGCGATCGTGCTGCGTCCACGGCCGATGGCCGAGGCGGCGGACCTGGGCGCCACGCTGGTGCGCCGCCATGCGCGCTCGGTCTGGGGCACCTACCTGCCGGTGCATGCCGTGGTGGTGGCGCTCGCGCTCTGCACCGTCGAGATCGCCGGCTGGCTGCCCGGGCTCGTGATCTTCTGGCTCAAGCCGTGGCTGGACCGCAGCCTGCTTTTCGTGCTGTCGCGCGCGGTGTTCGGCGAAGGCACGCGCTGGCGCGACCTGTGGGCGCGGCGGCGGCAGGTCTGGGGCGGCCAGTGGCTGCGCACGCTGCTGTGGCGCCGCTTCTCGCCCTGGCGCTCGTTCACGCAGGCGATCGACCAGCTCGAAGGCCAGCGCGGCAGCGCACGCCGCAAGCGCCGCGCGCAGCTGCTGCACGGCCGGCGCGGCGCGGCCGGCTGCATGCAGCTGGTGTTCGCGCATGTGGAAATGGCGCTCTACCTCTGCGTGATGTCGCTGCTCGTCTGGTTCGCGCCCGAGGGCGATGCGCGCGAGGTCATGAACTGGCTGCTGGCGTCCGAAGGCACGGTGGAGAGCCTGCTCGTCGCCACGGCGTACGCTCTGGTGGTCGGCCTGCTCGAGCCGTTCTACGTGGCGGCCGGCTTCGCGATGTACCTGAACCGGCGCGTGGAGCTCGAGGCCTGGGACATCGAGCAGGAGTTCCGGCATGGCTTCCGCTGACCTCCGGCGGCGCCTGGGCGCCGTCGTGCTCGCCGCGCTGTGCGCATGCGGCGCAGCGGCGGCCGCCGCGGCCGCGCCCGATCCGCTGCCCACGCGCGAGCAGGTGCGCGCCGCGGCCGAGCGCCTTCGTGCCGATCCGCACATGCCCGGCACCAGGACCGAGAAGAGCCTGCGCTTCAAGCCGCGCGACGAGGACGAGGACAAGAAGAAGGCCGACAGCGACGCCGGCAGCCTCGACTGGCTGCGCGACTTCGCGAAGACCGTCGCCGAAGGCGCGCGCTGGCTCATCTGGGGGCTGGCCGCGCTGGCCTTCGCCTGGATCGTGGTGCGCATCCACCGCTGGATGCGGGTGCGCGCCACCGGCGGCAGGCCGCGCGGCGAAGCCCTGCCGAGCCACGTCGGCAGCCTGGACATCCGGCCCGAAACCCTGCCCGACGACATCGGCAATGCGGCCGCCACGCTCTGGCAGCGCGGCCAGCATCGCGCGGCGCTGTCGCTGCTGTACCGCGGCGCGCTGTCGCGCATCGTGCACCTGCACGGCGTGCCGGTGCGCGCCGCGAGCACCGAGGACGAATGCGTGGCGCTCGCCGCGCCGCGCCTGGCGCCGGGGCCGCAGGCCTTTCTCGCGCGGCTGGTCGGCGCCTGGCAGCTCGCGGCCTACGGCGGCCGGCTGCCGGCCACCGCCGACGTGCTGGCGCTGTGCGCCGGGTTCGCGCAGAACCTCGGCGCGCCGGCCGAGGCTCCCCCCGCGGCAGACGGGGTGCCCGCGTGAACGCCTGGGTGGTCCGCATCGCGGTGGTGCTGGCGCTGGGGCTCGCCGGCGCCTGGCTGGTGTCGGCCACCGAGTGGGCCGATACCGAGGTGCCCACGCCCGCGAGCGGCGAAGCGCGCACCAATCTGCTGTACGGCGTGCAGGGCCTGCTGCGCGAGCTGGGCGCGAAGGTGGTCAAGCGCCAGAGCCTGGACGCGATGCCGCCGCCCGATGCACGGCTGGTGCTCGCGTCGCGGCACTGGGACATGTTCCCGGAGCGCGCCGGGCGCCTGCGCGCCTGGGTCGAGGAGGAGGGCGGCCACCTCGTGATGCCCGCCCATCTGCTCGACGACGACATGCTCGACAGCTGGGTGCCGCTGGCCGAGGTCGACTGGACGCGCGTCGGCAGGAAGAACAGGAAGGGCGACGACGCGGATGACGAGGCGCCGCAGGACGAGGCCGACGAAGCCGACGACACCCCCGCGCCGCCGAAGACGCCGCAGGCCCTGCGCGGCAAGCGCGAGAAGGACGGCGACTGCCACGAGGTCGTCGAACCCTATGCGCTGCCCGCGAGCTTTGCGGGCGGCCGCGTGTTCCGCCTCTGCGCCGCGTACACCACCCGGCAGTACCTGCCCGCGGACGAGGACGAACTGCCGCTGTGGGCGGTGGAGGCGCCGCGGGGCATCGAGGCCATCCGCGTGCGCGTCGGCCGCGGCTCGGTCACGGTCATGCCCTGGGGCGTGCTCCACAACCGGAACCTGCTGCGCGGCGACAACGCGCTGTTCGCCGCGGCCGCGCTGCAGGCCCGCGCCGGCAGCGAGGTCTGGTTCGTCACCGAGGAAGCGCGCGAACCCTTCCTGAAGTGGCTCTGGCACCAGGGCTGGGTCGCGATCGTCGCGGGCCTGCTCGCGCTGGTGGCGGCGCTCTGGCGCGGGGCCGTGCGCTTCGGGCCGCTGGCGCCCTCGGCCGGCACGCACCGGCGCTCGATGGCCGAGCAGGTGCGCGGCACCTCGGCCTTCCTGAACGTCCACGGCAACGGCGCGCTGCATGCCGCGCAGGTGCGCGCGCTGAACGAAGCGGCCGCGCGCCATCTGCGGCATCACGCGCAGCGCAATGCCGGGGCACGCGCAGCCGCGATCGCGCAGGCCACGGGGCTGCAGGCGGCCGCGCTGGAGCGCGCGCTCGCCACGCGCGCGCGCAGCCCCGAGGCGATGGCGGTCGACCTCGAACTGCTCGAGACCGCGCGCCGCCGGCTCGAGGCCGGTGGCCGCGCACCGTCGTCGCCTTCTTCTTCCTCCTCATCCTGAACCGAGAGAACCCATGCAAGCCATCTCCCCCGAAGAACTGACACGCGCCTCCCAGTGGCTGCAGGCGCTTCGCGCCGAAGTCGGCCGGGCCGTGGTCGGCCAGCTCGAAGCGGTCGACCAGACGCTGGTGGCGCTGGTCGCCTCCGGCCACGTGCTGATCGAAGGCGTGCCGGGGCTCGGCAAGACGCTGCTCGCCCGTGCGCTCGCGCAGGCGATGACGCTGCGCTACGCGCGGGTGCAGTTCACGCCCGACCTCATGCCCTCGGACATCACGGGCCATTCGGTGCTCGATCCCTCGCAGCGCGGCGACGGCGGCATCGGCACGCTGCGCGTGCACCAGGGGCCGGTCTTCACCAACCTGCTGCTGGCCGACGAGATCAACCGCGCGCCGGCCAAGACCCAGAGCGCGCTGCTCGAAGTGATGCAGGAATACCAGGTCACGCTCGAAGGCCGGGCGCTGCCGCTGCCGCGGCCCTTCATGGTGATGGCCACGCAGAACCCGATCGACACCGAAGGCACCTACCCGCTGCCCGAGGCGCAGCTCGACCGCTTCCTGCTGAAGATCGACATCGGCTTTCCGAGCCATGCGGAAGAGAACGCGATCGTGCAGCTCACCACGCTGCAGCGCGCGGGCAACCAGTTCCCGCTCGAAGCGGTCACGCCCTGCCTGGACGAGGCGCAGGTGGTCGAGCTGCAGCGGCTCGCCTGCCTGGTGACGGCCGACGCGCGCGTGATCGACTATGCCGTGCGCATCGCGCGCGCCACGCGCGACTGGCCGGGGCTCTCCTCGGGCGCCGGCCCGCGCGGCACCATGGCGCTGGTGCGCGCCGCGCGCGCCGCCGCGCTGATGGCCGGGCGCGACTTCATCACGCCCGACGACGTCGCGCGCCAGGCGCTGCCGGCGCTGCGGCACCGCGTGATGATCTCGCCCGATGCGCAGCTCGAGGGCGCGAGCGTCGACGGCCTGCTGCGCGCCGCGCGCGACAGCGTCGAAGCGCCGAGGCTATGAGCCCGCCGATGAAGGGAGCGCGCCTTCGATGACGCGCGTCGTTCCCGTCCCCTCGCGCGCGCTGGTGTGGGTGCTGGCGGGCGCGGCCGTGGCCGCCGTCGCCGCGCTGCTGCTGGGCGTGCCGGTGGAACGGGTGGCGCAGGCGGCCGGGGTGGCGCTGGTGCTCGGGCTCGCGGGCGCGGGCTTCGATCTCTGGCGCAGCTGGCGGCTCTGGCGCGCGGCGCCGCTGCGCGTCGAGCGCACGCTGCCGGGCGCCTTCTCGATCGGCGTGCCGACGGTGCTGACGCTGGCGCTCGTCAACGAGGGCGCGCATGGCTGGGAGGTGTCGGTGTTCGACGGACTCGATGCGCACTTCGCGTTCGAGGGCCTGCCGCAGACGGTGACGGTGCCGCCGGCCTCGCGGCGCGTGCTGCAGTACACCGCGACCGCCACGCTGCGCGGCGTGGCGCAGTTCGACGCCACGCAGATCCGCTGGCGCACGCGCGCGGGCTGCTTCGAGCTGCGGCAGACGCTCGGTGCGCCGCGGCGCGTGCGGGTGTATCCCAACTTCGCGGCGCTCGCGCGCTATGCGTGGCTCTCGGGCGACCGGCGCCTCGCGCAGATCGGCATCAAGACCTATGCGCAGCGCGGCCTGGGCACCGACTTCCGCCAGCTCGCCGACTACCGCACCGGCGATTCGCTGCGGCACATCGACTGGAAGGCCACGCTGCGCCATCGCCGCCCGATCGTGCGCGAGTACCAGGACGACCGCGACCAGTGCGTGTTCTTCCTGCTCGACTGCGGCCGCCGCATGCGCGCCGACGAGACCGGCACCGCCGAACAGGCCGGCAGCCATTTCGACGAAGCGCTCAACGCGCTGATGCTGCTGAGCTACGTGGCGCTGAAGGAGGGCGACGAGGTCGGCGCCATGACCTTCGGCTGCCCGCTCGCCGAACGGCGCGACTTCGCGCCGCGCAAGGGCACGGCCACGCTCAACGCGCTGATGAACCGGCTGCACGACATCCAGCCCGGTGCCACGCATTCGGACTACCTGCTCGCGGCGCAGCGGCTGCTGCAGGTGCAGCGGCGCCGTGCGCTGGTGATCGTGCTGACCAACTTCCGCGACGAGGATGCGGCCGAGCTGCGCCCCGCGGTCAAGCTGCTGCGCCGCAACCACCTCGTGCTGGTCGCGAGCCTGCGCGAGCGCGTGCTCGGGCGCATCGCGCGCCAGCCGCTCGCGCAGGCGAGCGATGCCGTCGAGGTCGCGGCGGCCCATCTGTTCGAGCAGTCGCGCCGCGACGCCTTCGCGCGCGTGGTCGGCAACGATCCGCTGTCGGTCGACGTCGAGCCCGCCGGCCTGGCGGTGGCGTTGGTGAACCGCTACCACGCCGTCAAGCGGGCTGGCCTTCTTTGAGTCGCACTGTTCAAATCCCTTCCCATAACCAACCCCGAGGAGTGAGCCCATGTCATCAGAGCAAGCAATCAATCCCTACGCCGCGCCCGGCGCCACCGTGGCCGACGTCTACGAAGACAGCGCGGGCGTGCAGCCCGTGAAGCTGTGGTCCGCCAAGGGGCGGATCGGGCGGGTGCGCTTTCTGGCGTACATGTTCTATTCGTACGCGCTGTTCATGCTGGCGGCCATGGTGCTGGGCGGCGTGATCGGCTTCACCGGTTTCAAGGGCGGCGAGGCGGCGATCAGCATCATCACCCTGGTGCTCGCGATCCCGTACCTCGTGTTCTACGTGCTGACCGGCATCCAGCGCTCGCACGACATGGACTGGTCGGGCTGGACGCTGCTGCTGGCGCTGATTCCGCTGGTCGCGCTGATCTGGATCTTCAAGCCGGGCACGCAGGGCAGCAACCGCTTCGGCGCGCCGCCGCCGCCGAACACGCTCAGCGTGATCATCGGCGCATGGCTGCTGCCGGCCATCGCCATCGTCGGCATCATCGCCGCGATCGCGCTGCCGGCGATGCAGCGCTGAGGCCCGTCTTCAGCGCACCAGCGTCGACTTGCCGAACAGGCTCTCGATCAGCTCGACGGCCACCTCGGCCGTCTGGTTGCGCACGTCGAGCGCCGGATTGAGCTCCACCACGTCCACCGAGCCGAGGCGGCCGGTGTCGGCGATCATCTCCATGCACAGCTGCATCTCGCGGTAGGTCGGCCCGCCGCGCACGCCGGTGCCCACGCCGGGCGCGATGCCGGGGTCGAGGCAGTCGAGGTCGAAGCTCACGTGCAGGTGCGTGTCCTCGTCCACGTCCTGCAGCGCCTCGGTCATGGTGGTGCGCATGCCGTGCTCGTCGATGTGGCGCATGTCGAACACATGCAGCCCGAGCGTGCGGATCGCCTCCTTCTCGTCGGCATCGACGCTGCGGATGCCGATGAAGCGGATCGCGTCGTGCTCGATCGCGGCGCGCTCGCCGCTCCAGCCGGTGAGCACCGCGGGGCCATGGCCCAGCAGGCACGACACCGGCATGCCGTGCAGGTTGCCGCTCGGGCTCGTGGTCTCGGTGTTGACGTCGGAGTGCGCATCGAGCCACAGCACGCGCAGCTTGCGGCCGCGCCGGCGCGCATGCCAGGCCACGGCGCTGATCGAGCCGATCGCGAGGCAGTGGTCGCCGCCCATCATCAGCGGCAGGTGGCCGGTGCCGAGTGCGCTGTCGACCGCGGCATAGACCGCGCGGTTCCAGGCGATCACCTCGTCGAGATGGCGCAGGCCGTTGGCCGGCAGCGTCCACGGCGTGGCCGGCCCGGCGAGGTTGCCGCGGTCGATCACCTGATAGCCCTGCGCCGCCAGCGCGTCCGGCAGGCCCGCCACGCGCAGCGCGTCGGGCCCCATGCCGGCGCCGCGCACGCTGGCGCCCACGTCGGTGGGCGCGCCGATCAGTTCGAGGGTGGTGCCGTTCATGCCGTTCGCCCGATGTGCTGCCAGAGGTACATGTAGCCCAGCGCATCCATGAAGGCCGCGGCCTTGTTGTCGGCCGCCGCGCTGTGGCCGCCTTCCATGTTCTCGTAGAACGCGACGTCATGGCCCATGGCCGCGAGCTTCGCGTACATCTTGCGCGCATGCACCGGCCCCACGCGGTCGTCGCGCGTGGAGGTGGTGAAGAGCGCGGGCGGATAGGCCTGCCCGGGCTTCGCGTTCTCGTAGGGCGAGAAGGCCTGGATCCAGGCCCATTCCTCGGCCACCTCCGGGTCGCCGTATTCGGCGATCCACGAGGCGCCGGCCGACAGCTGCGTGTAGCGCCGCATGTCGAGCAGCGCCACCTCGCTCACGATCGCGCCGTAGAGCTGCGGATAGAGCGTGAGCATGTTGCCCATCAGCAGGCCGCCGTTGCTGCCACCCATCGCGCCCAGGTGCCGGGGCGAGGTGATGTTGCGGGCGAACAGGTGCTCGGACACGGCCGCGAAGTCCTCGCAGGTGCGCAGGCGGTTCTGCTGCAGCGCGGCCTGGTGCCAGCGCGGGCCGTACTCGCCGCCGCCGCGGATGTTGGCGACCACGTAGACGCCGCCCTGATCGAGCCAGGCGCGGCCGATGCTGCCGCTGTAGCTCGGCTGCAGCGAGACCTCGAAGCCGCCGTAGGCGTACTGCAGCGTCGGGTTGCGGCCGTCGGCCCGCAGGTCCTTGGGCGCGATCTCGAAATAGGGCACGCGCGTGCCGTCCTTCGAGGTCGCGAAATGCTGGCTCACGCGGTAGCGCGAGGCATCGAAGAAGGCCGGGCTGTCCTTGAGCGGCTCGGGCTCGCCGCGCCCGATGGTGCCGATGTAGAGCGTGGTCGGCTGGAGAAAGCCGCTCACCGTGAGGAAGTAGTCGTCGTTCTCGTCCTCGTCGATGCCGCCGGCCGCGATGGTCGAGAGCGCGGGCGCGCCGCCCAGGCGCTCGCGCTTCCACGGCTGCTGGCCGGGCTGCGGCGTGAGCACTTCGAGTTCGTTCACCACGTCGCGCATCACGTTCAGGATCAGGTGGTGGCGGGTCCACGAATGGCTGTCGAGCGCGGTGGTGTCGCCGGGCTCGAACAGCACCGTCAACTCGCGCCGGCCGGCCATGTAGTCGTCGAAGCGGGTGGCCACCAGCGAGCCCGGCGCGTAGGTGGCGCCGCCCACGGTCCAGGGGCTGCGCGGCTCGACGAGCATCCACTCGCGCGTGATGTCGATGTTCGCATCGTCGGGCACGTCGACCTTCGCCAGCCGGCCGTCCGGCGCGCGCAGCCAGGTCTCGCTGTCGTAGAAGTCCATCTGGCGCGAGACGAAGTCGCGCTCGAAGCCCGGCGTGGTGTCGCGCCATGCGCTGGCCATCATGTCGTCGGCGCCGGCCTCGTACACCGTCGCCGCGCTCTCGAGCGGCGTGCCGCGCCGCCATTCCTTCACGATGCGCGGATAGCTCGAGGTGGTCATCGAGCCGGGGCCGAAGTCGGTGGCCACGTAGAGATGGTCGATGTCCTTCCATGCCACGCTGCTCTTGGCCTCGGGCAGCGCGAAGCCGTCGGCCACGAACTGCCTGTGTTCGAGGTCGAACTCGCGCACCACTTCCGCATCGGCACCGCCGCGCGAGAGCGAGACCAGGCAGCGCTTGTACGCGGGCTGCAGGCACTGGGCGCCGTGCCAGACCCAGTTCTCGCCTTCGGCCTCGGCGAGCGCATCGAGATCGATCACGCATTCCCATTCGGGCTGCGGCTTGCGGTATTCGGCCAGCGTGGTGCGCCGCCACAGGCCCTTCGGGTTCTTCCTGTCGCGCCAGAAGTTGTAGAAGAACGGCCCGATCTTGCGCACCATCGGAATGCGGTCGTCCGCGTCGAGCACTTCGAGGATGCCCTCGGCCATGCGCTCGAAGGCGGGCGACTGCGCATAGCGCTGCACGGTCTTGGCGTTGTGCGCGCGCGCCCAGGCGAGCGGCTCGTCGCCGTCGATGTCCTCGAGCCAGAGGTACGGGTCGGACGGTGTGGAAGCGTTGGCGGTCATGCGCCCAGTGTACGAAGCCTGGGCGAAGACGGCATGACCACCCGGGTCCGCGCCGTGGTCAGCCGCCCGGCCGCTGCATCTTGCAGTCCGTGCCCTGGGCGAGCTCGTTGCCGGTGTAGACCGCGTCGGTGCGGAAGCCGTAGTCGGTGCCTTCCCAGCCCGTCCTGACCGCCTTGCCATCGACCGGCGCGATGGTGTTGACCACCTGCGGCAGCAGCAGCTGGTGGTCCTCGGCGCGCATGCGCACCGGGCCCACCACCGAGTCGAAGCGCATGTCCTCCAGCGCATGCGCCACCTTGACCGTGTCGGTGCTGCCGGCTTTGTCGATCGCGGCGGCCAGCATGCGCGGCGTGAGGTCGATGCGCGGCGCGAGGAAGTCCTTGCCGGTCTTGGCCTTGTAGGCCTTGGCGAGCGCATCCGCGCGCGGCGTGCCGGCCTGGCCCGGATGCCATTCGGCGACCCAGGTGAGCTGCCCCGTCTTGGCCTGCGACACCGCGAGCACCGTGCCGGGCACCGAGCCCGCGCTGTGGTTGAAGTAGCGCAGGTTGTGGCCCGCATCGCCCGCGGCCTTGAGCAGCAGCGTCATGTCCTGGCCCCAGTTGCCGGTGATCACCGAGTCGGCGCCGCTCTGGCGGATGTTCGCGATGTAGGGCGAGAAGTCCTTCACGCGGCCGATCGGATGCAGCGTCTCGCCGACGAACTGCACGTCCGGCCGCGCCAGGCCCACGAGCTGCCGGCCGTAGCTGGCCCACTGCTTGCCGTGCGCATAGTCCTGGTTCAGCAGGTAGACCTTCTTCACGTCGGGCGTCTTCTTGATGTAGTTGGCCAGCGCCTTCATCTTCATCGCGGTGTTGGCCTCGGTCTGGAAGTGCCAGAAGCTGCAGCCCTTGCCGGTCATCTCGGGATCGATCGACGAGTGGTTCAGAACGATCAGCTCCTTGCCCGGGTTGCGCTGGTTCCAGCGCGCGACCGACTGCACGAGCGCGGTCACCACCGACGAGCCCGAACCGCCCGTGACGATGGCCTTCGCGCCCTGGTCGATCGCCGCCTGCAGCGCGCTCTGGCTCTCCTGCGCCGAAAGCTTGCTGTCGAACTGCAGCAGCTGCAGCTTCGTGCCGCCGAGCACGCCGCCCTTCGCGTTGATCTCCTCGATCGCGAACTGCGTGTGCATCAGCATCAGCTCGCCCACGCTTGGCGAAGGGGCCCGAGAGCGGATCGATGTAGGCCACCTTGTAGGTGGCCTGCTGGGCCTGTGCGGTGGCCGCAAGGCCGAGCAGGGCGGTGAGGGCGAGGGGCGCGAGGCGCGCGGTCTTCGGTGTCATGTCTGTCCGTCTCCGATGTCGTTGTGAAAACTTTCGCGACAGCGCCGCCGCACGCGCGGCTTCTCTTCGCTTCAGCGCGCCGCCGGCACGCGCAGGCCGATCACGCGGCTCGCGAGCCTGGTGAGCTCGGCCACCACCTCGTCGGGCGAAAGCCGCCCGCCCGGCTGGTACCAGCTGAAGAGGAAGCCCGGCAGGCTGCAGGCGGCGAGCGCGGTGATCTTGGTCTCGTTGAAATCGAGGTCGCCGTCGCGGCGCGCCTCCTCGAGCAGCGGACAGAGCAGGTCGTAGAAGTGGTGCGCGAGCTTCTTCTGCGCCGCGATGTATTCGGGCCGGTAGACCTGCGGCTCGCGGTAGGGAAAGAAGGCCGCGGGATGGTGCGTGATGGTGGCGCGGATCAGGCGCTCGATGCCTTCGAGCACCTTCTCGCTCGCGCGGCGCGGATCGCCGGCCGCGAAGTCGAGCGCGGTGAAGCAGTCGACCGCGGGCCGCCACGAGAGCACCTCAAAGATCTCCTGCTTGTCGCGGAAGTAGTAGTAGACGAAGGGCTTGGTCACGCCGAGCGCGCGCACGATCTGCGCCATCGTGGTGTTGGCGTAGCCCTGCGCCGCGAACAGCTGCGTGGCCGCCTGCAGGATGCGCTCGCGCTGCACGTCGGTGCCCTGCGTGGCGGTGCGCTGGCGGCCGGTGCCCTGGGGCATGTCGCTGCGCGCAGAGGGTTTGTGCCGTGTCGCCGAAGTTATACCCATGGGTAGGATTGTTCGTGCACCATGCACCGTTGGCAAGCGCCTGCCATGCGCGGGCCGCTATCGATAACCCTGAGGAAGTGACGCCATGGAGACAACCGCAACGGCTCGCCTGAACGAGCTGCCGCCCCGTCCGCAGCAGCCGCTGCACGCCTACCTGCGCGCGCATGCGCGAGAGCGCGGCGACCGCGCCGCCTGCATCTGGTACGGGCAGGCCATGAGCTGGGCCGAGCTCGACCGCGCGAGCGATGCCTTCGCGGCGCGGCTGCAGGCCCTGGGCGTGCAGAAGGGCGAACCCGTGGTGCTGTTCCTCAACAACTGCCCGCAGTATTTGGTGGCGCACTTCGGCATCCAGAAGATCGGCGCCATCGTCTGCCCGAGCGGTCCGCTCAACAAGGAGCACGAGCTCGCCTACCAGGTCAACGATCTGAAGGCGCGCGTGATCGTCGCGGCCGCGCCGCTCCTGCCGGTGGTGCGCAAGGTGCAGGCCGAGAGCGCGCTCGAACATGTGTTCGTGGTGCACTACGCCGACCTGCTGCCGGCCGAGCCCGCGCTCGCGCTGCCGGCCGAGCTGCTCGCCGAACGCGAGGCCGCGCGCAGCGTGCCCGCCGGCTGCGAAGACTTTCTCGCCGTGATGCGAAGCGGCGCGGCACCGCAGGCGGTGGCGGTCGACCTCGACGACGTGGCGCTCATGACCTACACCTCCGGCACCACCGGCCTGCCCAAGGGCGCGATGCTGAGCTACGGCAACGCGCTCTTCAAGACGCGCGCTGCGGCCGACTGCAACGGCGTCACCGGCGACGACGTGCTGCTCTCGATCGCGCCGCTCTATCACATCGCGGGCATGCTGATGGGCGTGAACGTGCCGGTGCTCACGGGGGCGGCCTCGGTGCTGCTGCACCGCTTCGATCCGCGTGCCGCGCTGCAGGCGATCGAGGCCTGGAAGGTGAGCTGGTGGTACAGCATCGCGCCGATGAACGTGGCCTGCATGCAGGTGCCCGAGATCGCGCAGTTCGATCTGTCGAGCCTGCGCCGCAACCCGGTCACCAGCTTCGGCATCACCTTCACCGAGCCGCTGGCCGCGCAGTGGCGCACGCATGCGCCGCGCTGCACTTCGTTCGAGGCCGCCTACGGCCTGAGCGAAACCCACACCTGCGACACCTACACGCCGCAGCATGCGCCGCGCTGGGGCACGCAGGGCGTCGCCGTGCCTGGCGTGACCATCCGCATCGTCGACCCCGAGACCCAGGCCGACCTGCCCGCCGGCGAAGTCGGCGAGATCGTGCTGGCCAGCCCCGGCACCTTCAAGGGCTACTGGAACAAGCCCGAAGCGACGGCCGCCACCCTGCGCGACGGCTGGGTGCACACGGGCGACATGGGCAGGCTCGACGCCGACGGCTACCTCAGCTTCATCGGCCGCTTCAAGGAGATGATCAAGGTCTCGGGCTACAGCGTGTTCCCCGAGGAGGTCGAGACCATCCTCATCAAGCATCCCGCGGTGGCGCAGGCGGCGGTCATCGCCGAGCCCGATGCCGAGAAGGGCGAGGTGGTGAAGGCCTTCATCGTGCGCAAGCCCGGCGCGGCGCTCGAGGCCGAGGCGCTCATCGCCTGGGCGCGCGACAACATGGCGAGCTACAAGGCGCCGCGCACCGTGCGCTTCATCGATGCGCTGCCGACCACCGGTGCCGGCAAGGTGCTGCGGCGCCTGCTCAAAGACCCAGCCTGAAAGGTCCGTTCCCGTGTTCTCCAGAGTCCTGATTGCCAACCGCGGCGAGATCGCCGTGCGACTGGTGCGCGCACTGCGCGACCTCGGCATCGCCAGCGTGGCGGTGCATGCGCGCGACGATGCGCAGGCCCTGCACGTGCAATTGGCCGATGCGGCCGTGGCGCTCGATGCGACCGGGCCCGCGGCCTACCTCGACATCGCGGCGCTGGTCGCGGTCGCACGCGCGCAGGGCTGCGATGCGGTGCATCCCGGCTACGGCTTCCTCAGCGAGCGCGCCGATTTCGCCGAGGCCTGCGCCGCGGCCGGGCTGGTGTTCATCGGCCCGACGCCGGCGCAGCTCGCGCTCTTCGGCGACAAGGCGCGCGCGCGTGCGCTCGCCACGCAATGCGATGTGCCCGTGATGCCCGGCAGCGCCGGCGCGGTGACGCTGGCGCAGGCACAGGCCTTCTTCGCCGCGCAGCAGGCCGAGGGCGCGGGCGTGATGATCAAGGCGATCGGCGGCGGCGGCGGGCGCGGCATGCGCGCGGTGCTGCAGGCCGATGCGCTGGCCGAGGCGCATGCGCGCTGCATGTCGGAAGCGAAGGCGGCCTTCGGCGTCGAGGGCGTGTACGTCGAGCGGCTGATGCGCGACGCGCGCCACATCGAGGTGCAGGTGCTCGGCGACGGCGAGGCCGTGGCGAGCCTCGGCGAGCGCGAGTGCACGCTGCAGCGGCGCTTCCAGAAGCTCGTGGAGATCGCGCCCAGCCCCGCGCTCGCCGAGCCGCTGCGCGCGGCCGTCACCCAGGCCGCGCTGCGCATGGCGAAGGCGGTGGGCTACCGCGGCCTCGGCACCTTCGAGTTCCTCGTCGATGCCGCATCGGCCACGCTGCCCTTCGTCTTCATCGAGGCCAACCCCCGGCTGCAGGTGGAACACACCGTGACCGAGGCCGTGACCGGCCTCGACCTGGTGCAGCTTCAGATTGCGGTGGCCGCGGGCCAGCGGCTCGACGCGCTAGGCGTGGCGGCCGGCCGCACCGCGCCGCAGCGCGGCTTTGCGCTGCAGTGGCGCATCAATGCCGAGACGCTCGATGCCGAGGGCAACGCGCGGCCCTCGGGCGGCACGCTCGCGCGCTTCGAACTGCCGGCGGGGCCGGGCGTGCGCATCGACACCCACGGCTATGCGGGGCTCGCGCCTTCGCCGCACTACGACACGCTGCTCGCGAAGCTGATCGTGCATTCGCCCTCCGCGCATTTCGCCGATGCGCTGCGGCGTTCGCTGCGCGCGCTCGATGAATGCCACATCGAGGGCATCGCCACCAACCTGCCGCTCTTGCGCGCGATCGCGGCGCGGCCCGAGTTCGCCAGCCAGGCGGTGCACACGCGCTTCGTCGAGGCGCACCTGGGCGACCTGCTGGCCGCCGCCGCTGCGTTCGAGAAGAACGACGCACGGCGCCCGCCGCGCACGCCCGCCGCGCCCGATGCGCCGGCCGCGCTGCAGGCGCCCGACGACGGCATGACCGTGAAGGCGCCGATGCCCGCGAAGCTGGTGCAGTTCGAGGTCGCGGTGGGCGACGTGCTGCCGGCCGGCGCGCAGCTCGGCGTGCTCGAGGCGATGAAGATGGAGCACCTGCTGCATGCGCCCGCGGCCGGCCGCGTGGTCGCGCTGCTCGCGGCGCCGGGCGACTACCTCGTCGAAGGCCAGTCGCTGGTGCGGCTGGCGCCGGTCGATGCCGGCGCCGTGAGCGCCGAGGCGCGCGAGGAACGCGACCTCGACGCCATCCGCCCCGATCTGCAGAAGGTGATCGACCGCCACGCCTTCACGCTCGACGCGAACCGCGGCATGGCCGTGGCGAAGCGCCACGCGCAGGGCGGGCGCACCGCGCGCGAGAACATCGCCGACCTCTGCGACACGGCCGACGATCCGTCGAATTTCATCGAGTACGGCGCGCTCGCGGTGGCCGCGCAGACGCGGCGCCGCACGCTCGAGGACCTGATCGCCAACACGCCGGCCGACGGCATGGTGACCGGCATCGGCAGCGTCAACGCGAAGCAGTTCGGCCCCGAGCGCTCGCGCTGCGCGGTGCTGGCCTATGACTACACGGTGCTCGCGGGCACGCAGGGCCTGCGCAACCACCAGAAGACCGACCGCATGCTCGCGGTGGCGCACCAGCTCGGGCTGCCGGTGGTGCTGTTCGCCGAAGGGGGCGGCGGCCGTCCGGGCGACACCGACATGCCGATCGTCGCGGGCCTCAACAACCACACCTTCAGCCAGTTCGCCGCGCTCTCGGGCAAGGTGCCGGTGGTCGGCATCGTGCACGGCCGCTGCTTCGCGGGCAATGCGGCGCTCCTGGGCTGCGCCGACGTGATCATCGCCACGCGCGCGAGCAACATCGGCATGAGCGGCCCCGCGATGATCGAGGGCGGCGGGCTCGGCAGCTTCGCGCCCGAGCAGATCGGGCCGAGCAGCGTGCAGTCGCGCAACGGCGTGATCGACATCCTCGTGGAGGACGAGGCCGCGGCCGTGGCAGCCGCGAAGCAGTACCTCTCGTACTTCCAGGGGCCGGTGGCCGACTGGCAGTGCGCCGATGCGCGCCTGCTGCGCCACGTGGTGCCCGAGAACCGGCTGCGCGTGTACGACGTGCGCGCCGCGATGCGCGGCGTGGCCGACAGCGGCTCGCTGCTGGAGCTGCGCGCGGGCTTCGGCGCGGGCATCGTCACCGCGCTCGCGCGCATCGAGGGCCGGCCCGTCGGGCTGATGGCCAACAACCCGCACCACCTCGGCGGCGCGATCGACGTGGAGGCGGCCGACAAGGCCGCGCGCTTCATGCAGCTGTGCAATGCGCACGGGCTGCCGATCGTCTCGCTCTGCGACACGCCCGGCTTCATGGTCGGGCCCGAGATCGAGGCCCAGGCGCAGGTGCGCCATGTGTGCCGCATGTTCATGGTGGCCTCGCACCTGCGCGTGCCCTTCTTCGCGGTGGTGCTGCGCAAGGGCTACGGCCTCGGCGCGCAGGCGATGACCGCCGGCGGCTTCGATGCGCCGGTCTTCACGGTGGCCTGGCCCACGGGCGAGTTCGGCGCCATGGGGCTCGAGGGCGCGGTGCGGCTGGGCTATCGCAAGGAACTCGCGGCCGTGCCCGAAGGCGCCGAGCGCGAGGCGCTGTTCGGCAAGCTGGTGGCCGAGCAGTATGCGAACGGCGAAGCGATCCACATGGCGCAGACGCTGGAGATCGACGCAGTGATCGATCCCGCCGAAACGCGCACCTGGCTGGTGCGCGGCCTGGCGTCGGCGCGCACGCCGGCGGCAGCGCCGAAGCCCTACGTCGACACTTGGTAACCAATGCGCGAGACCTCGTGACATGCGGGGGCAAGGCGGCTCCGTACACTGGGCCGCTTTGCGCGCATGAATCCCGTTTCGCTTCGCCTCTCCGCACTCCGACGCGCCTTTCTGCGGCACTGGATGGCCGCGGTCGGCGTGCTGCTGTTCGCCGTGGCGGTGGCGGTGCAGGCGGTCCAGCCCGCACCGGCGAAGCAGCCGGCCGAGGCGCATTGGGTCGGCGCCTGGGCCGTGGCACCGGTGGATTTCCGCGAGCTCAGCGCCAATCCGCTGCTGCAGGCGGCGGCGCCGCGTCCCGGCGGTGATGCCTTCCGCGGCGAGACGCTGCGGCAGCAGTTCGAATCGGCGCTTTCGGGCGAGCGCGTGCGCGTGCGTTTCTCCAACCGCTTCGGCAAGACGCCGCTGCGCATTGCCGCGGCGAGCGTGGCGCATGGCACCGGCGGCGGCGCGGTGTCGCCGGCATCGCTGCGCATGCTGCGCTTCGGCGGACGCAGCGGCACGGTGATCGCACCGGGGGCGGAAGCCTGGAGCGACGGCGTCGCGCTCAAGGTCGCCGCCGGACAGGCGGTGGCGGTGAGCCTCTTCCTCGAGCATCCCGCGCCCTTCGCGACGGTGCACCTGCAGGCGTCCGACGCGAGCTGGGTGGCCGGCGGCAACGCCGTGGCCGCGGCCCGGCCGCACGAGGTGAAACCGCTGCCGCTGAACCACATCGTCACGGGCCTCGACGTGATGAGCGCCCAGCCCGTGCGCGTGGTGGTGGCCTTCGGCGATTCGATCACCGCCGGCGGCGGCGAGGCCGGCGACGGCGCCTACCCCGACATGCTGGCCACGCGGCTGCGCGGCAGCCCTGCGGCCGCGGCGCCGGTCTCGGTGCTCAACATGGGCATCGGCGGCAACCGGCTGCTGGTCGACGGCGTCGGGCCCAACGGCCTCTCGCGCTTCGCGCGCGATGCGCTGGGCCAGAACGGCGTGACGCACGTGATCGTGCTGCTCGGCACCAACGACATCGGCCGCAGCGTGTTCCCCGGCGCGCCGGGCAGGCCGACGCCGCCCCACGAGGTCGCAACCGCGGAGCGCATCACCGACGGCTTGGCGCAACTGATCAAGCAGGCCCGCGCCAAGGGCGTGAAGGTGCTGATCGGCACCGTGCCGCCGTTCAGGAACACGCCTTATTGGACCGAGCCGACCGAGGCCATGCGCGCCGAAGTGAACCGCTGGATCCGCAGCCGCCAGGACGTGGACGGCGTGGTCGATTTCGATGCCGTGCTGCGCGACCCGAACGACCCGATGGCGCTGAACCCCGCCTATGACAACGGCGACCACCTGCATCCGAACCGCGCCGGCCACGCCGCCATGGCCGCAGCCGTCGATCTTCGCGAATTGCAAGAGTAAGCGCTAACAAAAGGCCTACTTTCCGCGAAACACCTCTACACAAGGTCCCGCGCAGCGCTTACAGGCGGTTCACATGGGCCCGGCAGCATGAAGGCTCCAACAACTTCATGAGGTCTCCCCATGAAAAAACTCGCAATCAGCTTTTCGCTCGCCGCCGCTTCCCTGCTTTCCGCGGGCGGCGCGATGATGATCCCGACCGCCGCCGAGGCGCAGCCGATCGTCACGATCCAGACGGCGCCCCCGCCGCCGCGCTACGAGCGCGTGCCGCCACCGCGCCGCGGCTATGTCTGGGCGCCGGGTCATTACGAGTGGCGCGGGGGGCGCCATGTGTGGGTCCGCGGCATGTACGTGCGCGCGCGCCCGGGCTATGCCTACCGTCCGCCGGAGTGGCGCGAACGGGACGGCCGCTGGGAATACAGCCGCGGCCGCTGGGACCGCGACGGCGACGGCGTGCCCAACCGCTACGACCGCCGGCCGAACAATCCGAACCGCAACTGATCGCGGTTGGATGTGAAGGCGGGGCCGTCCGAAGGGGCGGCCCCGCCTTTTTTTTGCTTGCGAGGCTTGCCGTTGCCTAACGCAAGCTCACGAGTTCAAGGGTCTCGTTGACCTGGAACGCGCCGCTCATCGACCCGCCGCGCGTCTTGGCTTCAAAGCGGACCACACGGCCGAGTTCCGGTGAGAACCATACTCTCGGCGCGATACGGACCGTGCTGGTTGCCGGCCACGGCGCCAGCATTCGGGAAGCGCTCGGTAAAACCACGGTACTCGATGCGCACGACCTTGACCTCCCGGCCACCTACATTCAGCGTGCTGTCTTCCATGACTGCAGCGGAAAGATCCATGTTGATGCGGGTCGCGCCGAGCGTGGAGGTGTAGCGGGTTTTCCAGGCACCTTGTTCCCTGAGATTGGGCTTCGCCCAGCCACCCGGCGGCATGGCGATGTCGAACTCCCCCGCGACGGAGCTCGTGATGCTGACCACCTCCCCGGCGGGCTTTTCCACCCAGCCGCCGCCATTGAAGCTCAAAGGCTCGTCGTCCAACACGGCGTCGGCGCGATAGATCACCTTGCGGCGGATGTTGGTCAGGCGATCGTGCAGCTCGTATTCCACCAGTCGAGGCCGTGGGGCGGAGAAGGATGCTGCCGGCGCAGTTGTCGAGGGTATGTCCCCCGCCGCCGCCGCCGTTGCCGTTTGGCGAGGGGCCGGTCCCGGTGGGGCGGCCGTAGCGCTTAGCCCTCGCTGCGGCAACGGCATCTTTCCGCCATATGCCAACGACGGAAGGGCGTCGCGACCTTCCGCTTCCGCGACGCGCTCGAACGCAGGGCGGCCGATGAGCAGGCCCATGCTGATGCTCATCTCGACGTAGGCTGTCTGGCGAGCCCGCAGCACGATGTCGATGCTGCCTTCGGCCTCGGTGCGCGCGGTCGCCTTGTAGGTTCCGGGCGGCCGGTCGATGAAGAAGAAGCTGCCGGGCTGCGACTTGCCGATCACTTCGCCATTGACCGACACCTCAGGCTGGACCGCCGCGCCCATGATCGAGTTGCGATAGAAGTAGATCCGACCCTCGTTCTCACCGAGCGAAGGCAGGCTATCCGCCATCTCCGAAAACCGGGGTCCCGTGGCGGAACACCCGACCAAGCCGGCTGCAAGAACAGCCAGAAACCACATGCTTGTCCAACGCCGCATCGCGCCTTCTCCTCTTTTTGGCGCGGGATGCTACACCCGCTTGCATCCGCGGGTGCCGCGTGACGATCAACGAAACACGACCGTCCGGTGCCCGTTCAGCAGCACCCGGTGCTCGCTGTGCCACTTCACCGCGCGCGCCAGCACCTGGCTCTCGGTGTCGCGGCCGCGGGCCGTGAGGTCTTCGACGGTGTCGGTGTGGTCGGCGCGTGCCACGTCCTGCTCGATGATCGGGCCCTCGTCGAGGTCGGCGGTCACGTAGTGGGCGGTGGCGCCGATGAGCTTCACGCCGCGGTCGTGCGCCTGGTAGTAGGGCTTGGCGCCCTTGAAGCTCGGCAGGAACGAGTGGTGGATGTTGATCGCGCGGCCCGCGAGGCTCTTGCACAGGTCGTTGCTGAGGATCTGCATGTAGCGCGCCAGCACCACGAGCTCGGCGCCCTCGGCCTCGATGATCTCCAGCTGCTTGGCCTCGGCCTGGGCCTTGGTGGCGGCCGTCACCGGAATGTGGTGGAAGGGCACGTTGTAGCTGGCCGCGAGCTGGTAGAAGTCGCGGTGGTTCGAGATGATGGCGCGCACGTCGATGGCCAGCAGGCCGCTCTTCCAGCGGAACAGCAGGTCGTTGAGGCAGTGGCCTTCCTTGCTGACCAGGATCACGGCCTTCATCGGCTCGGTGGCGGCATGCAGCTGCAGGCTCATGCCGAAGCCGGCGCCGAAGCCCGCGAGCTGCTCGCGCAGCGCGGCCTCGGAGTGGTCGCTGCAGGCGAAGCGCACGCGCATGAAGAACAGGCCGGTGTCGTGGTCGTTGTACTGGGCGGCTTCCTCGATGTTGCCGCCGCGCTCCAGCAGGAAGCCCGAGACGGCATGCACGATGCCCACGCGGTCCGGGCAGGAAAGGGTCAGGATGTATGCACTCATGAGGGCCCGATTGTCGCAGCGCGCGCCGCGGGCGGCGCCGGCCCGCGCTCAAAGCCCCAGCGCGTCCCGCAGGCTGCTGCGGCTCGCGACGCCGAGCTTCGAGTAGGTCTCGCGCAGATGCACGCGCACGGTCGCGGGCGAGACGCCGAGCCGGGTGGCGATGTCCTTGCCCGAGTAGCCGGCGCAATAGAGCCGGCTGATCTCCGCCTGGCGCGGCGTGAGCGTGGTGCCGCTGGGGCTGCGGCGCAGCGCCACGCGCAGGCCGCCGTGCGCGGGCCGCACTTCGCACTGCCATCCGGCGGCATGCAGCCTTCGGATCGCGCCGCGTTCGCCCTGGAGCCACGCCTTCGGCAGCCGCGGCTCCGACACCTGCGCGATCTCCGCGAGCACCGGCCAGGCGCGGCAGAAGTCGCCGTTGGGAAACAGGACCCAGCCTGCGTCGTCGGTGATGGCGAGCGGATGCGCGCCGCTGCCCGTGTCTTCGAGGCCCTGGCGCGCACCGCCGTAGAGCCGGCTGACGAGCAGTGCCTCGCCGATGCCCGGCGCGAGCGCGTTCAGCGCCTCGATCTCGGCCGCGCCGTAGGGCGCCGACGGACGGGCCGCGGTTCAGATAGCAGTGCGCGATGGTTTCGCTGCCCTCGAACGGCACGGCCACGCCGAGCTGATGGTGGATGCCGTGGCGCGCCTGGAAGCCGCGCCAGGCCGGATCGCTGTGCTGCCAGCGCGGATCGTCGGCGTTGACGCAGACCGCGCGCAGCGGCTGGGCATGCATGGCCGGGGTGGTGAAGTCGAGTTCGGCGCCGTTGATCGCGTACCAGTCGGCGCTCATCGCCGGCAGGTCGTAGCCGATGCCGACCGAGGCGACGAAGCTGCGCGGATGCCAGATGTTGATCGCGCCGTGGTCCGCCGCCACCAGGGCGACGAGGCGCTCGAGCAGCTTCAGCGGGAACTGCTCGCAGGCGGTCGTGCGCGCCAGGCGCAGCAGGGCGAGCGCCGCGGCGTCCGGATCGGAGAGCGAGAACAGGGACCTGGGCGCCATCGGGCAGGGCTTGTCGTCACGCGAAGCGGCGCAGGCTACCACATCGGATGGTAGGCGGCGGCGCGCGCCGCGGCGGACGATTCCGGCTTTCCGGGACGGGACCCCGACACAGACGAGGAGAAGAATCCATGCGCTTTCAAAGCAGGCGCCGGCCAGGTGCCGGCCTGGGCTCGGCCGCGGGCCTCGTGGCGCTCGCATGCTGGGCCGCCGCGCCAGCCGGTGCGCAGGTGCTCAATCCGAACACCTGCCCGGGCGGCACCATCTACAGCAGCACCGACGAGGGCGCCTACTCGGGCTTCAGCTCGCGGCGCAACATCGTGCAGGCGGACTGCCAGAGCAACATCGCCGGCGGCTCGGGCGCGCAGGCGGGCATCGATCTGACGAGCGCCAACCTCGCATTCGGGCGCGATGCGCAGGCGAGCGGCGGCCAGGCCACCGCGGTCGGGCGCGGCAGCCATGCCGAAGCCGTGAGCGCGTCGGCCTACGGCGTGAGCAGCACCGCCAGCGGCAACGCGTCCACGGCGATCGGCGCGAGCAGCAGCGCGACGGCCAATTCCGCGACCGCGATCGGCTCGAACACGGTGGCGTCGAGCGGCTCGGCGACCGCGGTGGGGAACGTGGCGAATGCCACGGGCGAATCGTCGTCCGCGGTGGGCTATCGCGCGCTGGCCTCCGGCGCTGGCGCGGCTGCCTTCGGCCGCGAGAGCGAGGCGAGCGGCGAGAGCAGCACGGCGCTCGGCGATCTCGCCACGGCCTCGGGGCGCAGTTCGGTGGCGCTCGGGCGCCAGGCGAGCGCCACGAGCGACTTCGCGCTCGCACTCGGCACGGGCGCCCGGGCCCTCGCCAACAACGCGCTCGCCTTCGGCTCGGCCACCGTGGCCTCGGGCTTCTACAGCATGGCGCTCGGCAGCGGCAGCAGCGCGAGCGGCGCGGGCTCGGTGGCGATCGGCAGCGGCAGCACCGACGAGGGGCGCGAGAACGTGGTCTCGTTCGGCAACGAGTTCAACCGCCGCAGCCTGATCCACATCGACGGCATCAGCGCGGCGGGCCGCGTGGACGCAGGCAGCCTCGGCGTGAGCGGCAATGCCACGGTCGACGGCCGGCTGACCAGCAGCGGCATCGACAACCGCGGCGGCGGCATCGCGAACGCGGGGCTGATCACGGGCGTGACGGCCGGCGCCGTCACGGCGACCTCGACCGATGCGGTCAACGGCAGCCAGCTCTATGCCGTGCGGAACACGGCCGAGCAGGCGCTCAACCTCGCGAGCCAGCAGGGCACGCAGGTGCAGCAGATCACCAACCAGGTCACGCAGAACACGCAGCAGATCAACCAGCACACCGAGCAGATCACCCAGCACACCGAGCAACTCGCGCAGCACACCGAACAGATCACGCAGAACACGCAGCAGATCGCGCAGCAGGCGGTGCAGATCCAGGCCATGGTCAACGGCCAGCTCGGCGTCTGCACGGTCAACGGCAGCGCGCTGCAATGCTCGGTGCACGGCCAGGCGGCCGCGCGTGCCGAGGGCGCTGGCGCGGCGGCCGTCGGCAACGGTGCGCAGGCCATCGGCCAGGGCGCAGTGGCCATGGGCCGGAACGCCAAGGCACTGGCCGCGGGCGCGATGGCGCTCGGCGACGGCAGCACGGCCAGCGCGCGCAACGCGGTGGCGCTGGGCCAGGGGTCGGTGGCCGACAGGCCCGACACGGTGAGCGTGGGCAATGCGGCCACCGGCTACCAGCGGCAGATCACCAACGTGGCGCCGGGCGTGGCCGCGAGCGATGCGGTCAACCTCGCGCAGATGGAACGCGCGGTGGCGGTGTCCTACGGCCAGGCGCGCGAGTTCGCGGCGCGCGGCGTGGCGCAGGCGATGGCGATGCCGTCGATCCCGCTGCTCGCGCCGGGGCGCAAGTGGCTCGGTGCGGCGGTGGGCCACTACGCCGGGCAGTCGGCGCTCGGCGTGGCCTTCGCCTACCAGGTCGACGAGCGCTGGAGCGTGGGCGCGGGCCTGACCGCGTCGGCGGGCAACAGCGCGCAGATGGGCGGCCGGCTGCAGGCCGGCTACCAGTGGTGAGCGCCGGCTGAGCGCCGGCCGGCCGCGGCAAGGCGGGCCCGGGTCAAAAGTGCAAGAATGCCGCGGACGGCCGCCGCCGGGCGGCCCGCATCCACCGAGACCGCAGAGACAAGGACGCACGCATGGCCTACCAGGACTTCAACATGGGCAACCAGTGGTTGCCCTTCACGCCCAACCGCCACTTCCAGAAGGACCCGCGCGTCTTCGTGGCGGCCGATGGCATGGAATTCACCACGCACGACGGCAAGAAGGTGATCGACGGCATCTCGTCGCTCTGGTGCGTGGGTGCCGGCCACAACAGGAAGCCGATCAACGAGGCGATCAAGAAGCAGCTCGACACGCTCGACTACGCGACCGCCTTCCAGGTCAGCAACGACCGCGCGTTCCAGGCGGCCGAGAGGATCGCCTCGCTCGCGCCGGGCGACCTCAACAAGGTGCTGTTCTGCAATTCGGGCTCGGAGGCGGCCGACACCTCGATGAAGGTGGCGCTGGCCTACCACCGCGCGCGCGGCGAGGGCCACCGCAACGTGTTCATCGGCCGCGAGCGCGGCTACCACGGCGTGGGCTTCGGTGGCATGTCGGTGGGCGGCATTCCGGGCAACCGCAAGGTGTTCGGCTCGGCCTTCCTGCCGCGCGTGGACCACATGCGCTTCATCCACGATCCGGTGAACAACGCCTACATCCACAACCAGGAGCCGGTGTGGTCCGAGGATCCGCTGGTCGAGCTCGAAACGCGCATCCTGCCGCTGCACGACCCGAGCAACGTGGCCGCGATCATCGTCGAGCCGGTGGCCGGTTCGGCCGGCTGGTACCTGCCGCCCCAGGGCTACCTGAAGCGGCTGCGCGAGATCTGCGACAAGCACGGCATCCTCCTGATCTTCGACGAGGTCATCACCGGCTTCGGCCGCATGGGCACCAACTTCGCGTCGGACTATTTCGGCGTGGTGCCCGACATGCTGAACTTCGCCAAGTGCGTGACCAATGGCGTGATCCCGCTCGGCGGCGTGATCTGCCGCGACAAGCTCTACGACGCGATGATGAAGACCGACGCGCCCGAGCACGTGGTCGAGTTCTTCCACGGCTACACCTACTCGGGCCATCCGGTGGCCTGCGCGGCCGCCGTCGCGACGCTCGACCTGTTCAAGGAAGAGAAGCTCTTCGCGCGCGCCGGCGAGATGGGCAAGGTGCTCGGCGATGCCTTCCACAGCGCCTTCAAGGGCCTGCCGAACGTGATCGGCATCCGCAGCCTCGGCCTGGCCGCGGCGGTGGAACTCGCGCCGATGGCGGGGGCGCCGGGCAAGCGCGCCTACGAGATCTTCCTCGACTGCTTCCACAAGGGCGCGCTGGTGCGCCCCGCGGGCGACGTGCTGGTGATCGCGCCGCCCTACATCGTCGAGAAGCAGCACATCGACACGCTGGTCAACACGCTGGCGGACTCGATCAGGAAGTTCGCCTGAGCGTCGCGCAGTAGTCCGTCGGCGGCAGCGCGGGGGTCTGCCAGACGGCGTCGTAGGCCGCCGCGAGGCTCGCCCGGTCCTCGGCCGGAGCTTCGCCGGCCTGCAGCCGCACGGTCTTGACCGTCACGTCGGTCGGCAGGTGCTGCGGCACGCCGAGCCGCTTGGTGGCGTGGCCGCCGCCCGTGACCAGCAGCACCGTCTTGCCCGGCTGGCGCGCCTTGACCACGGCCTGCGCCATCGCGCGGTCGCGCGCCACCTGGATGCGCGTCATCGGCACGATCTGCGCCTCGGGCAGCAGCTTGCAGTGGCCTTCGCGCACCGCGTCCTGCTGGGCGGCGTAGGCGTCGGCGGCGAGCTGCGCGTCGAGCGAGACGTCGGCCATCGCGTTCTTCATCTTCGCGCGCGGCAGATTGCCGCCGATCACCGGCACGCCCGCGCGCACCGCGGCCATCACCACCGGCCCGTAGCGCTGCCAGGGCCAGGCCTTGTCGTTCCAGGCCAGCGAATCGCGCACCTGCGTCTCGCTGGCGGCAGCGCCGAGCAGCACGGCGCCGGTGCCTTCGTCGGCCATTTCGAGCACCAGTGCGGCCAGCTGGCCCCGGCTGGCGAGCGCCTCGACGGTCTCGCGCTCGATGGCGTGGTGCTCGGGCGCGTCGTGCTGCTCGCCGAGGATCAGCGCGTCCACGGGCAGCAGCGCGTCGACGCGGCGCGCGATGGGCGCGTCGGCGCCGTTCTGGAGCGCGGCGCAGGCCGCGAGCAGCAGGGCCGCGAGCGGCACGGCGAGGCGGCCGGCAGCCCGGGCGGAGGAGGGGAGGCGTTGCATCGCGCCATACTATGCGGCGGCGCGCGCATGCCGTGCCATCCAATTCCGTCTTTTTCCCGTGCCTTCCTTCCGTTTCCTGGTCCGCGTGCTGGCCACGCTGCTGCTTGCATTCGCCGCCGCCGAAGCCTGCCTCGCGCTGCACACGCCCCTGCCCTGGATGATCGGCCCGCTGCTCGCGGTGTCGCTGGCCTCGATCGCCGGCGCGCCGACGGCCAGCCTCACGCCGCTGCGCAACGCCGGCCAGTGGACCATCGGCACGGCACTGGGCCTCTATTTCACGCCGCAGGTGCTCGGGCTGGTCGCCGGCATCTGGTGGGCGATCGCGCTGGCGATCGCCTGGGCGCTGCTGCTCGGCTGGGGCTTCGGGCGCTGGCTGCATGGGCTCCATGCCGCGCGGATGCCGCATGTGCCGCCGAATTCGATGAGAGCCACCACTTACTTTGCCGGCGCGATCGGCGGCGCGTCGGAGATGACGCTGCTGTCGGAGGCCAGCGGCGCGCGCACCGACCTCGTGGCGGCCGCGCACAGCCTGCGGCTGGTGGTGGTGACGGTCACGATCCCGTTCGCGATGCAGTGGAGCGGCCTGCACGGGCTCGAGATCAACCCGAGCGCGGTGCGCCAGGTGAATGCCGGCGGCCTGGCGCTGCTGGCCCTCGCCACGGGTGTCGGCGGGCTCGCGATGCGGGCGCTGGGCCGGACCAATCCCTGGTTCATGGGCGCGCTGCTGGTGGCGATGGGGCTCACCGTCGCCGGCCAGTCGCTCTCGGCCGTGCCGACGTGGATGTCGAACGCCGCGCAGCTCGTGATCGCAGTGAGCCTGGGCGTCCGCTTCAGCCGCGAGTTCCTCCACACGGCGCCGCGCTGGCTGGGCTCGGTGGCGCTGGGCACCCTCGGCATGCTGGTGCTCTGCGCCGGGGCCGCGTGGCTGCTGGCGTGGGCGACGGGGCTGCATCCGGCCACGATGATCCTGAGCACCTCGCCCGGCGGCATCGCCGAGATGTCGATCACGGCCAAGGTGCTGCAGCTCGGCGTGCCGGTGGTCACCGCCTTCCAGGTCTGCCGGCTGGTGGCGGTGCTGCTGCTGGTCGGGCCGATGTACCGGTGGATCTACGCGCGGAACTAGCGCCTAGCGCCCGCTTGAATGAAAAAAAGCGCCCCGTTGGGCGCTTTTCTGCGTGGCCGCGGGACGGGCTCAGTGCACCAGCACCGGGGTGTGCGCCAGCTCGGCGTAGCCTTCGAGCGTGTCCTCGACTTCTTCCTGCGTCGGCGTGTTGAGCTGCCAGGCGGCGATCTGCTGCTGGAACAGTTCGGCCCAGGAGCCGTCGAGGTAGACCTCCTTGCCGGAACGCTTGTCCACGATCTCGAAGCCGTGGCGTTCCAGGACCGGCCCGTCGGGAAGCGCCGGTGCGTCGCTTTCGTTCGGCTGCACGTGCACGACGACGAAAGACTCCGAGTCATAGAGCATGTTCATTGCGGGGCCTGTGAGGATGTCGATGGCGTTCATGGGGCTTACATAGCAATCAACGCGCCAGTTTCAAGGCAGGTTGTCCGCCGGGCGGCATTGGCGCATTAATTCCTAGGTTCCTGTTTTTGAGATGCCTTCACCATGGCGTCAGTTCGTCTGCCCGGCCGGAAGGGATTCGCGCAACTGCATGTCGGCGAAATCGCCGTTGGCCTGTGTCTGTTTCATCCGCACCGGCAGGTAGCCCAGGGCCGGCGCGAGCCAGATTTCGATCTTGTCGTCGAACTCGCGCCGCGGGCTGCGCGTGAGCTTGCGCACCGCGTAGTCGCCGGCCGGCACGCTCATCTGCTCCTCGCCTTCGACGTTGAAGACCCAGACGCCGGCGTCGCGCGGGCCCACGGTCTGCACGGCGATCCGGCTGCCGGCCGGGTAGCGCGCCGGGTCGCCGGCCAGCATGCCGCCGAGCTGCATGACCACGCTGAGCCGGTCCTGGGCGCCGGGCTGCAGCGGCACGGGCGGCGCGTTGTTGCTGAACATCACCTGCCCCTGGTCGCGCAGGAAGTGCGAGGCCACCTCGCCCTTGCGGCTTTCCGAGAAACGCGCCGGCTCGATGCCCGTGGGGCCGATCCGGCCGGTGCTGTGCTGGCTGCGGATGGTGCGGAACAGGAATTTGAGCGACAGGCGCGCGTCGTAGCTGCTGCCGTCCTGCAGCCAGACCAGGTCGCCGAAGACGCCCTGCATCGGCGAGGCGCCCTGCTGGCCGGTGACCGCGAAGGCCAGCTTCACCGAGCCGGGGATGCGCAGCGACTCCGAGCCGACCACCTGGCCCTGGTTGGTGCTGCCGGCGCCTGCAGCACCGTCCGCCGGACCGTTGCCGCCGCCCGCGGCCGCCGCGGTGGGGGCCGGGGATGCGGGCGCGCTCGCCGCCGGCTCGGGTGCTGTTGCTCCTGAGTCGATAGCAACCTGCGCGATCGGGTCCGCCGTTTCGGGCAGCGGCTGTGAAAGCGCGGGGGCCGGCGCCGGCGCCGGTGCCACGGCCGGCCGGGGCCTGGGCGGGCTGGCTTCGCGCGGGCGCCGCGGCTTGGGCGGTGGCGCGGGGCTGGCCGCAGCCGGTGCGGCCGCGGCGGGCGGCGGCGCGGCCGGGGGCGCGATCACGATGGTCCGCGTGATGAACTTGCCGGCCAGCGGCGAGGGCTCCGGCCCCAGGGCGGTGGGCGCGAGGTCGAGCAGCAGCACATGCGCGAGCGCCACCGCCAGCGTCAGCCCCGCGAGCGCGCGCCACGACGGGCGCGCGGGCGGCAGGGCGATCGGCAAGGCGGGAGCGGCGAGCGTCGGCATCGGGTGTGGAGTGGTCGGCAGCGCGGAGGTTCACCGGGAGCACCTCGGTACACTGCCGCCCGTTTAACCAGTTTAGTAGCGGCGCGGCGCCGGCAGCCGCCGTTGTTCGTGCCGCGTCCCTGCTCCTCACGCATTCGTCACCATGAAACTCGCCACCCTGAAGGACGGCTCGCGCGACGGCCAGCTCGTCGTCGTCTCGCGCGACCTCACGCTCGCCCACTACGCCACCGGCATCGCGAGCCGGATGCAGCAGGTGCTGGACGACTGGGGCTTCATGAGCCCGCAGCTGCAGGACCTCTATGACGCCGTCAACACCGGCCGGGCGCGCCATGCCTTTCCGTTCGATCCCTCGATGTGCATGGCGCCGCTGCCGCGCGCTTACCAGTGGGCCGACGGCTCGGCCTACCTGAACCACGTCGAGCTGGTGCGCAAGGCGCGCAATGCCGAAGTGCCCGAGAGCTTCTACCAGGACCCGCTGATGTACCAGGGCGGCAGCGACGACTTCCTCGGGCCGACCGACGACGTGGTGGTGCCCAGCGAAGCCATGGGCATCGACTTCGAGGCCGAGATCGCGGTGGTCACCGGCGACGTGAGGATGGGCGCCACGCCCGAGCAGGCGCTCGACGGCATCCGGCTCGTGATGCTCGCCAATGACGTGAGCCTGCGCAACCTGATCCCGGCCGAACTCGCCAAGGGCTTCGGCTTCTTCCAGAGCAAGCCCGCCACCGCGTTCAGCCCGGTGGCCGTGACGCTCGACGAACTCGGCGAGGCCTGGCAGGACGGCCGCGTGCACCTGCAGCTGCAGAGCAGCTGGAACGGCCGCAAGGTCGGCATGTGCGACGCCGGCCCCGAGATGACCTTCCACTTCGGCCAGCTCGTCGCCCACATCGCCAAGACGCGCAACGTGCGCGCCGGCAGCATCGTGGGCAGCGGCACCGTGAGCAACAAGGGCGTCGAGAAGAACGGCCGCATGGAATGGCCCAAGGGCTATTCCTGCATCGCCGAGAAGCGCTGCATCGAGACCATCCAGGACGGCGCCCCCTCGACCGAGTTCATGAAGTTCGGCGACACCATCCGCATCGAGATGAAGGGGCTCGACGGGCGCTCGGTCTTCGGCGCGATCGACCAGGAGATCGTCTCGACGGCGGGGCGGCCGAAGGAGGCGCCGGTGTCGCTCGTGCGCCCGAGCGCCGAGGACGAGGCCGAGGACTGAAGAAGACGACAGGGGCCGGCCGCCTCGACCCATCCGCATTCGACGCGGCAGGGACGCACACCGTGCGCACCCGGCCGCGCATTTCCGGGGTGCCCGCACCCCTTCGTTCACCACCGAGAAGAAAAAGGAACTTTCCATGCGTTACCTGCCAGTTGCCGCCGCCGTGCTCGCGGCCTCCGCGCTCGTCGGCTGCGAGACCCTCAAGAACGCCGACACCGGCGCGCTCACCCAGGCCGGCGGCTCCGCCTTCAAGGCGATGTCGCTGACCGACAGCGAGATCGCCACCATGTCCGACCAGTCCTGCGCGGCCATGGACCAGAAGAACCAGATCGCACCCGCCAACAGCCGCTATGCCACGCGGCTGGCCCAGGTGGTGAAGCAGATGCCGACCACCGTGAACGGCAAGACCGCCAACTACAAGGTCTACATGACGAAGGACGTGAACGCCTGGGCCATGGCCAACGGCTGCATCCGCGTCTACAGCGGCCTGATGGACCTGATGAACGACGACGAGCTGCGCGGCGTGATCGGCCACGAGATCGGCCATGTGGCGCTGGGCCATTCGAAGTCGCGCATGCAGACCGCCTACGCTGCCTCGGCGGTGCGCGGGCTGGCGAGCGCGGCGGGCGGCGTGGCGGCGCAGCTGTCGCAGTCGCAGGCCGGCGAACTGGGCGAGAAGTTCATCAATGCCCAGTTCTCGCAGGCCAACGAAAGCGCCGCCGACAACTATTCCTTCGACCTGCTCACCGAGCGCAAGCTCGAGCGCAAGGGCCTGGTCACGGCCTTCGACAAGCTCGCGAAGCTCAGCGGCGGCAGCAGCAGCGGCAGCTCGCTGATGAGCACGCATCCGCCGTCGGCCGAGCGCTCGGCGCGCATGCAGAAGCGGCTCGACGCGGCCAAGTGATCGCCCGGCGGGCGCTCACTGCGGCGCCGTCGCCTGCAGCAGCAGCTCCTTGTGCGAGCGGATGCCCAGCCGCCGGAAGGCGCGGTACTGGTGGGTGCGCACGGTGGTGAGCGCCACGCCGAGTTCGCGCGCCGCTTCCTTGGCGGTGCGCCCGGCCATCAGGTGGCCGATGACCTCGCGCTCGCGCAGGCTCAGGGTCAGCAGGCGCGAGGTGAAGACCGGCGCCACCGCCTCGCGCGCCGCCACCATGCTGCGGCCGTGCGCCACCGTGGCCTCGGCCAGCAGCGTGGCGTGGCACGCGATGGCCGCGAAATCCGCCGCGCCGAACTCGGCCTGCGCGAGGCTGCGGTAGAAGCTCACCGCCACGCGCTGGCCCGCCGGCGTGAGCAGCAGCACCGAGGCCCGCTCGCGGATGCCGACGTCGCCGTAGCAGGCGGCGCGGTAGGCCGGGTCGGCCACCTCGTCGGCATGCTGGTGGCCGCACCAGAGCTGCGCGCGGCGCGGCAGCTTGCGCGTGGCGAGCCATGCCATGTTGGCATCGAGCAGGTCGAAGCGCTGCGCCACGTAGCGTTCGGCCGTGCGCTCGGCCGTGGTGCCGTAGCTGCTGGCGGCAGAGACCGCCTCGATGCGGCCGGTGACGTCGACCGCGAACACGGTGCAGAAGGTGACGGGCATCACGCGCTGCATGGCCGAGAGGCAACTGCCCGCGAGATGCGGCGTGCCGATGCCCGCGAGCACGTCGCCGACGATGGCGGCGGCGATCGCGTGGTCGGCCGCGGGATGGATGCGCCAGCGCTTCATGGACAACTGGACGGCAACGGGGCCGTCGGCTAGGGTAACTCCGTCGTACGAAGTTATGACATCGGCCGCCGGCAGGCATCGGGACAATCCCGCTGCATGACGAACCCGCACACCGAACTCCCGCCCGCCGTGGGCGCCTTCCGCTACACGCGCCATGCGGCGCGGACGCCCACGCTCGGCCCCGGGCGCCTCGAGGCGGGCCGCCATCCGGTGGTGATCGCCGGCGGCGGCCCGGTGGGCATGGCGCTCGCGCTGGGGCTTGCGAACCACGGCGTGCGCAGCGTGATCCTCGAAGCCGACGACACCGTCTGCGTCGGCAGCCGCGCGGCCTGCATCTCGCGCCGCAGCCTGGAGATCATGGAGCGGCTCGGCGTGCTGCCGGCCTTCCTGGCCAAGGGCCTGCCATGGACCGGCGGGCGCAGCTTCTACAGGACCGAGGAGGTGTTCCGCTTCGAGATGCCGCACGACGCGCGGCAGAAGCTGCCGCCGATGATCAACCTCGAGCAGTACTACATCGAGCAGTACCTGCTCGACGAGATCGAGCGCCGCAACGCGGCGTCGCCCGGGCTGGTGGACCTGCGCTGGGGCACCGAGCTCACCGGCCTCGCGCAGGACGGCGACGGCGTGACGCTCGACGTGCGCAACGCCGCGGGCGACTACCGGCTGCAGACGCAGTGGCTCGCCGCCTGCGACGGCGGCCAGAGCTTCGTGCGCAAGGCGCTGGGGCTCGCGCTCGAGGGCACGGCGTACGAAGGCCGCTACGTGATCATCGACATCGAGCTGCACAGCAGCCATCCGACCGAGCGGCGCGCCTGGTTCGATCCGCCGTGGAACCCGGGCTCCACCGTGCTGATGCATCGCCAGCCCGACGACATCTGGCGCATCGACTACCAGCTGCGCGCCGGGCAGAGCACCGAAGAGGCGTTGCAGCCCGCCGCGGTGGCGGCGTTCGTGCAGCGCCACCTCGACGCCATCGGCGAGGGCCACCTGCCGTGGAAGACGGTCTGGACCTCGGTCTACCGTGCCGGCGCGATGACGCTCGACAGCTACAGGCACGGCCGCGTGCTGTTCGCGGGCAACGCGGCGCATGCGATGCCGATCTTCGGCGTGCGCGGCCTCAACTCGGGCTTCGACGATGCGGACAACCTGGCGTGGAAGCTTGCCTTCGTGGCGCGCGGGCTGTCCGACGCGGCGCTGCTCGATGCGTACTCGCACGAGCGCATCGCGGCCTTCCACGTCAATGCCGAGAACGCGATGCGCAGCACCGAGTTCATGTCGCCGCCGTCGCGCGGCTTCGACCTGCTGCGCGAGGCGGCGCTGTCGCTGTCGCAGCGGCACCGCGGCATCGCGCAGCTGATCAATCCGCGCCAGACGCAGGCGGTGCGCTATGCCGATTCGCCGCTGTCGAGCGAAGGCGATGCGCTCCCGGCCGGCCCGCTGCCCGGCGAGGCGATGCCCGAGCAGCCGCTCGCAGAGGGCCACCTGAGCGACTGGATCGCCCCCGCATTCACGCTGCTGGTGCTGCAGCCGGGCGGCGAGGCCGCAGCACCTGCCGACGAAGAACTGGCACGGGCCCGCCGCGGCGCCGTGCCGTTCGTGGTCCGCACCATCGCAGCCCCCGGCGCCGGCGCAGCCGATGCGCGGGCCGAGCCTGCGGTGTTCGAGGCGCTCGGCGCGCGCGATGGCGCGGTCTACCTGCTGCGCCCCGACGGCCACGTGGCCGCGCGCTGGCGCCGCGTGCCGCCCGGTGCGCTGCCGCGGGCGCTCGCGCGCGCCGCCGTCGCCAGCGCCAACACCACCGCTTTCGAGGAGACCGCCGCATGACGACCACCGTTTCGCTTCCCCCGGAGGCGCGCGACCGGCTCTACGCCGAATGCGCGCGTGCGATCAGCGAGGCCGGCGCCGAGCGCGAGTCGCTGTTCCTCGCGCGCCTGGCGCTGCTGCTGTTCGAGCAGGTCGGCGACGAAGCGCGCTGCCGCGCCGCGCTCGCCGATGCGCTGGACGCGCTGCCCGTACCATCGCTGTCCGCAACCGAATAACACACTGGAGATGAGTTTCATGGACCGCCGCACCCTTCTCGCCACGCTCGCCTCGGGCGCCGCCGTGGCCGCCGCGCCCTTCGCCCGCGCGCAGGACTATCCCTCGCAACTGATCCGCTGGGTCGTGCCCTATCCCGCGGGCGGCGGCACCGACGTGATCGCGCGCTCGCTGGCCGAGGCCATGCGCCAGGCGCTGGGCCAGCAGATCGTCGTCGACAACCGGCCCGGCGCCTCGACCAACATCGGCGCCGACCTCGTCGCCAAGAGCAAGCCCGACGGCTACACCGTGCTGTCGGCCGACAACGCCGTGCTGGCCTTCAACGAACACCTGTTCGGCAAGCTGCCGTTCAATCCCGAAAAGGACTTCAGCTACATCGGCGCCATCGGCAAGTTCCCGCTCGCGCTCGTGGTGCATCCCGACTTCCCGGCGAAGAACTTCAAGGAGTTCCTGGCCTACGTGAAGGCCAACCCGGGCAAGGTCAACTACGCCTCGCCCGGCAACGGCTCGCCGCACCACCTCGCGATGGAGATGTTCAAGGTGCGCACCGGCACCTTCATCACCCACATTCCCTACCGTGGCGCCGCGCCGGCCATGGCCGACGTGATGGGTGGCCAGGTGCCCTGCATGTTCCTCGACTTGGCCTCGGGCCTGCCGATCATGAAGGGCAACAAGGTGCGCGTGCTGGCCATCGGCTCGGGCGCGCGCAGCAGGCAACTGCCCGAGGTGCCGACGCTCGCCGAGGTGGGCGTGTCGAATTCGGAGGTGTTCGCGTTCCAGGGCGTGCTCGGCCCGGCCGGCATGCCGCCCGCGGTCGTGGCCCGGCTCAACGGCGAACTCAACCGCGCCTTCGGCAACCCGCAGGTGCAGAAGCGCTTCGAGGACTTCGGCATGGAGGCGATGCCCGGCACGCCCGAGCAGTTCGCGGCGCTCTCGCGCGCGGAATCGCGCCGCTGGGGGCCGATCATCAAGCAGACCGGCATCAAGCTGGACTGATCAGGCCGCGGCCGGACCGGCCGCCCAGGTCATTGCACGAAGGCCTTGCGCGAGCCGTCCTCGAAGACCTCGTCGTCGCTCAGGAGCTCGCCGTTCTCGTCCCAGCTGCGCTCGCGGGTGATGCGGCCGTTGGCGTCGAAGATCGATTCCGCCAGCAGCGTGCCTTTTTCGCTGAAGCGCTGGTGGGTGCCGATCGGCACCTGCCGGCCGCGCACGGCGGCCTTGAAGCGTCCCTTGGCGGCGCGTTCGCCGCTGTCGTAGAACTCGGTGATCTCGACCGTGCGCGCTTCGCCGCTGCCGCTGTAGGCCGACTTGGCGCGGGGCTGGCCGTTGAGGTAGTAGCTGTCGTCGCCGATCGGCATGCCGGCGCTGTTCCAGCGCTGGTCGCGGATCAGCGTGCCCCGTTCGGAGAATTCCTGCTCGCGCTGCTTGACCGCGCTGCGCTCGAGCAGCAGCCACACGGTTTCGCGCCGCTTCACGCCTTCGGAGGAGAAATGGCGCTCGGTGCGCTGGTTGCCGGCGATCTCGTCCTGCACCGAGGGCTTGCCGTTGTCGTAGAAGCTCTGCGAACGCACGCGCTTGCCCGCGAGGTACGACAGCCGCGAGCGCAGGATGCCGCGCGCATCGAAAAGCTCCACCTGCGAGGGCCCGCCGACGAAGCCGCAGAGCTTGGCGTCGTCGACCGCGGGCGCGAGCATCGGGGCCTCGCCGCAGCGCAGGCCCGACAGCTGCCCGCGCTCGGTGAATTCGACGAAGGGCCGGTCGGTGCCGAGGGCCGGATAGAAGGTCGCGCGCCGCAGCTGGCCGCCGGGATAGAAGCTGCGCACTAGGCCGCGCTCCTGCCCGTCGTCGTAGACCGCCTCGCGCACCACGCGGCCGTTGGGGGCGAACTCGCGCGCGGGGCCGTGGATGTTGCCGGCGGCATTGACGATGTGCTCGCGCGCCAGCTTGCCCTTCTCGTAGAAGCGCACCAGCCCCATGAAGACGCCGTTCTGCAGTTGCTGCTCGCGCTGCAGCTCGCCGGTGTCGCGGTGCCTGCAGCGCATCAGGCCGGTCTTGCCGGCGGTGCTGCCGCCGTCCGACGGGTTCACGCTGCGGCCGTTGAGTTCGCAATCGAGCACGGCCGCCTGGACCGCGCCGGGCGCCAAGAGCCAGAGCCCGGCGGCAAGCGCGGCCGCGGCCATGCGGGACGCGGCGCCGCCCGCCCCCGCCGGGGCGGCGGGGCGCTGGCGGGCGGCCCGGTGCGGGAGGGTCATTTGTCGTAGAGCGCGGCGAGCGAGCGGAAGCCCTTGACCTCTATCGGGTTGCCGAAGGGATCGCAGAAGAACATCGTCCACTGCTCGCCGGGCTGGCCCTCGAAGCGCACCTGCGGCTCGAGCACGAAGGCGGTGTTCGCGGCCTGCAGCCGCGCGGCCAGCGCCTGCCAGTCGGGCAGTTCGAGCACGATGCCGAAATGCGGCATCGGCACCAGCGCGCTGCCCACCTGGCCGGTGCGCGTGGTGGCGAAGGGTTCGCCGAGATGCAGCGAGATCTGGTGGCCGAAGAAGTCGAAGTCGACCCAGGTGTCGGTGCTGCGGCCTTCGGCGCAGCCGAGCACGTCGCCGTAGAAGCGGCGGGCCGCGTCGAGATCGCGGACGTGGAAGGCAAGATGGAAGATGCTTTGCATGTTCCGGATTATGGAGAGCGGTGCTGTGAGAATGCCGGACTTTCTTTCATCATGGAGCAAGCCTTGCGGATACTCCGGATCCTGGTTGCGCCGAAGCGCGACGTCGGTGCGAAGGCGCGCACGCGCCCCTCTTTTCTTCTTCTTCGTCTGCCGCGCCTCGTCGTGGCGGGCGTCTGTTCCGTCTTCGCGCTGGCGGTGCACGCCGCCTGCCCGCCGTCGGCCATCGCGAGCCTGGGCAAGCCCGGAGCGGCGGTGGGCCAGTGGAACGCGGTGGACCGCGGGCTGCTCTGGCGCGCCGAGCGCGACGGCCGCACCTCCTGGCTCTACGGCACCATCCACGTCGGCCGCGCCGAATGGGTCCGTCCCGGCCCGACGGTGCAGAACGCGCTCGAGCAGAGCGATGCGCTGGCGCTCGAACTGGACGTGCGCGACCAGGCCGCGATGCGCCCGCTGACGCAGCCCGCCGATCCCGCGGTGGTGGCGCGCCTCCTCAGCGGCGAGCGCGCGCGGCGCCTCGCGCGCCAGAACGAAGCCGCCTGCGTGGAGCCCGGCAAGGCGAACGGGCTGCAGCCGATCCTGCAGGTGATGGCGCTGGCGGGGCTGGTGGCGCGCGCCGACGGCCTGTATCCGGAGTTCGGCGCCGACGAATCGATGGCCGTGGCCGCGCGCAACAGCGGCAAGCCGGTGTTCGCGCTCGAGACCGCCGCTGCGCAGCTGCAGATGCTGACCGGCGGCTCCGAAGCCGAGGAGGCGGAGCAGATCGACGCGACGCTCAGCGAACTCGAGTCGGGCCAGCTGCGCACGCAGATGAAGGAGCTCGCCCACATCTGGGCACGCGGCGACGTGGACAAACTGGCCCGCTACCCCGAATGGTGCAACTGCCTCCAAACGCCCGCCGAGCAGCGGCTCATGAAGCGCCTGCTGGACGACCGCAACCCGGGGCTCGCGGACGGCATCGAGCGCATGCACGCCGGCGGCAAGCGCGTGTTCGCGGCCGTCGGCGCGCTGCACATGGTCGGGCCGCAGGGCCTGCCGGCGATCCTCGCGGCGCGCGGATTCAAGGTGGCGGCGGTGCCGCTGGTGGCGCAACCCGCCGCCGCCCTGCCGGCCGCGCCGCCACCGGCCGCGGCCTCGCGCGCGGCCCCGGCCGGGCGGAGCGCGAAGGGCGGCCGCGCGGCGCCGTCGACGGCGCGGAATGCGCGCGGTGCCAAGGCTTCCACCACCGCCCGGCCGTCCGGCGCGAAGGCCGCGGCGAAGACCGGCAGCCGGCCGGCGGCGAGCGCCAAGCCTGCGGCGCGCACCACGGCATCGAAGAGCAAACAGCGCCGATAATCGCCAACGCCATGCATCTGCCGCGAAACCACACCCGCTTGCCCGGCCTGTTCGGCCGCTGGGTGCTGCTGTGGTTCGTGCTGTCGATCGGCGCGGCGGCGGCCTCGCCGATCGTGCATCCGCAGGCCGTGGAGCTGGTGTGCGCCAGCGCCGGTGCGGTCAAGGTCGTGGTTCAGACCGACGACGGCCTGGAGGAGCTGGGCGCCTCGCATCTCGATTGCCCGCTGTGCCTGCTGACCGGGGCGCCGCCGCCCGCGCCGGCCGCGTCTTCCTTCGAACATCCCCTGCCGACGGGCCGCGTGGCCCGGCCCATCCCGGCCGTGCACTTCGCCACGGCCAGCGCGGCACCGCTGCCGGCGCGCGGGCCTCCGGCCTTGTTCCGGGCCGTGCGCCCCGTCTGAGGACGGCGGCGCCGTCCCCGGCTCCGCTTTTCTAGACGCAAGACCGGCGCGGGCCCTCCGCCCCGGCGCGCGACGACCCCACCTGCGCGCCCGACCGCAGGTGAACCCGATTCCGATCTTTTTGCTTCCGCTTTTCCCTCGAGGAGTTCCCATGAGCCCACTGCACACCACCTTCAAGACGGCCGCGGCCTCCGTCCTGCTTGCCGGCACCGCGGCCGCCTGCGCCCACGTCAGCTTGCCGCGCGGCGGCGTCACCGTCGGCAGCGACTATGACGCCGCCTTCCGCGTGGGCCACGCCTGCGAGGGCGCGAAGGCCACCACCGGGCTGGCCGTGCGGCTGCCCAAGGGCTTCATCCTGAGCGACGCGCAGGCGCGCAAGGGCTGGAAGCTCGATGTCCAGAAGAACGCCGGCGACGGCGAGGTGCGCTGGACGGCCGAAAGCCCGCAGACGGCGCTGCCCGCCGGCGAGCGCGCCGAGTTCGTGCTGCGCGGCAAGGTCCCGAGCACGCCGGGAACGCTGTGGTTCAAGGTGCAGCAGGACTGCGACGTGGGCCGCGTCGACTGGGCCGAAGTGCCGGCGACGGGCAATTCGACCGCCGGCCTCAAGACGCCGGCGGCGCGGCTCGACGTGGTGGCGCAGGGCGTGGCCACGGTCGACGTGCGCGACGCCTGGGTCCGCCCGTCGGTGCCGGGCCAGAGCGGCACCGGTGCCTTCATGAAGCTGACCGCGCCCACCGGCGGCAAGCTGGTCGGCATCTCGACGCCGGCCGCGGGCGTGGCCGAGATCCACGAGATGAAGATGGAGGGCGACACCATGCGGATGCGCGAGCTGCCGCGCGGCCTCGACCTGCCGGCCGGACAGACCGTGGAACTCAAGCCGGGCGGCTACCACGTGATGATGATGGACCTGAAGCAGGCGCTCACCAAGGGCGCGACGGTGCCGGTCACGCTCAGCTTCGAGGACGCGAAGGGCCGGAAGACCTCGCTCGACCTGAAGCTGCCGGTGGGCGCGCCGGACGGCGGCGACGCGGCCGCGCCGGCCCACCAGCACAAGCACTGAGGGCGCCTAGAGCAGCTGGTCCGGCGCCAGCGGCCCGAACAGCCGCAGCAGCAGGCGCAGCGTGAGGCTGGCGTCGGGCTCGGTGCCGGTGTCCTGGAGATTGCTGCCTTCGGGCGCGCGCCAGACCAGCGAGCGCTTCTTCTTGTCGAGTTCCACGCGCCACGAGCCCTCGCGCATGCCGCGCTCGATCTGCGCGGATGCCGCGCGGGAGAGTTCGCCGCTGCGCACGAGCAGCGCGATCTCGGTGTTCTGCAGCTGCGAACGCAGGTCGAGGTTCATCGAGCCGACCACCAGCAGCCGGCCGTCCATCACCAGCACTTTCGAATGCAGCATCGAGCGCGACGCGCCCACGTCGCCGCTGCCCGTCGAGCCGAAGGCATTGCCGACGGTGGCCTGCTCGCTGCGCAGCTCGTAAAGCTCGACGCCGATCCGCAGCAGTTCCTCGCGGTGGCGGGCATAGCCCACGTGCGCCACCGGCGCATCGTTGGACGCGAGCGAATTGGTCAGCACACGGATGCGCACCCCGCGGCGCTTGGCCGTCGCGAAGGCCAGCTTCATGTCCGGGCCGGGCACGAAATAGGGCGAGATGATGAGCAGGTCGCTGCGCGCCTGGGCGATCAGCTGCAGCAATCCCTCGACCACGGTCTCGCTGCCGGCGGCGATGTCGGAGCTCACCTGCAGCGCCGCCGCGCGCGGCGACGATTCCGCGGCATCGCCGGGCTGGCTCACCACCAGGCCCGGCGCCTTGGTCTTCTCCGGGCCCCTGTCGGCCGGGATCTTTCCGGGCTGGTCGGCAAGCATCACCGCGGGCGCCCAGACGAAGCGGGCGGTGCGCAGATCGAGCGGCTTCTCGTCCCAGGCGCGTGCCAGTTGCGCCGGTGTCGGCGCGGCGCCGGCCTTCTGCTCGCCGTCGGCCGTCGTGGATGGCGGGGGCCCGGGCGGGGCGTTCTGTGCGCGAGCGGCTTCGTCGGTCAGTTCCTGGTCGGCCTTGCGGGCGCGTTCGCGGATCTCCTGCAGTTCCTGGGGCTTGAGCAGCGACTGCACGGGATAGGCGCGCTCGTTGTTCCAGTAGCTGTCGAAGCTGCGCGAGAGGTCGCGCACGATCGGGCCGGCCGCGAGGATGTCGACGTCGATGAAGTTGCCCTTGGGCGCGTTGCCGAAATAGGCGTCGCCGAGATTCCGGCCGCCGGTCACGCCGAGCACGTTGTCGGCGAGGAAGAGCTTGTTGTGCATCCGCTGCTGGATGCGCGAGGCGTCGCCGATCGAATTGATCATGCGCGCGAGCGAGGAGTCGCGGTTGCCGGCCAGCGGGTTGAACAGCCGCATCTCGACGTTCGGCACGAAGGCGAGCGCGAGGACCATGGTGTCGCGGCCGGTGGTGTGGAAGTCGTCCAGCAGGATGCGCACGCGGACGCCGCGCTCGGCCGCCGCCCGGATGCCGCGCAGCAGCCGGGCGGTGCTGGCGTCGGCATGGATGGTGTAGTACTGCAGGTCCAGGGTCTTCTGCGCACCCTCGATCAGCGCGAGCCGGCTTCCATAGGCCGCCGGAGGGCCGCCGAGCAGCAAGAAACCCGACTCGAAACGCGCGCCGTCGGCCCTGCGCCGCTGCTGGATCAAGGCCTCGAGCGCCGTGCCGCCCGGTGCGGCGATGGCGGTGGAGACCGGCCGGTCCACATGCTGCGGCAGTTCCGCGCAGGCGCCTTGCAGCACGAGGGCCAGCAGCGCCACGGAGCGGCCGAAGAACGCGTAGATCGATGACATGCTGCTTCCCAGAGCTTGGAAGCCGCCTGTATAGCCTAGTCGGCGCTGTCCGCGCGTCAGACAGCGGGATGGATGGAATGTAGAACTAAGGCCTGACCTGCAGCGCTTCCTGGCGTTCCAGCGCAGCCAGCAGCTCGTCGTCGATCTGGGCGTGGCGCTGGCTCAGTTCGGCGGCGCGGGACGCGTCGGTGGCGTAGATCGCACCGCCGTCGAGCTCGAGCATCTCGCCGATGCGCTTCTGCTCGGCTTCGAGGGCCTCGATCAGCGCCGGCAGGGCGTCGAGTTCGCGCTGCTCCTTGTAGCTGAGCTTCTTCCGCGCGGCGCCGGCGGGCGCGGCGGCGACGGGGGCCGGGGCCGCCGCGGGCGCTGCCGGCGGCGGCGCGCTCGCGGCCTGGCGCTGCTCGGCGATCTCGCGGGCGCGCTTGGACTGGATCAGCCAGTCCTGCACGCTGCCTTCGTACTCGCGCCAGTGGCCGTCGCCCTCGAAGGCGATCGTGCCGGTCACCACGTTGTCCAGGAAGGTGCGGTCGTGGCTGACCAGGAAGACGGTGCCGTCGTAATCCTGCAGGAGCGATTCGAGCAGTTCCAGGGTGTCGATGTCGAGGTCGTTGGTCGGCTCGTCGAGCACCAGCACGTTGGCCGGCCGCGCGAACAGGCGGGCCAGCAGCAGCCGGTTGCGTTCGCCGCCGCTGAGCGAGCGGACCGGCGAGTTGGCGCGCGCGGGCGAGAAGAGGAAGTCGGAAAGGTAGCTCTTCACATGCTTGCGCTGGCTGCCGATCTCGATCCATTCGCTGCCGGGGCTGATGAAGTCCTCCAGCGTGGCGTCGAGGTCCAGCTTGTCGCGCATCTGGTCGAAATACGCCACCTGCAGGTTGGTGCCGCGGCGGATCTTGCCGCTGTCCGGCTCGATCTCGCCGAGGATCAGCTTGAGCAGCGTGGTCTTGCCCGCGCCGTTCGGGCCCAGCAGGCCGATCTTGTCGCCGCGCAGGATGGTGCCCGTGAACTTGCGGATCACCGTCTTCTCGCCGAAGGACTTGCTCGCCTCGGTGAGCTCGGCCACGATCTTGCCGCTCGACTGCCCCGCGGCGACGTCCATGTTGACGCTGCCCTGCACCTCGCGCCGGGACGCACGGCTGGCGCGCAGCGCTTCGAGGCGGCTGATGCGGCTCTGGCTGCGCGTGCGCCGCGCTTCCACGCCCTTGCGGATCCAGATCTCTTCCTGGGCCAGCAGCTTGTCGGCCTTGGCGTTGATCACCGCCTCCTGGGCGAGCTGCTCTTCCTTCTGCACCAGATACTGTTCGAAGTTGCCGGGGTAGGAGTTCAACTTGCCGCGGTCGAGCTCCACGATCCGGGTGGCGACGCGGTTCAGGAAGCTCCGGTCGTGGGTGACGGTGACCACGCTGCCCTTGAAATCGATCAGCAACTGCTCCAGCCACTCGATCGAGTCCAGGTCCAGGTGGTTGGTGGGCTCGTCCAGCAAGAGAACGTCCGGTGCGGCCACCAGCGCCTGGGCCAGTGCCACGCGCTTGCGCGTCCCGCCCGAAAGCGAGCCGACGCGGGCGTTGCGGTCGAGGTGGAGCCGGTGCAGCGTCTCCTCCACCCGTTGCTCCCAGTTCCAGGCGTCGAAAGCTTCGATCTGGGACTGAAGGGCGTCGAGATCCAGCCCCTCCGCGCCCGACAGATACAGGTCACGCAGCGCGATGACCGGGGCCAGT